>NZ_AHMO02000008.1:2085000-2457338 GCF_000243715.2 Leptospira broomii serovar Hurstbridge str. 5399
TATATTACTTTATTTTTCATTAAAATTGAAAATAAATAAAAGAGCCTGGAAAACCGCGGTTCACGACGATTAAAAAAATCATTGCGCCGAAAGCGATAAATTGAAAATTCTCGAACATTTGATTCCCATTCCTTCGCATCAAATAATGCACATGATATAAAATCACCGGGGATGAATAGACGAATATGCTGACAATTAAATCATAACTGTTCGGTAAGGACCAATTACGTAATAATGCCTGGAAGAGTCTTGTAACGTCGTTGATATCGGGTAATTGAAAAAAGATCCAGGCGAACGTCACGAAAAAGAAAACCATAAAACCGTAAGATGCTCTACATATTTTGCAATTTTCACGAATAGAATCCATTTTGAGTGCCCTTTCTATCGTTAGAGCCGCTCCATGAACTAACCCCCAAAGGGCGTAACTCCAAGCAGCCCCGTGCCATAATCCTCCAATAAACATAGTTAGCATAAGATTAGCGTAAGTCCTCCAGCTTCCCTTTCGATTACCGCCTAAGGGAATATATAGGTATTCCATTAAAAACGATGATAGAGAAATATGCCAACGTTTCCAAAATTCCTTAAAGGAGGTGGAGATATAAGGAAATAGGAAATTCACTTTTAGATCATAGCCAAAAAGCTTAGAGATTCCGATTGCGATAGACGAGTATCCTGCAAAATCCGCAAATATTTGAAATGAATAACCGAACAGTAAACTTAGCAAAGTGAACGTCGATTTTGTATCAAAATACGGAAATTGAATCCAAAAGGTAAACTGTCTTAAATTGTCCGCGACTACGGTTTTCAAAAAATATCCGATAATAATTGCCTTGAAGCTTTCCTCCCAACGAATCGATGTGAATTTTTTTCTATCTATCTGATAAAGGAAATCATGAGCTTTTACGATAGGGCCCGCGACCAGTTGTGGGAAAAAGGAGATGAAGAACACTACGTTGCTAAGATGATTTTTGAAGGTTCTTTCTACGACTTCCTGGCGAGAAAAATACTTTTGAGAATATACGTCGATTAATAAGCTTATCCCCTGGAATGTGAAGAAGGAGATTCCGACAGGAAGGGGGATAGAAATTAGAAACTTACCTAACGAACTCTCGTCGATAAAAAAGGTTTTTGCCAATAGGCCGCTATATTTAAAGAAAATTAATAAGCCTAGATTCGTCAATACTCCTAAAATCGCTACCTTCCTTCTAATTGATTCTTTGCCGTAGGTGATTAAGTAGCTGGTCCCGGCATTTATAGCCGCAGAGAAAAATAATAAAAATACTAATATAGGAAAACCGAATGAATAAAATATGAAGCTGGAAACTATTATTATTTGTATTTGATATTTAGAGCTAAACGGTGCGTAGTAAAGAATAAATACGATGATGAGGAAGATTAAAAATTCAATTGAATTAAATAGCATAAAATTTAGAGGCAACTACCTGAATTTTTTGTAAACGTTTTGTTCGCGCAGTTGCAATCGGTTCAAAGGAATAAATTAAAAGCTACTATTATGAAATTTTTTGCCTTCGGTATGTCAACATTCTTTTTAGGGGCAGTAGAAGGGATATTTTTCTTTAGCACATTTTACGACTTTTTAAATATGACAAATCCTGACATATATTTCGGTTAAACTTGAAGAGTTAATGGGTAGGAATAATCAGCGATCGAACTTCGGAGTTTAGAATTCCGAGAAAATCGTAATTTCCGGATTAACAAGGAAACAATAATGGCTCTCAAAACATACAAGGGAAGTTGTCACTGTGGAACAGTGAAATACGAGGCGGATATCGATCTTAGTCAGGGAACGGGGCGATGCAATTGCTCATTTTGCAGAAAGACTCGAAATTGGTCGGCCATTATTAAGCCTTCCACCTTTCGTTTGTTAAGCGGAGAGGAGAATCTCGGATCGTATCGATTCAATACTAACAGTACTACTCATCAATTCTGCAAGAACTGCGGAGTGAGAACTTTTTCTAAAGGACACATCGAAGAAATCGGCGGTGATTTTGTGAGTATTTATTTGAGCGCTCTAGATTCAATCGATCCTTCCGAACTGATCGCGGCTCCGCTCTGGTATTCGGACGGTCTAAATAACAATTGGCGAAATCAGCCGGCGGAATTTCGTCATCTTTAGTTTTCAGGGCAGAAATCGCATCTACGGTTGAAATGAGATTTCTGCCTCTTACCGGAATATGCCGCCACTCGACAAAATAAGAAACGTCTTTATGTTATCGATTTTCATAATGGGTCTCTCAAAAAGAGACTCATTATTCAGAATTCTTCCGTAGGTCAAAGATCGATTTTTAGATTGACCCAATCATAAAATCGACCAAAGATGTATGGCCTTTTCCCGAACGAATTGTCCTCCGGGTTCCCGTTCGATCGGTTGCTTGGCGTCGCCGTATGCCGACATTTTTAGATCAGCTTAGGAAGACATTGCGCAGCGAGGTTACCTCATCTCTTTTTCAGGGGGCCTTCGGTGTAGCTTTATTTTGGGTGATCTTGAGATACTTTATCGTAACGGTCGAGACCCCGCATCCGATACTCGTAATTTTCAATTTCGTTTATACGATTTCCGTGGCTCTTTTTTGTAATTTTAAAATGGTTACGGGACGTTGGTCCGCAGTCCTTTGGGCAAATCGAGCGTTGAATCTTTCCTTACCTCTCCCGGTATTTTACGGTTATTTTACCTACCTTGCTCCGGATTATTTTGCAGCGATGATCGTCTTCGTGATTGCGATCGAATTGCCTGTATTAGGTCTTGCAAAGAGTCGTTATTTAACGTTATGGTACGCCGTATATTTCTTCTCCTTCCTTCTTCCATTGTTCTTATGGAAGAGGACCTACTTCGATTCTCATATATCGGCAATCGTGATATTCATGGCTTCATATGCGTTCATCCATTTTTGGCTCGTAAGAGCTTCGGATAGCGTAAAAAAAATGGGGGAGCAGTTAACCAGACATTTGGTTCAAACTAAAAAAAATAAGAGAATTCTGAAGCGCCTTCACACGATGCAAGCGGTCGACTTAACTTTAGCCCGTCGTCTTCAAAGGGATACTCTTCCGGATTTAAGAAAATTCGAATCTCCTCTTCTTCGTCTTTCCGCGAGATACCTCTCCCTTGACACGGTCGGAGGTGATTTTTACGACATTGTAGAATTGGAAAACGATAAGATCGGTCTGTTCATTGCCGACGTCTCCGGCCATGGAGTTGCGGCAGCTCTGGTGACCATGATGACAAAAGCGGCCTTTCGTAATCATTATAGAGATCAGGAAGATCCGGCGCTCCTTTTGAAGATCGTAAATGAATCCTTATGCGGAATGTTGGAGAACCAAGGAATGTACGTAACTGCCTTTTACTGCATTTTGAATGCCGAAGGAATTCTGTCTTATTCCAGTGCAGGGCATCCGGCTTCCTTACTCGTGAGAAAAAACGAAAATCGAATTTACGAATTGATCACCGAAAACACTTTTTTTCTAGGCGTTGAGCCTCACTGGAAATATTGCTCCGACTCGATTCGACTACAATTCGAAGATAGATTGTTTTTATATACCGACGGACTCGTGGAAGCTAAAAATCGCCTGGGTCAGTTTTACGGGGAGGGAAGGCTATTCGAACTTTTATTAAAGAAAACGAATCTTTCTCCGGATGAATTCTTGGAAACTCTATTATACGATCTCCACGAATTCCAAAACGGCAGGAATGCGGAAGACGATATTGCGTTGCTTTGCGTGGACTTTTTGCGCCGATATGGCAATAAGTGATTTGATCTTAATATTACGTCAAATCGATTATTTGGTCCTCAAACGATCGAAAAAAGAATCGTCTACGATCGTTAAATCACTCGTTGTATTGTGAATTAGCAGGAGCTTGGAATCTATGGAATTAAAATGCTTAAAGGTCGAAACTAAGGAGAATATTCTCGTAGTAACTTTGAATCGTCCAGAAAAGAATAATGCGCTTAACATTCGAATTCGGGACGAGCTGGAGTTCGTATTCAATTCAAATGCCGGGAGAAATGACATTAGAGCCCTTATTCTGGCGGCAGAAGGTAGAAATTTTTCCAGCGGATACGATTTGGAGGAAGTGGTTCAGACCCGATTGGAATCCTTTCGTCATAGAATTTTAGAATATCATTATGCGATTTATAGTTTTCCCAAACCGGTAATTACGATTTTAAAAGGTTTCGCGTCGGCGGGCGGTTTTGATCTCGCTCTCTGCGGCGATTACATCATTTCTGAAAAGAAAGCATTATTATTTCGTCCGGAAATACGCTTCGGCGCGCCTCCACTCCTAACTACTTTGGCTCGAAAGGTAGGTCCGTCGAAGGCCCTCGCTTTGACTTTAAAAGGTGATCCGATTCGATCGTCTCAATTACTTTCTTTGGGGATCGTGGACGAAATATTCGAGGGCGAGGATATTTCGGAATACGCTTTGAAAGTCGCTGCAAAAATTTCCCAATGGAATCTAAAACTAACGAAAACCTTGAAGAGTATTTCAAATAATTATTATATGGGAGATTTATATTCGAATTTCAGAAAGGAGTTCGACGAGTTCTCGATATTTTTGGAGGATCCCGAATTCTTTTTAAGAGTGCAAGAATACGCGAAGTCGGTTAAACAAAGCGCTTAACTGTCCTTCTTTACGAGCCAGGCCCCTAAGACCAAAAGACTCAATCCGATGATTTTGGCGATAGAAATCGGTTTTTCAGGAAAACCTAGGATACCGAACCGTTCCAGAACGACCGACATGGTGACCTGTCCGACTAGAAAAAGGGCAATCCAACTCGTTGCTCCTAACTTAGGGGCGAAGACCAACGCGGAGGTTACTACGAGTACCCCCAACAATCCTCCGGTCCAAATCCACCAGGGACTTTTGCTAATCGCGTCGGAAAGAAAAGACGCTGATTTGGTTTCCCCCAAGAATAAAACAAATAAGAATAATGCGAGAGTTCCCACGAAAAATGAAATCGTAGAGGCCAACCAAGGACTCTGAACGCTTTTTCCCAATATGGAATTGATGCCTGGTTGCATCGACATTGCGATTCCGGACAAAAGTGCGAAGATAATCGGAATAAATAGGTTCATATATAACAAATCTTGCATTTCGTTTTTTTTGGACCAGCTTTTCCCGGAAGTAAGACGAATTAATTTTCTTGAAATGGGTCTTCGTATTTTAACCACATTTATTATGCGTTCAATGACGATTGAGGGATCGAAAAGGTAAAGGTAGTCCCGATTTCTAGATCCGATTGAACCGAAATTTTTCCGTGATACGCCTGAATGATGCTATAAACTAACGATAATCCCAAACCGGTTCCGACTTCGTTTCTGGTTCCATATCTTGTCGATTTAGAGTCCGTCGAAAATAAATGTGGAATCATATCCTCGGGGATTCCGACTCCCGTATCGCGTACGATAAATTCCGTCGAATCTGGTTTTCGAGAGAATTCTATTTCGATTCGTCCGCCGTCTCTACAGAACTTGATAGCATTCGAAACTAGATTCGCAAAAATGGCGGCCAATAAAGTCTTATCCATTACCATTTCTGCATTTTCCGGAATCTTGTTTTCGATCGTTATATTCTTAAATTTCGCTTGGCTCCAAAATTTGCTGAGCACCTGCTCGATTTCCGGATTTAAATCGATCGGGACATTATCCAACGGAAACGATCCTGATCGCAGTCGATTTAAATCGAGCAGCGTGGAGATCATTTCGAGAGATTGTGTGGAAATTTTTTCGATGCGCTCCAACCAATCCATTATGGATCTATCATCCATCGAATCGTATTCGCTTCGAATTAATTGCAAGACGCCTATAATATTCGCCAATGGCGATCGTAAATCGTGTGTGACGAGGGATATGAACGTGTCCTTTAGGGCGTTCGCTTCCTCCGCGACTCTCTTTGCGTCCCGCAATTCCTTCGTTCTCTCCACTACTTTAAGTTCTAACGACTTTTGTAGTTCTTCCAATCTGACAAAGGCATTCGAGAATCGGATCGAAAGCATCGTCGTTTGGGAGAATAGGAAAGCGAGTAATCCCCAGTTCGCAAGGTATCCGGATTTAATCCAGAGAGCTTGAGTGAAGATATCGTTGAATGTCGTCAGGAATAAAATGAAACCTCCGAGTAAAAATAAAAGAGCTCCTTCCCTTTTTCTCAAGAGAGTCATGATCATTGTGTAAATAAGGTACGGAGTTAGAAGAATTACGATCGCCTGAAAGATCCGTATCCACCACATATACTTTGCGGAGGGCAGAATCATCACGATTCCCGCAAATAGTAACGATATCAGAAATATTCCCCGAAGCGCATACAGATGAAATTCTTTCGGGAAAACGCTGCCTAAAAAATAAGAGAAGAGCGGAATCGCGATAATAAAGCTGAGAATATCCACCTTATGAATGTAAGTCCAATATTCGTCGGGAAGACTTTCATATATGAATACCGAACCCGTAAAGAAGGTTCTCACGCTTACGTCCACGCAAAATAGCCCGAACCAAAGCGCCGAGCGATCTATTCTTCTCATCAAATAAAGAATTAAATGATAAAGCCCCATGAGGAAGGTAGAGCCGAAAACAAGCCAGCCTAACGAAGCTTCTGACTTCTTGGATTCGAAGATCGATCGTATTCTGCCGATTTGGATCGATTTTCTAAGTCCACCGGTGACATGATAAAAATTCGAAACTTGAAATCTGATACTTAGTTCGGTTGGCCCTTCCGGTAGAAATACGATCGGATGTTTATAAGAGGGGACCATCTCTTCTTTTCTGAGGCCTACTTTCCCATTCTCCAATAATAGTTTACCGTTTGCGAAAATACGGTAAGCAGTCGAGACGTCGTTGATCTGAAGGGCTAAGTTCGGAATCGGTCGATCCAATAGAATTTTAAGATCGTAGGTCCCGGTACCTTCTCCTCCATGTTCTTTATCCAGGGTACGGAAACGGTTCCAGGAATCGGGAACCCTTAAGTATCCCCGAGTTCGATTCGGATCGTGATCATACGTATCAATCAGTCCATCCGAAAATTCCCAAACCCCGTCTAAGGAAATTAAAGGATGAGTTTCCGGATTCCAGCCCCTTAAATCCAAAACTCCCAGAACTGCTTTCGGTGAATAAGCGACATCCGAGTCCGCGGTGGAGCAGCCGAGAATCGCTAAAGAAAGAAGTAAAGTTATAGGGAGGAACGGCCGCATGGTATTAATGCCAGATTTTATCAAGGCAAGTTCTATGGAAGAAAAACCTAACCGATACTCTCTTCATATTTGTCAAAGGTGTTATCTTCGGATTTTTCTATGTAGAAGTTTGTAATCGGAACAGGGTCTGTATAGAAAATTTTTCTTTGATCGCAAGCATCTCAAGATAGACTCGATTTGCGGAATCTCGTTAATTTGCCGTCGGACATTTCGGGTTAGAATCGTGTGCAAAAGATATCGAATTCTTTTCTCCAGCTAACCTAGTAACCTATGCGGTTTATATGTGAATTTAAAGTCTTTTTAACGATCATAATTATTCCGAATCAATACTCGACGATTTACTAATAAACGCCCTTTTTTAATATTTTGAAAATGCCTCTTCTTGGAATATATAAAGTGGTCAAGATTGGATTATTCGGTCGAGTTATGTCGAGTTGAAAATGTATCCGATCATTAATGTACGATTGTGCCTAATATGCTTTGCGAACGGAACAATTAGCCGAAGATTTCCCACTAAACTTACTAAATGTCCGGTTTATTTTTTAGAGGAGGGGTCGAAGGTTCAAAAACGTATCTTCCCGAGTCCTGAGGTAACCGAAAACGTCGTGCAACTAAAGCGGAGAGGCACTTAAATATCGTCCCGATATAACGTTTCCGGTGCGTATCTGTTCAGGACTATTCCACAATCATATCCGACGGATCGTATCAACTTGAGGTTTAAAGATTCATTCAAATTATTGAATAATGAAAGTCCCTGGCCCACGACAGTTGGGTTCACAAAGAATTGAAATTCATCGATCAATCCTGCCTTCGCGAGAGAGGAGCCAAAGCTTACGCCTCCGAACGTAATGATGTTTCCTCCGGGCCGAAGTTTTAAGTCTCTGACTTCTTCGATTAAATTGCCGTTTACGATTTCAGTGCGATCCCATTTGGAATTTTTGAGTTTATTGGTCGGCACCACCTTATTCGCGTCGACTATCTTTTTAGCGAACGCATAATGCGGATTAACCGGAAAATTTCTAGCGGCATTTCCCCAATGGTTTAGATAACCTTGTTCTATCATCTTGCGACTTAATAGAATACAGTCGATGGATTCAAAGATCGTATTGAAGTCCTTTTTGAGTCGATCATCCCAGTTCCAGTCGTCGCCCCAATTCCAGATCTGCCAATCGAGACTGCTATCCGCCGCGGAAACGCATCCATCTACGGACATTTGCATCTGTAATATAATTTTTCTCATCTAAGCTTCCTTTACTAAAATACTCTTTTATCGGGTTTTTAATTAGTGATTGCAAAATAAAACCAGTTGCATAATAGAGTAGGTGGGACTATTATGCAAATAGTTTTTGGGGAAGGTATGTCAGTTTATCAAAAATCGTTATGTCCGATCAATCTCGCATTAGAGGTTTTCGGAGACAGGTGGAGTCTTTTGATCGTTAGGGATCTAATGTTTGCGGGAAAACGCCATTTCAGAGAGTTTCTACAATCCCAAGAAGGTATCTCATCGAATATCCTCGCCGAACGATTGGGTAAACTCGTCGAAGGCGGAATACTATCTAAGACGGAAGACCCGAGTCACAAGCAGAAGGCGATTTATAGATTAACGCCGATGGGCATTGACCTTCTTCCGGTTCTCGCGCAAATTGGCATATGGGGTCGTAAAAACCTACCTGTGACCAAAGAGAGCGGAGCGACGGCAGGCACTCTTGAAACGGGGGGACCGAAATTATGGAAAAGGCTCATGTCGGATTTGCGCAAAGACATGTCAAATCCCTAAAGTTTCCATTAGAATCTTCCGCTTATAATAGAACATAACGATAACGTAAATATCGAACAAGCGATTACACGTATAAAAGTGTGCAAATCAGAACCGCAATAGCAGAAGTAAATTTGCTCTCGCGATTTTAGTCGAAAGTTTGAACGAGATACATTCGAAAACCGGAAACAATTAGAATGAATATTTCCATGCATCGCCTCTATCGGCAGGAAATCTCCCGGACAAGATTCAAAAAAGTCGAGGATGTAGCTGCGTGGATGGGAGCATTGCAGGCGCAAGATCGTATGCAAGCGAAATTGGCGATCCGCGTACGAGGCTCGGGAATTCAGGACTCCGATATAGAAGCCGCGATTTTAAAAAAGAAAATCGTTCGGACATGGTCGCTGAGAGGAACGCTTCACTTTCTTTTTGCGGACGATGCCCATTCGATTCTGTCTCTATTGGGTCCACGAATGATCCCGAGGCTTGCAAGTCAGCATAGGAAGCTCGAATTAGATTCAGATATATTCAAAAAATCGAATGCAATTTTGTCAAAGATTTTACAAAACGGGAAACAATTGATTCGAAAGGAATTATTTGCCGAGTTCGAGAATAAGGGGATTTCTACGAAAGGAATTCGCGGTTCCCATCTCTTATACCAGGCGGCATTAACCGGTTTGATTTGCCAGGGTCCGATGAAGGATAAGCAAGAATCGTTTGTTTTGTTCGGAGAGTGGATTCCAAAACGAAAGGATCAGAATCGAGAAGAAGCATTGGGTATGCTAGCGAAGCGGTATTTTACCGGCCATGGTCCGGCTACGATTCAGGATTTTATTTGGTGGACCGGACTGGCTTTGAACGAAGCTAAGAAAGGCCTTGCCGCAGTTCAGTCCGATCTTTCTAAAGTTAGGATTAATAATCAGGATTATTGGTCGTCATCGTTCGAATTTGAAAAAGATATTTTGAATCGAAGGATTTATCTTCTTCCCGGTTTCGATGAATTCCTTTTGGGTTACGAGGATAGAAGTTTTTGTATACCCGTGCAATTCAAATCGCGTGTCGCCTCGAACAACGGCCTTTTTTATCCAATCATATTGCTGGATGGACAAGTTATCGGAACCTGGAAGCGCATCTTGAAAAAGGGGGCGAGTTCGATAGAAACGAATCTTTTTTTTCCTGTCGATAAAACCGTAGCCTCGGCACTCGAGAATGAGATCGAAAGATACCAAGATTCGTATTTTTGAGCCGAAGCCGGAGATTCTTCTTTACATTCCGGAAGCGAATGTGGATTCGTTGGACGAAGCAGCGCCTTCTAAAAGTCTTAAAATAAAATTAGATTTCCTTTTGAGATCCTTTATTGATTTGAGATTGGATTTCAGAATGAATGTCCGTTCTTCATCTTCCAGTTTTTCTAAAAGTTGATTTTTATCTCATTTTCTTCACTAAATATTATTCATAAAGAATTTGATTGAATTCTCCCGGATGCTTAGTCTTATTGCATTGTAGGCGGGAAACTCGCACAGAATGCTCGGTCATTGGCTTTCAAAACTTTTACTTAAAGTATTTGTACTTCTGTTTATCGCAAATTTCGGATATCAAAAGATAGTCGATAACGAGGCGGTATGCGGAGCTTTAGGCGTGGCGGAAGAGCATTGCCCGTATGCGGAACACACTCCTGGCCACGATGAAAAATCGAACCATGTCTGCATTAATTGCCCTTGTAATTTAACTCTCTTCGTATCCTGGGATTTGTATGTAGCCAGAATTTATAGCCGACTATCCGTTCTTTATTATCCATCTTCAAAGCCGGTCGTTCTCGCATTCGAGCAATCGATTCGTCTTTTTCGCCCCCCTCGAACCTCCTTCGCTTAATCACGAGCGAACCAAGGGAGGATCTCTATTTCATTAAATCCTCCCTGAGGAGGTTACTATGCGCATATTTATTTTATGGCTTCTCTGCGTCGTCATGTCGGGAAGCGTTTATTCACAGGAGGTTTCTCGATCGAGCAACTCGTCCTGTGCGGGTAGGATGGACCTGCGACGTATTACTATTTGCGTCTTAGAGGCTAGTCCCGAATACCGAACCGAACAACTAAAACTGAAAGAAATTTCCGGAAGAAAATTGATCGCCTCCTATTTATTCCCGTCCAATCCGGTGGCCAGCGCCTATCTAGCCCATCGGAAGGGAACTACGTCGGAAGGAGGTCCACTCGGAACCGGACCGGCGCCGATCGCTACGAATTACCAAACTTTGGTGACTCAAGAAATTTATGTCGGCGGTAAAAGAGAAAAGGCACAGCAGGTCGCCGACGAGGAATATAAAGTACAAGCCGGCAGGTTGGAAGCAGTACGGAGAAATATGCTTTCTCGGACTATATCGGCAACATTACGATACTCCGGCTTTAAGAGGGAGTTCGAGGGGACAAAGCAACTGTACGAAGTCGCGAAAGATTTACGCGATCTCTCCGCGGCAAGGGCAAACGAGGGAGTCGCTCCCGCAATGGACGTTGATGTCGCAAGAGCGGAGGAACTCCGTCTTTGGAAACTACTCAAGCAAGCGGAAAGAAAAATGGATTCGGCCAAGGGAGAACTTTTAATCCTGCTGAATTTAAATCCGGACGCCTCTCTTGAATTAGAAATTACGGGTATTGCGCTAAAGGAATTGCCGAACGATGTAGTCAGCTTGGTGAAGATCGCGCTTGCGAATCGACCCGAGATCGGAGTCTCAGAGAACGAAATCATTCTAGCAGCTAGACGTTTGGAGCAAACGAGGCTTCAAAGAATTCCCAATCTAACGATCGGAGGATTTATTCAATCCGACGGTTTCAACGAAAAAGTCGCAGGGGCGCAAGTGAGTCTACCGTTGACTCTTTGGAGAACCTATGAAGGAGAAATCCGAAGCGCCTCTTCCGTAAAAGAACAGGCACAGGAAAACGCAAGAATCCAAGAGAGAAACGTTCGAATGGAAATCGTTAATGCAGTATCTTCTTACTTGGCTCTCAGAACGGAGATAGAGCAGTACGATGCGAGTTATTTACGGGACCTTGATAAAGACTTGGATCTCTTGAAGGAAGCTCTCCGTACAGGAAGAATCAAAGTCGTCGATGCCTTAAATTCCCAAAGAATTTTGACCGGAGCAAAGCTGAACTTTATTCTCTCTCGAACCGAATACGCTCTCGCGCAGGTCGAATTGGTCCGCGCGATCGGACTTTCATTCGAGGACAATATCCAGGAAATCAAATAATGAAACGCATCATTCTATCAGTGCTGCTTATCGCGTTCGTCGTAAGCGGTTCATATTTTCTATATAAGAAGTTTTCAAAGTCCAAATCGAAATCACCTCTTATGGAAGCGTCGGATTCTTCCGAAATCGGGTCCGGATCAGTAACTTTAGATAAGGAACAATCGGAACTTTTCCATATTACGACTTTGCGGATCGAAAAGAGACAGTTTCAAAGAACGATTTCTCTAATAGGAGAAGTCGCCCCTGTTCCTGATCGTATTATCGAAGTCCCTGCCAGGGTCGCGGGTCGGATCGTAACAGTTAAATTTGTGGAGGGTTCGCAGGTTTCCAAAGGACAATTGCTAGCAGTTTTGGATTCTCCTGATTTAGCAAGACTTCGATCCGCATATAATTCCGCTAAAACTCGACATTCTGCGGCGTCTCAAAACGTAGACCGGGTTCGCAATCTAGTCTCGATGAAACTTGCGGCAAAGCAGGAGGAAATCGATGCAGAGGCGAATTTAAAAGTCATAGCCGCCGACTTAAAAGCTTCGGAGGAAAATCTTCGGGCAAACGGCCTCGAGCCGAGCGATGAGACGACCGGTAAATACTACATCTATGCTCCTATCGCCGGAATCGTTTTGAATAGAAACGCCTTGCCGGGTGCAATGATTCCAGGGACCCAGAATTTAGCGACGATCGGGAATATATCCGAGCTTTGGTTTATGGCTAAGATCTTCGAGGCGGATTTAAGCAAGGTAGCCGAAGGCGATAAGGCGGGCGTGATTCTCAATTCCTATCCCGATCTTTTATTCGAAGGAGTATTGGAACATATAGGGGAACAGGTGGATATCGCTTCTCGAACCGTTCATGCCAGATTAGTTTTTAAGAATAAAGATAGAAAAGCTAAGATCGGCCTCTTCGGAACCGCGAAAGTCGTGACGGATACCGGAAACGGGATCTTAGTTCCGGAAAGTTCTATATTCAAAATAAGTAATTCCGATTACGTGTTCGTAAGAAAGGATACTTATAACTATATTCCGAAAATCGTAAATGTAGCGAATTCGGAAGGCGGAATGGTCGAGATTTTGGACGGGCTTAGCGAGGGAGAAGATGTCGTGACTCAAGGAGTCTTCGAATTAAAGTCTCTTCTCCTAAAATCCTCGTTCGGCGAGGAGGGATAATGGAATTCTTAACCGCTATCGTTCGCTGGAGCCTCCACAACCGCCTCGCAATCACAGTCTTTTCGATACTACTTTTCGGCATCGGAGTCGATTCTGCGAGACGATTGAAAATCGATGCAGTTCCAGATATAACGAATGTTCAGGTCCAGATTATAACGACCGCGCCTGCTTTATCGACTTTGGAGATCGAACAGTATGTGACTTATCCTATAGAGAGAGCAGTATCAGGAATTCCTAAATTACAAGAAGTTCGCTCCGTTTCCAGATACGGATTCTCGATCATCACGATCGTTTTCGAAGAGGGAGCGGATTTATATCTGAGCCGTCAACTTGTCAGCGAGAAATTAGTGGATGTATCCAGCCAAATTCCTAAAAACTACGGAGCTCCGCAGATCGGTCCGATCTCGACCGGGTTAGGAGAAGTGTATCAATTTATTCTAAAGAGTAAAACTCATTCGTTAACCGAACTTACGACTTATTTAAACTGGTTCATCAACCCCGTTCTGAAGACGGTTCACGGAGTCGTGGAAGTAAATACCTTCGGCGGAAAGGTTAAGCAGTATAGAATTATCGTCGATATATCGAAAATTGCAGCGCTGGGTTTGGGGGTAAAGGACGTCTCCGATGCCGTATTAGTTAATAATACCGCGACCGGAGGCGGATATATCGAAAAAAGTAAGGAACACCTCGTGATCGGGACGGAAGGTCTTTTGAAGAGCAAGGAGGACTTTTATAAAATTTCGATCGGAAGAACTCCCGACGGCTTTCCAATTTATCTTTCGTCGGTGGCCCATGTCGAGGAAGGATTTCGACTTCGTAAGGGCGGCGCAACAATGGAGGGGAAGGGAGAAGTAGTCGGGGCGATCGCTTTAATGTTAGTTAATGAAAATTCTCTGGAAGTCACCGATGCTATCAAGAAAAAGCTGGAGGAGATCAAGAAGGCTCTACCCGCAGGAATGGAGATCGAGCCCTTTTATGATAGATCCGTAATGGTCAAAAACACGATCAATACCGTTCTGTGGAATTTAGGGGAAGGCGCGTTTCTCGTCATCATCGTCCTATTCCTGATGATCGGAGATCTTCGCTCCGGCTTAGTCATCGCCGTTACGATTCCTTTTGCGATGTTGTTTGCGATTTCCGTAATGAGATTCCGCGATTTACCCGCCAATTTAATGTCGATGGGAGCGATCGATTTCGGACTCATCGTGGACGGTGCAGTCATTCTGGTGGAGAATTCCTTTCGAAGATTATTGGAATTGGCCAAGGAAAAAGGTCGAAGGCTTACCTTCGAGGAAAGAAGAGAGACGATTCTAACCGCAACGATAGAAGTTCGGAAAGCGACTATTTTCGGTGAAATCATCATCGCTGTGGTCTATCTTCCGATTCTTACCCTATCGGGAACGGAAGGGAAGATGTTTATCCCGATGGCGCTAACGGTTTTGTTCGCACTCTTGGGAGCTTTTTTTCTGACGTTGACACTCATACCCGTTTTAGCTTCCTACTTTTTGGATCCTCGAATCCACCAAGAAGAAGAAACTTCACTCTTTCGTAAAATCAGCCGTCTATATAAACCTTTTTTAGAGAAGGCGATGAGGAATTCAAAACGGGTCATCGTATCGGCTCTCGGCGCGTTCGGTCTTGCCATTATCGGATTCGTATTCATGGGTGCGGAGTTTATTCCGACCATGGATGAAGGCTCCATTTTGCTGGAAATATCCCGATTACCTTCCAGTTCTTTGCAGCAATCTTTGGATACTTCCACGAAGATCGAGAAAGCACTGCTGGCAAAATTTCCGGAAATCACAAGCATCGTTTCCAAAACAGGATCGCCAGAGTTGGCAAACGAACCGATGGGGCTGGACAAAACGGACGTATTTTTGGAATTAAAGCCCCGTAAAGAATGGAGATTTACCAAACAGGAATTCGAGGAGGAAATCTCCAAAACGGTTTCCGAATTAATCCCGGAGGTCGCCTATGGAATTTCTCAGCCGATTCAAATGAGAACAAACGAGATGATCGCCGGAATTCGATCCGACGTGGGTATTAAAATCTTCGGGGAAGAATTAGCCACTTTGAAAGTTCTCGCCGAAAGGATAGCGACGATCTCGAGAGGAGTCGAAGGAGTTGCGGATCTGCGAATCGAACAACTTTCCGGATTGGAGTATCTGCGGATTCGTCCCAGACGAGAGGCGATGGCAAGATACGGATATAACGTGAACGACGTGAATCAGATCGCGGAGTCTTTAGCATCCGGTTATCCGGTCGGAATCTTATTCGAAGGTCAAAAACGCTTCGAAATCGCTGTCGTTTCCGATTGGAAATTGGAGAATGATTTAGGGAGTCTTCGCGCCTTGCCGGTGGGTACAAAAGGAAAGATAGTCCCTTTTGGAGAACTTGCCGATGTTTCGATCGAAGACGGCCCGGTCCAAATCAACCATGAAAATCAGTACCGGTTAGCCCTCGTGCAATTCAACGTGAGAGGGAGCGATATGTTGAGCACGGTTCAGAGAGTGGATGATCGTATTCGATCTAAAATCGTTTTCCCTCCCGGTTATCGTTACGAGCTGGGGGGAGAATTCAAAAAGTATAATTCGGCGCGTTCGACTCTTCTGATCGTCGTTCCGATCACCTTAGTGGTCATTTTTCTTTTTCTATATATGGCGTTTCGAGAACCTTCTCCGGCGCTTTTAATCTTCTTAAACGTTCCGTTTGCGATTACCGGTGGAGTTTTTTCCCTACTACTAAGAGGGATGCCTTTCAGTATTCCTGCCGGAATAGGGTTTATCGCCTTGTTCGGCATCGCCATTTTGAACGGACTCGTTTTGGTTACCTTCGCAAGAGAGGAAGAAGCGGAAGGAGCCGATTCTGTGACCGCAATTAAAAAAGCTGCGGAACATCGATTACGTCCCGTGATCACGACGGCATTGCTCGCCTCTATCGGTTTTTTACCGATGGCATTATCAACCTCGCCGGGAGCGGAAGTTCAGAGGCCTTTGGCTACGGTAGTGATCGGCGGACTTATCAGCGCGAGTCTTTTAACGCTGATCGTTATTCCGGTTGTCTACGCGAGATTTATCCATAGAGTGAAGCGGAGAAAGGGATAATTGATTTTATCTTTGGAAAGAAAAAAGGCGGAGTCTCCTCCGCCTCAGTGGTAACTCTAAAAGTACTACGTTGATTAAAAACCGGCGGCTTGTATGGCGCTGAATGTACAGACACCTACGTCGGGATTACAATAGTAAACTTTATAAAAGAAGTTGTTGTCCGTACTTCTTTGAGTGATCCCTCCGGGAAAACCCAAAGAAGAGCAAGTGGACTTGGAAGTCTTTTCGAGCACTAAAGGAGGAGCGCTTTGCAATGCTCCCAGAGTCGCGTTAAAGAAATCCGTTCCAGAAGCGCTCACGCCGCTGTTTGCGATGATAAAGCTATCGAAACAAACTCCGGTCCAAGACACCGAATCAAGCTGAGTGATTTTTACGACGGATTTGGTTCCATCGGGAGCCGGTGCAGCTAAGATCGATGCCAATAACCCACTGTAATCGGAGTCGTTCGTTTTGCCCGTTTTGCTGCATCCGACGAACCCTAAGGCTAAAGCGATGATTAAAGTTTTAATTACTGTTGATTTCATATTTTTTCCGTTTCAGATCTCACGATTAGTTAGATCTGGCGTTCCCCTCCGCTGCAGAATACTGTTTCTCATTAGTCGATATACCAGTTTGGAAGCTAAACTGAGCCTGCAGAATAATCGCTTGGTTGTCCAGAGCCTTGGCGCCTCCGGTTGCAGGATTGTATCCTAACATGGTGTGAAAGTCATTATAGAAAAGTTGAATTTTCATCAAATGTTTATCTAAATAGAGATTTAGACCGGCC
Source organism: Leptospira broomii serovar Hurstbridge str. 5399 (assembly GCF_000243715.2). Taxonomy (NCBI): domain Bacteria; kingdom Pseudomonadati; phylum Spirochaetota; class Leptospiria; order Leptospirales; family Leptospiraceae; genus Leptospira; species Leptospira broomii. The sequence goes on from NZ_AHMO02000008.1 coordinate 2,102,230, forward strand.
CAGTAGGAACGATACGCGTCGCTAGGATCTATATGATGATCTCGGTTGAAATCGCCTTGTAGGTAGTCATATCTCACGACAGGCATAATATAGTATTTCGCGAGAATCGGAACGTTATACCCTAATGTTACGTGGTAACCCATCGTATTATTGGATGCCGGACCGCTCATCTTGGTGTAGGCAGCGTTTACGTAGATTCCGTTGGAATAGAAAGTCGTATCGTACGTGTGCGCTACGAGACCCCAACGAGGTGAAGCTGGAGTGGTCGAGTTATTTTGCACCAAAGTCGCGTTACTGGAACCGGGAAGACCGTATGGAATTCCGAATCCGAAGCCGTTTGTAGAAGCTCCAGGGGTTCCGTTATCAGGAGTACTTTGAGGAGTTACGATGTTAACCGCAGCTGCTCCTCTAGGATAGGCGTCAACTAAAGCAGGAATCGTCGAGTTGGCGATAGTATTGAAACTTGCCGTCTGATATCCCGCCATGCCTATCGACCATTTGGTTCTGGACTGGAAGATCTCCTCTCCTTCGTGCCAGCCTACTTCTTTACCGACTTGGTTTACGAGACCACCCAGAGGGTTGAATACTACGCGCCAGATATAAGTAGGAGCGGTCGTTATAGTACCGTTATTTCCGTTTCTGGTATTGTATAAATCGATTTTACGACCCGTTCCGTAGTCTCCACCCGCGCCTCTACCGTTTCCGACATATCCGGTTACGGTTAGCATTTGAGTGTATTTATCCCCTAAAATTTGTTTTAGAGGGTGAACGTTTAGCATCGCACCCATATCGAACTGGGGGAGAGCTGCAGTGATCATGGAGCGTTCGATATTGACTAAGTTTTGAGAAGACGCAATGTATTCCCGGTTGAACGGAACGTTGAGTTGACCGAGGCTTATGCGAGAATTCGCATATTTCGATTGGAGCCAAACGACCGCTTCTTGAACCGCGCCTCTGTTGTTCGCTAAGGATTGACCTTTGGTCACAACAGTCGTAGTTTGCGTACAGGCCGCATTCGTACAAGCCGTAGCCGTAGTTGCAGGGCTTAATTCAGGCCTAGCGACTAGGTTTTCCAAACGAATATTGACCAAACCACCCCACCAATCGGCGCCTTCATACATAGCACCGAGACGGAGTCGTCTGACGTTCCAGTCTACGGCTTGGAAGTTATCGTGGCCGTTACTGTAGTTCGTGTCCTTTGATCCCGCAATTCCACGAAACTGAAGTCTTCCGTAGATCGTTAATTTCTCTTTTTGCGGATCTCTGGGGCGGTGAGCGGATTGGTTCGGCACATCCGTAAAGCCGTAACCTTTCTGGAAATTGTTTTCCTGGGTAAGTCCGTTATCAACTTTATCCCCTCCGTTTCCGTTCCCGTTATCTTGGGTTGGTGCGTTAGAGTCGTCTTGCATTTTGACTCGATTCGCACCGGGAGCAGCAAACACTTGCCCGGTCGTTTTATCTACGTACAAGTCTTTTGAAAAAAGATTTCCTGACAAAGGCAGAAGGAATGCCGTTATTGCGATCCTCCTAATAAGCTTATTCATTTCATTTTTCCGTTCGTGTATTTCGGAACTGGCGATTGAATTGCTAATTCATTCCGATACGAATGTTATCCGGAAAAATGGTTACGACTGCATTACGGAAGGTTTACTTTTTAGTATTATAAAAATATAAATTATAATTCTATAAAGAAAAGAATGGCACCAGTAGATTTTGGATATTTCTACCTCGCGTTGTGATATACCCGTGGAAGGACCACAGTACTTTGGCGTTTTGGGTGACGATATTTTTTGGCCCCTTTTTCGTCGAAGTGAATTTCATTTTCGGTTCCGAAGAGGTTCGAAAAAGTATTCCAGATTTTAGAAATTGGAATTTATGTGAAAAAAATTAACAATAGATATTAATATAAGATTAAGTATAATAATATTATAACTATGTGAGTTCATTCGTGCGGCGTAAATTGAGTGCAAATTCCAGAAATTGTACTTTTGTTGGCCGCAGCTTACCGAGCCGGCTTTGATCTGTCTTCTTACTTGTTTGCGATTGCCGTTGACCGAAAAATCAGGGAACGGGAGAGGGGAGGCGAATAGTCCAGTTTCTAAAAAATGGACTACGTTTGTCAAAAAGACTCGGAATGAATATCGACTAAAGGCGTGTCGAAAAAGAACGGCTTTGGAAAGCGAAATCGACCTTTCCGTAAGAATCCACCGTTATATTTCTAAGCGGAAAATCTTTATTACAATTATTTCTTATTCGTTAATGAGTCGGAATTCTTTCAATGTTCTTGACCGGGATTGAAAGTTGAATGAAATTAGCGGAAGGCCTTTCCCGCGGCAAAGCATCATGATAAACTTGTTACCTTTGAAAATTCCCTTTAGAAAGTATTCAGTTTTGATGATTCTTCTGAAATTTCTTCCTTTGTTTGTTTGGATTCAAGCATTCTTGCCTTTCCCGTTGAATGCAGAATCTCCTGTCCGAATCGACGAGGGGATTCGTAATTTAAACGTCAGTACCTATGTCGAATATAGACACCGTGATCGAAAATTTACTTCATGTACGATCGATAATCTCAAAGGTTTGCAGGCTTTCGAGTGGTACTTAAATCCGATCGAAGACGTTTTGCGCGTGAGGCGGACGTCCAACGGCGTTTGGTTAAGGTTGACCGTTCGAAATGACTCGAACGTGCCGTTGGACAGACGAATTCTTTTTAATTCGATTAACGTTCCTAAGGCCGAATTATGCTATATATCCGAGAAGGGCGAGTTTCGCAGACTTGAGTTAACCGACCATTCCGACGAATTATATAACAAGATCGTCTCCCCGCGTCCTAACTTCCGTATTCGATTTCCTGCAAAAACCGAATACGCATTGTACATTCATTTGGACGCTTATGAAGAACTGACTTATGTGAATTTTCCCCTGAGTCTCTTGGACGAGGAGGCTTTTGATGAAATGGTCGTTTGGAAAAGGGTTATTTTTTCGGCCATTCTCGCGATTTATTTATTCGTAGTCGGCTTAAATATCTATTATTCTCGCAAACTGCAAGCTCGGGTCTTTCTTTCCCTTGCGACTTATATGACTGTCTTATTTTTCGGATTCTATTTTCTTCACGGTCGTTCCATTCATTCCTGGATAGGTTGGGAGAACAAAATAAGTTTTTATTCATACTATCTATTTTTAACCGTCTTTTTTCTTTCCCTGTTCGGTTATCTCTTTCATCTCGCACGATTCTTCGAACTGAAAGACAAGTCGGTTCTCTTTTTTGCGATCGGATGCCTGTTCAGCTATTCCTTCGTTCTCATTCCGCTCGTTAAGAATTTCGCGGAAGAAAGATTTTTTCTTTTGGCCGGAGGCTTCGGGATTTTGGCTTATTATTTCTATCGAGTTCATTCTAGTTTGATAGTGAAGAATAGCTTTCCTATAAGACTCTATCTACTTTCCTGGCTTTTGTTCATTAGTTGTTTCTTCATTAAGGCCAGCTATCACTTCGATTATGCGCCGTATAATTGGTTAATCGTTTTTTCCTTTTTGATTTTGTTTCCCTTACACGCCGTCGTTACGACCTACGCTTTATCCCGTATAATTTCCGAAGGATTATGGATTTCCCTTCCGGCGAAGTCGTTTATTCGAAAAAGTAAAATCGGCTCGATCGATATCGGCCAAACGGTATTGAAATTGAAAGAATTGCTCGAAGTGGATAAAATCTTCCTAAAACATTCCTTAAAGGAAGAACACTTGGCGAGAGAATTAGGAATCGGCGCTCATCAGCTTTCTGAAGTGGTTCGTATGCAATTTCATACGACCTTTCCCAATCTGATTAATTCGTACCGCATCGAAGAAGCAAAACGATTACTGATCGAAGATCCGAGCATGTCGACAAATGAAGTGCGAATCAAGGCAGGATATAGCTCCAAATCCGCGTTTCATCTCGAGTTTAAAAAGGCAACGAACACCAATCCGAACGCTTTTCGTCGAAAAGCCATTCTAGGAGATGATGGTAGCAGAAAAAATGGGAGGGAGATTTCGGTTTGAATCTCCCGCGCTTAAGCGTTCCCGTTAAAAATTCTTAACGTTTCTTTACCGACTTCTTCTTAGTCGCTATCTTCTTTTTAGCGGCCGTTTTCTTTTTGGCTGGAAGTTTCTTTTTTACGACTGTCTTTTTCTTCGGTGCCGATTTTTTTACCGATACTTTCTTTTTAGGGGAGGCCGCCTTTGCAGCTTCTGCCATCGCTTTTCGGAACCAGTAGCGGAGATCTTCGTCGTCTTCCAGGATTTCCTCGGGCACTTGCCAATAGGACATACGGATCGGTTTTCCATTCTTACCTTCATAGGTGAACGGTGACATACTCGCGGCTTCATATTCGGCTTGGTTACCCGGACCGACTTTAAAATAAAGTAGATCGTTAATGATCATCCCGAAGATACGATTTCCGGAATAAACTCCGTAACCTCCGAACATCGATTTTACCGTAATTGGACCGCAAACTTTTAAACGATCTTGGGCATATTCTAAAAAGGAACTCATGATAATTAATTTACTGAAATGATCGATGCTCTGGCGAGAAGAAAATTATTTGGAGAGGTTATTTCAAGAGCCGAAATCGTTTTTTAGATTCGGCTCTTTTTATTTATGAATTCGCTCAGAGAGTCGCTTTCAATTTTCCAAATACTGAAAATCCGTTTATTTCCTCTCCGAATGACAAGACGTTTGTCGGGCAGTTGACTACACATGCCGAGCATCTGACGCACTGAACGCTATCCATCGGCCGTCCACGATTGGCATAACTCATTACGTCGATTCCTTGGTGGCAAACTTTCGTACATATATTGCAGGAAATACAGCGTTTCTTCTCCGAGAAAATTCTAAATCGGCTGAATCTCGCATAGATATGCATTAGTCCGGCTAAAGGGCAGAACATTCTGCACCAGATTCTTCCCGAAAGAAAGAAATACGCGCCCAAACCTATGACTCCGGCCAAACCTATATCCACAACGGAATCGTAGATTCGCTTAACGGAGTCCGCACCTAAGGACAAAAACCAAAACGGGGAAATAAAACTTCCTAATAATTTAGTCGTTGTTAAAAGAATTGCGGCGAGTAGAACCCATTGTCCGGAATGCTCTAATCGATACGCCCACTTTCCGTGAGGCATTTTCGTTCGTGTTTCGTCTCCTAGAGTTTCCGCCAAACCTCCACAAGAGCAAATCCATCCGCAATATGCTCCTTTCCCGAAACGGAATACTAAATAGGGAATGATTCCGAAGCTAAGGACGAGTCCGTAAATCAGCCAAAAAGAGGTGATTCCGCCGTCGTAAAGAACTCCCATATTCAAAGGCCAAGCAAGGATCAAGCCGTACGCCTTCCAATACGCACCTCCGGGAAATACTTGAGTCAGTAAAAATCCGTCGGAGGACCCGAGCAGTCCTAATTCCCCCAGCCGCGGCAAAATGATTTCCGGTAGTAGAAAGAGAGGAAAAATCTGTACCAGAATTAAAGTCCAGGTTTGTCTCTTAATATATTTTGTTGGGCGAACTTTCATTCTTCGAATTCCGAACACGGTAATCGTGAGGGAATACAATAAAGTATAATGAAAGCCGGGATACTTGTTCAGTAAAAACCATCCGAAGTATTTGCTTCCGACATATGCAGCGATAAAATAAACGGCGGCAAACGATAGATAAGCGGTCCTGAATAAATTCCAATTCCATTTGATGGAGATTGCTTTCTTGCCTCCGCTTCCGAACCATGCGGCTGAGAAAAAGACGAAACCGATCAATCCGGCTCCCGCCGCCCAGGAATACCATTCGATTCCGTAGAATGCCGCTTTGCCGAAATAAACAAGAAACGAAAAGGAGATCATCGCAAAAAAGCCGAACCATTCACGGATGGAGCTAACGTTTTGAATGGCTAATCCGATTTTCCGTAAAAATGAAATCGGCGGTTCGGAACCGATCAAAATCAACGCAGAATCCGCAGGAATATTCTTTCGGGAATTATTATGAAGTAATATTACATTCTTATTTTGTATTTCTTCAACGGACGAGGATGGCAGAAAATTTATTTTCCCTTCGGATACTTTGGATAAAAACTTGGTTTTATTTTCTTGCTTGGGCCTCACCAGTTCCTCTCCGCGATAGGATAGAGATACTGATTTAGCCTTGTCTTCCAACGCTAACGCGGCTTCTATAGCCGAGTCTCCTCCTCCGACGACGACCAGATCCTGTCCGATGAAATCGGCAGGATCAATCAGACGATGAAAGACGTTCTCCCCGTCTTCTCCTGGAATGCCTAAGCGTCTACTATCCCCCGATTTTCCAATGGCAAGTACGACATTGAAGCTTAGAAACGTTTCCCCATCTTCGGTAGTAATTTCAAAGCGAGAGCCTTCGACGTCGGAAGGAATAATTTTAACCACCTGCTTTCCTTCCCTTAATGGTAGGTCATAGCCGTCCAATGCGGTTTGCAGATCTCGTATAAGACTTTCCTTATATCCGTTGTCGATCCGCAATTCCGATGCGGATATGAACGCCTCCGGCTCGGCGAAAATCGGTTTCCCTTTAGGATAGCTTTGGATCGTATGAAACGCTTTATTTCCTTCTAGGATCAGAAATTTTAGTCCTTTTTTTTTGGCTTCGATACCTGCGGAAATTCCGGAAGGACCTCCTCCAATAATCAATAAATCGTAAACTCTCGCCGATTTTGGATCCGGGCTCGACTCTAGAAACGAAACCACTTTTGCCCCGCTATCGGCCGCATACTTTAAGAGCGGAATTCCGGTTAAGTCCCCGATGATATGGATGCCGGGAATGGAACTTCGAAATTCATCTCCTATTAAAGGATAAGTTTCCACGGGTCCCTGAGGCGCATCTTTTCGAAGCCAATCAAAATATTCGGAGCTAAACGGTAAAAGGAGTTTCATTCATAAGCCTATTTTGTACTACTATTTGGTAAGATAAATCCGCGATTGATGCCACTCTTTTTCGTTCTCGGCACACGATTCATCCGGATTGATTCGATAGTTTCCCAGGAAAAGGTTTCATTTAGAGGCAAAATTTTTTTCATGCGAAATACTTTATTCCTAATTTTTACGATTCTTTCCGCTTTTCTCTTCGCTCTTAGCCTTGGGACAATCGCTCCTAATTCCCAACTAGCCGATTCTTTCTATAATGCGGATTCTCTCTTTTTTCCGATTCTCTATTCGGAAATTTTTTTACGCGAAGGGATTTTGGGAGTGTACGGTTTTACGGATTGGTGTTGGACTCCGTCGCCATATTTCTTTCCCGATGCATTTTTCTACTTCGGACTCAGAACTTTGTTCCTTTTTTTGGACGCCGGTGCGTGGGAATATACGCATCTTACTTATGCCTTCGTTCAATGGACCTATCTTTTATTAGGAATTCTATTTTTAATTCGGACATTAAGGATCGGAAAAAAGAATCTTAAAGCGGAATATCTTTTTTTGGGATTAGGATATTTATTCGGCTCAGTTTGCATTTTAGAGCAAAGTCGCATTTTCCTTTTTTTACCCGGGTATCATACCGGCACTTGGGCATCCGTTAGTTGGGCCTGGTCGTTTTATTACCTTTGGAAACATTCGCAAAAAAGAATCTATTTCCTGGCTTGCTTCTTATCTTCGTTCCTATTCGGATTAAGCGATCTCTTCTTTTTGCCTGCATTTCTGATTCCGCTGATTTTTACGGAAGGAATTTCTATCTTTTTTACAAGCGGAACGGCCCGGGAACGGCTGCGAAATTTAAGCAAATGCGTTATTCCGGTTCTATTGGCAATGATAGCCGTTAAGTTGGTATACAGTCTATTAGATAAAAATAAAGTAATTCTTTTTCCGGGTCTTTATGCTTCGGGAAGAATCGCCTGGAAAACGATATTAGGAAATCCGGCCATCTGGTGGCCGGGATTTTGCGGTGCGTCCGTTTCCGTCTTTATTGCAAATCGTTTCGAATTGATCGGGCTCGTTTCGACTTCGACGCTTTATTTTTTGGTTCAGAAAAATAACCTGCTTCGACAATCCGCTATTACCCGAATCTTGCCTGCGACTCTATTTTTTTCGTTGGGCACGATAGTGCCTCTCTTTATCGTTTTTATTCCTGCAATCAACGGTCATGCCGCTCAAGGAACTCCGCCTATCGATCGTTATTTCGGAGAGATGATCCTGGCCGCACTCGGGAGTTTGGCCGGCTTATTGCATGTCATTTCGAATATAAAATCGTATTCTCGATTTTCTTTACTATTATCGTCTATCTTAATTATATTCGTTTTTTATAAAACTTCTTCCGGTGAAAAAGGAGTCCTTTATTATCCCGAGAGCATCGCGTGCGTAGATCGGGAAATTCAAGCTAGGGATTGGCGCAGAGGTCTCGCGAGTTTTTGGGAGAGCCGCCCTTTAAGAATCTTTTCCCGTAATAGGATTTCCGTTGATGATTATTTGGAAGATATGAGTCTTTTCTATTGGCAAAATAGTTTTCGTTGGTTTTTATCCGATCGTACTTACTCATTCGCGATTATGAACGGAATCAAAAAGGATTCTTTTGAGATGTATTTCGGTTCGGCCTCCGCAGTGATACGTTGCGGAGACTGGAACGTTTACGAAGTCTTTGATCCGACCGGAGCTAAATCCGCTGCGTTGAACTCCCTGAATCGTCGAAAAATCGATTTATGGAAAGCTTCGATCGGAAAAAAATAAATACGATTCTTCCCGTTCTTATTTTCCGGGATCGACTCGGAGAATTTTTCCTGATCCAAAATCGGCCAGATATAAGGACCCTCTTGCGTCTCTTCCGAACGTGGAGACGAGTATCGGCCATTTTCCTAATGCGAATACTTCTTCTACTTTTGCACCGTCTTTCGGGATTGAAATTGCCCAGAGTCTTCCGGATATGAAATCTCCGAAGACGTATTTCCCCTGGAGATCTCCGACGCGATCATTGGTAACGACGTATCCTCCCGTAATTGAGCTGCCATCTTCTCTGCCGTACTCGTATACAGGATCGGTAAGTCCGTTGCGATCGCAGTTTTCCTTAGGCTCGAAACAGTGAAAGCCTTCCGTCTTATTCCAACCGTAATTTTTACCCGCTTCAATGACGTCCACTTCTTCGAACGCATCTTGTCCTACGTCGGCCAGGATCAATCTGCCTGCGGGATCGAAAGAATATCTCCAAGGATTTCTGAGTCCGTACGCGAACGTTTCAGGCTGATAACCTTTGATTCCTACAAACGGATTATCTTTAGGAACCGCGTATTGTTTACCGGGATCCTTCGAATCTATGTCGATCCTTAACATGGAGCCCAAGAACGTCATCGGATTTTGTCCATTTCCGTTCGGATCGTTTCTCCATCCTCCGTCTCCCCAACCGATATATAATTTACCGTCTTTTCCGAACGCTAATTGCCCCGCGTTATGGTTGCCGAAAGGTTGGGTGAGTTCCATGATTATGCGTTCTTCGGAAAACTTTCCTTTTTTCGGGTCTCTGGGAGACTCGAAAGTCCATTCGGAGATTCGGCTAGTGTCCTTGCCATTTTTCTTTATTACATAATTAAGATATATTTTCGGCTTTTCTGGAAAAGAGGGGTGCAACGCTATCCCCAACAGGCCTTCTTCCGAATCCGTAAGAACATTGGGAATCTTTAATAAGGTTCCGGAGCTTCCGTCTTTAGGATCTAACCATTTAATCGAACCGGTTTTTTCCAGAACTAGGAAAATATCCGGACCGGGAATCATCAGTAAATCGGTGGTTTGATCGAAACCCTCTCCGATCGTAGTTAAGGAGATATGGATTTTCTTTCGATTTTCGTCTTTCAGGGTAAAGGTTGGCTTAAATCCCGATTCCTTTCCTTCGGCTTGGTATTTGGAAGCGTCTCCTATATTCGCCACTAAGATTCGCCTAAGTTCGTCGCAGGAAGATAGGGAGAGGATGGAAAAAAGACAGATCAAATACTTTATCATGCGAAATATGGAAATGCTCATTGGCCGCATCTTCGTTCCGAGAAAAAGAAGATCCACCTTTTTTTAAACGGATATGACTTGATCTCGGGGAACTTCGGAAAAAGATTTCTCGTGTGACTGATGGCAGGGCCGATTTACGGAAGGTAATTAAAAAATCGATTTGCTTCGGACTTAGCGTCGTATCTTTTTTTTTGGTATTATCGACAGTAAATACGGATCCGAAGTTAGGAGACGTATTTTATAGTTCCGATTCCTTATTCTTTTCCAATCTGTATTCGGAGTTTAACGTTAGGGGGAATGAAGGAAATTCACAGAATATTTTTCGGGATTGGACCTGGACCCCTTCTCCTTATTTTTTCCCCGACCTGATCGGTTATTTCATAATACGATTCCTTGTTTCTTGGATCGGCCTCTCGCCCGTAGAGTTTGCTCAGATAAGTTATGCCGCATTTCAATGGAGTCTCTTTGTTTTCGGCTCGCGTTTTCTTTTATTTAACGTCGATAAAAAATGCGAAAAATCAGTTTCGTTTTTGGTTCCCGTTCTAGGTTTTACCTTGGGCGCCCTTCTTATCCTTTTCCGGCAAAATTTATATTTGTTCCTACCGGGTTTTCATGGAGGGTTATGGGCGCTTCTTCCTTGGTCTTGGGGATTTTATTTTAAATATCGCGGAGACCGGGGCCGGGTCAATTTTCTGTTTGGGACCGTTCTGTCTTTTTTATGCGGTATTTCAGATCCACTGTATATACCGACGTATGTTATTCCCATAGTAGCAGAGACAGTCTTTAGAAAGAGACCGATCGATTCCAAACCGATGCTTCTCAAATTTAAAAGCTTCGTTCAAGATTCCATCCCGAGCACGATCGGGATACTAGGATCCATAATTGTATATCGTTCATTAGCTAGGAATAAAACGATTTTCTTTCCCTTTCATTATTTTTCCGACGCTATGAATCTTGATACCGTCTTGAAGAATCCGCCTGAACTGGTTCGCCAAATATCCGACACTGCATTGCGACTTATTTTTAATGAGGGAATATTTTTCGCAATTCTAATTATAGGATTAGTATATTCTATATTTCATATTCTTGATAGATCAAGGAACGGCAAGGTCGAAGCTCGGGATTCTCTTTGGATTTTGTCGTTTTTTTCAGGCGTAGTCGTTCCGATCTGCTTAATCGTAATCGGATTACTGCAGGGAGTTTTAAAATCAGGAGAGCCGGTCGACAGGTACTTCGGAGGAATCGTCGGTGCGGCTTTCGGAATTTCGATCGGAGTATTTTCTTATCGGGCAAAACTTTGGAATCGGATTCTTCCTATTTTAGTCTTCGCTCTATTCTGTTTTTGCCTTCTTGCAGCCTCTCAACGAGGTATTGCGACTCGATACTATCCGCCTTGGATAGAATGCCTCGACCAAAATGCTAAAGAGTGGAATTTAAAACGAGGCATTGCCGGATTTTGGAAAGCCTCACCTGTTCGAAACTTTAGTAAAATGTCCTTAATTGCGGATCCGTTCGAAGCGGATTTAAGCGTTACGGTATGGCAAAATTCGTTTCGCTGGTATGATCTCGGTGAACCTTATTCTTTTGCAATTCTGGATCCGATAAAAGCGGATTCCGTTGAAAGATATTTCGGTAAACACCGACGAGTCGTTCGATGTTCCGGAATATCGATTTTTATAATTAGTGAAGAAGGAAGAATTTCCTCCCGCGAATTTTTAGAGAAGAAACAAGCGCAGATTCTACTATGGAAACGACTTACGGGGAGATTAAAATAGAAGTCTCAAGTCATTTTTCGAAGAAAAAGAACCGGAATTACGGTCTGCGAGGAGGAAAATTGGAGCGTATCGGGATCGAACCGATGACCTTCTGAATGCAAATCAGATGCTCTCCCAGCTGAGCTAACGCCCCTTGCATGACCTTGGGCCTGATGTGACTTGAACACATGACCCCACGCTTATCAAGCGTGTGCTCTAACCAACTGAGCTACAGGCCCGGTAAGAGACATGATTTTGTTTTGAGATCGGATGGCAAGGGATTTTTGGATTTGGGACGGCGTTTTTTAGGATATCTTAGGGGGTGATATGTTTTTCGCGTTTCCTAATAAGCTATTTAAGAAATGAGAATTTCTAATTAGGAAATGATAGATTGCAAACGTAAGAAAATAAGTCGATAATAGATGCAATGGGAACTTCATCCAGACTGACCAGGGTTTTTGCACAATGATAAAACCGATTCCTAGAGCGACAGGGTGATGTACTAAATAGACGGGAAGACTGGAATCTCTCAAATATTCCGAGAAACTATTTTTACCGGAAAAGAAAAACTGAAAGAGGCGAATAAAAAAGGAAACCCAAAGCCATCCGCCCAAGCATTTCAAAAAAATGTGAAGAATCCTTCTCCAGTCGCCAGTGTAACCGAAATAGGACCAAAAGGGATCTATTCCTTTGATCCAGTAAAATCCGTTGAAAGCAAGTAAAGCAAAGAAACCGAGTAGGAGTATTTCCTTTCCGGTAGTCTCTCCCATTAATATCGTTTTTTCCTTATTTAGAAAAAAACCGCCGGCGGCGAAGAAGGTGATATCATAAACGAATTGGACGGGTTCGACCGTAAAGTATGTGCTGTCCTTTAAGAAAAAATAATTTACTAAGCACGTCCAAAAGGTGCTCCAAATTCCTAAAATCAATAGGACTTCCCATCTTTTTCGGGAAAACGGTTCGATCTCGGCGTCTCCGTATCGACTATAAGGAAAAAGATATTGTCCGATCTTGGATAAAATCGGTCGGATAGCGACGTAAAGAAACGTGTATAAAACCAAATATTGCAAGAACCATAGATGAGAAGGTCGAGGGTTATTGAGTAGGAATTCGTTCCATAGAAAGACAAAATAATTTTCTTGATAACCGTCGATAAGAGCAGCGATATAATATTGCATAGGTGCAAAAAGTATAATGCCGCTTATCAACGGGATAATGATCCTAAATCCTCTCAACCGTATGAAATCGAAAAGCCCTTTGGAACGAAACGTTCTTTCGCTGAAATAACCGGACAGAAAAAAGAACAGAGGCATTCGAAAGAGATGAACCCATTCTCCAAAGACGTCGAATATCCAAGTTCGGTCTACGTTTCGTAAAGGATATTTGATTTCTGCAGCGTAAACGATCGCAACGTGAAAGGTCAGTCCTAGAAGAAGGGCAAAAGATCTAAGATTATCTAAATAATCTAACCTCGTTGCACTGCGAGGTTGGAGTGAGGAAACGAGCAAGGATTACACGTCCACCGTATACTTAAATAAAGCCTCTCGAATATATAAAAGGCTCGGATCGTTTTTAGGTTGTTCCACCAATTTATCCCTCACTAACAGGTTTATCGACGAGACTAAATCTTGGTGCTCCAATCCGACTCTAAGGATGGCCCACTTGATAAATGCCGACAAATGTATTTTATAGAGGCCGCCTTCCTGTTCGCCTCTTGTTTGGCTAAAGGCGATTAATGCCGAAGTGACTAGATTCTTACGATCTGCCTTAAGAAGACTCGTAATCGTTTGATTCGTTTCTCGTAAACGGGACGAGAGCATCTTGACCATCTTAAGAGAGAATGAAGGGTTGGTCTGAACCATATTATAAAAAACAGGTTCAGTAATCGCAAAAAGCAAGACATCCGTTTTTGCGATGGCGCGAGCGCTTCGCGGCTTCTTATCCACTAAAGCCATTTCTCCGAACATGTCCCCTTCTTTCAGTTCGATCAAAAGCTTAAACGCTTCTTTGATTTTTTTATGAATGCCGACCTTCCCGGAAAGGATAAGATACATTTGATCTGCAGGTTCGTTCTCATCGAAGATAATCGAGGATTCCGTAAATCGGACTCCGTGCTTTTGGACCATTTCTTCCGAAATTTTCATCTTTTAGAAACGCAAACCTTCTAATTACTTCTGTAGGGTATCTATAATTGGTTGGGAGCCGCAATCAATAATTGCAACGGCTGCGGTATAGAACCGGAAATTTCCGTTGACCGGACTCCCTTCCAAGTTAGCTTCTTCAATGTTTTCCCTAAGGAGGGAATCGTGAATACGAAAAAAATCCTCCTCCTCATCGCGGCTATTTTAATTATTCTCGCGGCGGGGATTCTCCTGAAACCTTCACCGATAGAGCCGATCGCATATGATCCCCCTCCGGCTCCCGGAATGATCGGCTTGTTTGCCGAAAATCAACTTTTAAAGTCCGCAGAATTGATCGCATTAGGCAAGATTCATGGCCCTGAAGATATCGAGGCCGATGAGGACGGAAACGTTTATTCTGCCAGCGAAGACGGAAAAGTTTATTTCATTTCTAAAGATGGAGAAATGAAAGCTCATGCCTCGACCGGCGGAAGACCTTTGGGGATGAAACTAATTTCTGACGGAACATTGTACGTAGCCGACGCAGTTAAAGGACTCTTAAAGATCAATCCTAACGGTAGAATCGAGGTGCTTTCGACAGAAGCTGAAGGAATTCCCTTCAAATTTACCGACGATTTGGATGTTACAAAGGACGGGACCGTTTACTTTTCCGACGCAAGTTACAAATACGGCGCTCCTGAATATTTATACGATTTGATGGAGGGAGTTCCTCACGGTCGTCTTTTGAAATACGATCCAAGAACTAAGAAAACGACGGTTTTATTGAAGGATATTTTCTTCGCAAACGGCGTGGCCCTTTCTAAGAACGAAGACTTTGTAGTGTTAAACGAAACATATAAATATAGAATACACCGTTATTGGTTGAAGGGACCCAAAGCCGGTACTAGCGAGATATGGATAGAGAATCTTCCGGGATTCCCGGATAATATATCCTCCGACGGTAAAGGAACTTTTTATTTGGCTCTATTCACTGTAAGGAACCCGATGATGGATAACTTACTTCATCCTCATCCCTGGGCGAAAGTCGTGGTAGCGAAATTACCGAAATTTCTGTGGCCTAAACCAAAACCCTACGGATTCGCAGTTCTATTAAACGAAGACGGCCGTGTCTTGGCTAGTTTTCAGGATCCGAGCGGAAATCATCTTAAAGAAATCACGTCGGTAAAGAGGAAGGGAGACTATCTATATCTCGGCAGCCTTCATAACGATAGAATCGGAAAATTCGAACTCCCCCAGGAGTTTCGGTAAATAATAAATAAGGAAAATTGAACCTATCATGGATTTAACAATTTCTAAGGATGTAGACGAAATAAAGCAAAAAGCTAAAGCTTTTGTGGAGGAGGTTGCGATTCCTGCGGAAGATCATTACGACTACGATCACGGACGAATGCCCGAGGCGCTCGTGCAAAAGCTGCGGGAAGAGGCAAAGAAGCGGGGATTATGGACGGCTCATTTGCCCAAGTCGGAAGGCGGTTTGGGGCTCGATTTGGTCGGGACTGCGCTCGTCTTCAGCGAATTAGGCCGTTCTCCGATCGCACCTTATTTATGTAATTGTGATGCTCCGGATGAAGGGAATATGCATCTTCTACATTTAGCCGCTAACGAAGAGCAAAAGAAAAAGTATTATTATCCTCTCGTAGCGGGAAAAATCCGCTCGGGCTTCGCGATGACGGAACCTCCTCCGGGTGCCGGTTCCGATCCCATGACTCTTACCACGAATGCGGTTAAAGAAGGAGACCATTATATTCTTAACGGTCATAAATGGTACTGCACCGGAGCAAACGGAGCGGCATTCCTGATCGTAATGGCAAAGGTAAACGATAGCTTTCGTAGAACTTCGATGTTTCTGGTTCCTACGGATGCTCCCGGTTACACTATGGTGCAGGAGATAGGCGTTCTCGGATCCCATGGCCCTGGCGGGCATTGCGAGCTCAAGTTCGAGAACGTAAAAGTACATGAATCACAAGTACTCGGAAAAATTGCGGAAGGATTTCGACTTTCGCAGGAAAGACTCGGTCCCGCTCGCCTAACGCATTGCATGCGATGGATCGGATTATCGAGAAGGTCTTTAGAGATTGCACGAAACTATGCGATTAAGCGGGAATTATTCGGAGGAAAACTTTCCGAACAACAGGGAATTCAATGGATGTTTGCCGAAGCTGCATTGGAAATAGAATCCGGGTTTTTATTAACTCTCAAAGCTGCGGATATTCTGCGAAAAGGCGGCGATGCTAGGCAGGCAATCTCATTCGCAAAATGGCAAGTGAGTGAAACGTTGAATAAATGCGTGGACCGGGCTATTCAAATATGCGGCTCTCATGGATTCAGCCGTTACTTAAAGCTGGAACTTTTTTATCGCGATGCGAGAGCGGCTAGAATAGCCGACGGGCCGACGGAAACTCATAAGATGGTTATCGGGCGAAATTTAATGTCAGGCAAGGAAAGCTTTTAACAGTGAAGGATGTCGAACTAAAGGAAAGATTAGAATCGTATTTAGGTAATAGATTGAAAGGAAAAGTAGAAATCGCTAATATGATTTCACTTTCCGGCGGAGCGTGTCAGGAGAATTTTTCCGCAGACATTACCGTCGCGGACGGATCCGATAAAGGGCTTTACCAGACAGTTTATCGTACCGATAAGGGAGCTGCTCTTCTTGCCTCCCTTTCCAGAATCGATGAATTCAAAGTATGTAGAATGGCATTCGAGGCCGGTGTCAAAACTCCCGAGCCGTTTTGGTTGGAGTCGGATTCGAGTGTTACAGGAAATCCTTTTTATTTTATGAAACGGATTTCCGGTAAGGCTAACGGCCGATTCATCGTTAAGGATCCGAGTTTAAACAAAACCAGAAAGCAACTTACCCAGGAATTGGCCGAGAACTTAGCGAAAATACATTCGGTTACCCCGGAGCAATGTAAGGACGCGGCTCTAAAAACCGTCCTGGCATCAGGACAGGACCTAAGCGATAAAACGGTGGCAAAGAGTTCGACTAAAAATCTTCGACTACAGTTGGAAGGAATGAACGAACCGTATCCTGCTATGGAAATGATTTTGAACTGGCTGGAAAAAAATCCACTTCCTAGCGATAAGATCGTTTTGATTCACGGAGATTTTAGGACCGGAAATTTCATGGTAACTCCCGAAGGTTTGCAGGGAATCGTGGATTGGGAATTCGCACACTGGGGAGATCGACACGAAGATCTCACCTGGCTCTGTATGCGCGATTGGCGCTTCGGTAAATTGAATAAGGAAGCGGGAGGATTCGCGGACAGAAAAGAATTTTACGAGGCGTACGAGAAAGCGGCAGGCGTGGTTTTGGATTCTAAGAAGGTAACCTACTGGGAAGTGATGGGAAATTTGCGCTGGGCGATCGGATGCATCGGGCAGGCTGAGCGTCACTTATCAGGTAAGGATAAAGGAATTGAACTTGCAGCTATTGGCAGAAGGGCTTGCGAGATGGAATACGAGGCTATGCGCCTTATCGAGGAATCCCTGTCATAGGAAATTTTATGCAAGATAAACCTACTAGTACGGAATTATTGGAAGCGATCCAGGATTTTTTGATGAAGGAAGTTCTTCCCGAATTTCGCGATAAGGACTTACTCTCATACAAAACGTTAGTCAGTTGGAATATGTTAGGCGTGGTTTCCCGGGAAATTCGTTCGGGAGAAGAGTTGCTTGATAAGGAACTTTCTCGGTTGGCTAAGCTGCTAAAAAAGGACGGAAAATTTCCGTCTACGCTGAACGAAAAAAAGAAGCTCGCCTCCGGTTGGAATTTAGAATTGCGAGACTTGATTCGAAAAGAAAAGAAAACGATCGACGATCGTTCTTATTGGGAGCACGTAAAGGAATCCGTGAGGGAAAAGGTGGAAGTAACTAATCCTCGTTTTACGACGGAAGCATAACGGGCTATGTCGATAGTCTATCTCGTACGCCATGGCCAGGCAAATTCTCAAGGAGAGGATTACGATTTATTAACTCCACACGGAAAACAGCAGTCGTTTCAATTAGGAAAGTTTATGGCGGAAAACGGAGATATTCCCGACCGAATAGTCACCGGAACTATGCGTCGTCATAAGGAAACTGCCGCTTCCTTTTTAGAGGGGGTATCTTCCGTTATAGGTGAGAACTCTCAGTTTATGCAGGACTTATTTCGGCAAGGAGATGGAGGTTGGAACGAGTTTAGCCCGATGCTCTGGAGTTCCTACGCGAAAATACTCTCGTCCAGGGATCCGGATTTTGAGCGATCGCTAACCCAATTTTCAAAGGTCCGATTGAGGGGTGGAATTCGTTCTGCCGCTTTATTTTTTAAGTTAACCGAAGAGATCCTAAGAACATGGAGAGACGGAAAAGAAACTCCGTCGGGAATCGAATCGTACAATGTTTTCGAATCCAGAGTGCTTCAATCTTGCGATGCTTGTTTTTCGCCGTCGAATAAGGAAAGGGTTTTTATTTTCACTTCCGGTACGCCGATTTCACTCGTTTTAAAGCGCCTTTTAAGGCAGGAGGAGGACGGGTTTGCCTGGATGCCCTGGATTTGGAATACTTCTGTCAGTACGTTTCGGTGGGTTCGGAGTCGGTATTTACCCGTTTCGATTAACAACGTTCCTCACTTGCCGGAAAAGAATAGTCGAACTCTTTTTTAGAAATTGCAAGTATTAGAAATTTTGCCGTTCTAAGAAGTGACCGAAATTTCGGAATAAGTCAGTATTTTAGTTTTATAGAATATACTAACTTATCATTAGGCGGAGCTGCATTTCAGGAGGCACGTAAGCTCATTAGTCTTTTATACTGTTGGCTCAATACGTCTAAGTTTTTCTCTAATCTTTTTCTTTCGACTTCTTTGATCGCCTGGTTCTCAAATTCCAGTCCCAGATATAAATAACCTTTTTCGTCCTTATTCCACCACCGAATTGTTGCAGTGACCGGAAGCGGTTTTTGGCGTTTGAACAGGATATCCAATTCGAGCTTTTGTCTTTTGGGTAAGGTTTCGATCAATTTCCTTTCCTGAATTCTAATGCACATACCTGTACGTGAAATATCCATAATTTTGTACGAAGCCGTAGTTCGAAAAGTATTCCAGCTTCTTATAATATCCACGATTTCTTCCGCGAAAGATCGTAGCTCGGGCAACTCTTCTTTATCAATTCTACGATCGGAATTTTTTATCCAAATGACTCCTAAGGAAACGGGTTCATTACGATGATCTTTATAGATTATCGGAAGAATTAATTCGGATTTGATACCTTCATCTTTATATCTCTGCATAATCACCGGAAGATGATTGTTTACTTCGCCTTCGAAATTTAGTAGAGATGGATCCTGGGACCGGAAACTTTCGATCTTGGAAGTATCTTCTATGAAAAGGGTCTTCATGGTTTTTCTGACGATTTCTAATTTCGCATCTTGACTCTGTTTAAAAACTTGGACCTTTACGTGCTCGAATCGGCCGTTTTGTAATCGTTCCTGGTATTTTGCGAAAATTTCGTTAACTATATTCGGAATTTTAAACTTCTCGGGATCCGTAAATGATTTGTAAGTAAGAATATTGCTAGCAAATCCGACCTCAACCGGTACAGGCATTCTTTCTTCCTTCCTGGCCGCGGTCGCGATGCCCAAGCCCTTCAGCCTGAAATAATAGTTATAATCCTCCGCCTCTCCTTCGTAAACGCAATCTAATTGAATGTATTTCGAGAACGCTTTGAAAAAGGATAAAGGGTTTCCTTTTGTTAGGCTTATGCCTGTGGGGATGTTGACGAGAATTTTATCTTCATTCTCAAAGCATGCCGTAATTATCGCTTCGAAAAAGAAGGGCTCTTTTTTAATATATAGATTTTGATTTAAAAGGTAGGTATTGATTGCTTGGAATCTTTGTTCGCGATTCGGGAGAAAGTTTAAATCTCGATGATCAATGTGTTGGTAGTCCATTTTCCGTAACTTTAGCAATAAATTTAACGAGTGATTTGCTTCGATTTTTGCTTAAACTTAAGATAGATAGACGAGACACAATGTCGAATTCAGACATCCGAAACTTTGATATTAAGCAAGAGTAGGTTACCTTTTTTAATAAAAAATAAAAGTAACTGTAAGAAAAACGAATTCTTTTACTTAAGAATCGAACGCTAATTTGTTTATAGTTTCGATCCGCTAAATTCCAAAATTTTGGATTGTACTTTAGGATCGTTTAATAATTCGGAATGTCCTAGTTCGGATTCAAAGAGCTCGTACGGTAGCCCTTCCGGCGGCAACGCACTCTCTGCGGTAACTCGGCCATCCCCATTTACTCTTTTGGAAGCGCGGAAATCCCAAGTCCATCCTTGCGCGTCTTTGGAACCCAGTAAAACGCGTAACGTAGGTCGATTCGTAGATCTAATTACCAGGGCCGGCGGATACTTTGTCCCTTTTTTAGGAGACAAGGAATCTCGAAACGACCTCGCTTTATCTAAACGGGTTTGAAACTCGGTTAAGGTAGGGACAGGATTGCAGGATGCAGTTTTACTAAAAACTCCCAACTCATGTTCTTTCCAAAAAGAGGCTTCGAAGAAGCGGGTCGGAAGGGATTCTCCATTCTTATTTTGTAAAACGTCCTTAGTATCAAATGAGGATTCACGAGGAAAGAAAGTATACACGCTGATAAACGAAGACGCGACGCAGGGGCCCATAATTTTTCCGTTCAGTCCGGTTGATTGATCTAAAGTTAAATCTTCCATAAATCCGATTCCGGAGCGAAAAGGGGCGCCTACGAACACCGCTTTAGCAATCAAATCGGGTCGACGGTTTAAAACGCTCAGAGTGAGAGTGCCACCGTTACTATGTCCGATAATGACGGGGGATTTGCCGTCATTGCTTTTCTTTATTTGGGCCAAATAGAGTTCGAGTTGAGAGGAGGTATCTCCGTTATCCTTTCTCCAGTCATAAGGGAAAACATAAGGAATCCAATTTTTTTCGGAGATCATTCGATCCAGCCAAGGCGCGTAAACTTTTACGTCTAATAAGACCGGTATTGCCGTAACTGAACGCAAGACGTCGCCCGGTTGAATTTCATCGTTTTCGCGCAGGATAAGGTCGGGCGAAGAGAATGCGAGAGCTTGCGAAGGGCTTAACCAAACTTTTCCTTTAGAAGAAATTAATTCCGAGCCTTTATATCCCGGGACGAAAACGATCGGAGTCGATTCGGGTAAAATAAGTTCGACAGGTTTTAGGAGTCTCGGACCGCTATGATTTTTTTCTCCTCCCGAACAGGTCAGTAGAGGAAAAGAGAATAAAAGTAGAGACAATAAAACGCGTTTCGCATTTGCCATGAGGGTTAGACTCTCATTATGACAAAAGATTGTCGAATTGATTTTTAAAAAAGAAGTTATTGCCGTTCCCGATCTTCGGAAACGAAAAAAATTAAGCTGGATGCGGACCGAGTGAATGTTAGAGTAAGGTAGAAAGTTCTTAAGGACTCATATCGGACTATTTACGTGGACCGGGAATTAGAGATATTTTACCGCGCAATTTTCGAACAGTCGCCGACAGGTTTTATTCTCTTGAATCGCGAAGGTAAAATCGCGGATGTGAACGAAGCTACTCTTCAAATTCTTAAAGCGACAAGGGCCGATCTAATAGGCGTTTCTTTCTTAAGTTTAAAAGATAAGAATATGATCGCCATCTTGGAGAAATCGCTTTCGGGCAAAACTCAGCAATACGAAGGTCCTTATTTCACGACCGTTTCCAAAATGACCATTCAGATCGCCTTGAGAGCCGCTCCGATCTTTGACTATTTCAATCGCATAAACGGAGTTGTTTTAACTTTCGAAGATATTACAAAAAGAAAAAATACCGAGAAGAAACTCGCAAGGAATCTATCAAAAAGGATCGAGATGCAAAGAGCTCTTAGGGAAAAGGAGCTGAAATTCAGAGCATTATTCGAAGCCGCCGGGGATGCAATTTTTCTAATGGATGAAAGATTCTTTCTAGAATGTAATCGAAAGACGGAAGAAATTTTCGGATGTCAAAAAGAAGATATTATCGGACATTCTCCCGTCGATTTTTCTCCGGAGTTTCAACCTGATGGAACCTTTTCGTTGGAAAAAGCGGCTGACAAGATCAGCTTAGCGTTTGCCGGCAAGCCCCAGACTTTCGAATGGCTTCATTGTAAAAAGGATAGAACGAATTTCGACGCGGAAGTGACTCTTAACTCCGTGACAGTGGGCGGTAAACGTTTATTGCAAGCTATTGTGAGGGATATATCGGAGAGAAAGAAATCCGAAGAGCAAATTCGAAAACTCAACGAAGAATTGGAAATGAAGGTTTTACTTAGAACCGAGCAGCTTAATGCAAGCAATAATTATCTCGAACATACGAATCTAAACTTAAGATCCGCTCTTTTGGAATTAAAATCGACTCAGGCGCAATTGGTCCAGTCGGAAAAAATGGCGGTCCTGGGGCAATTGATCGCCGGCATCGCTCATGAAGTAAATACGCCTTTGGGAGCGATCATATCCTCAAACGAAGGCATCCAAAGTGTCTTTCGGGAAGGATGGGAATCGTTTCTAGCGGAATATTCCCGATTCGACGAAATCGAAAAAAAACTTTGGAGAAATTTATTTTCAAAGGGAAGCATACTTCCCGAATTTTACGACTCGATCGAGGAACGAAGAAAGCGTAAAGCGATCCGCGATCGATTAAAAGCTTCGGGGTTTTCCAAAACTGATTCTTTATCGGATAATCTAGCGGAACTCGGTATTCATCTGGAAGACCTGCCGGAAATCATTAAGGACGTTCCGAAGGAAAGGTTTCATTTCGTAGTCGCAAATGCGGTTCATTTGTCCGGTATTTTCCGACAAAGTAACGTTATTCGAGAGGCTGCACACAAGGCTTCGCAGGTAATCCGCGCATTGAAAACATACGTATATCAGGATCACGCAGGCGCCTCGGAAGTTAATGTTCCGGAGCAGCTCGATTTAGTTCTTACATTATATTATAATAAACTAAAACATGGAGTGGAAATTGTCCGAAAATTTTCGGAACCTTCTTTAGCTTACGGGCAGGCCGATCAATTAACGCAAGTCTGGGCTAACTTGATTAATAATGCCTTCCAAGCGATTTCCTATAAGGGTCGGTTAGAAATCGAAACCCAAAAAGAAGGAAATTATTTGAACGTACTAATTACCGACAATGGTCCTGGCATTCCGCCGGAAATACAGGATAAAATCTTCGAACCCTTTTTTACCACAAAGGCAAAAGGGGAGGGAAGCGGCCTAGGACTTGATATCTGCAGAAAGATTGTGGAAAGTCATAAAGGTAAAATAGAAGTGGAGTCGAGAGTAGGTAAAACTACGTTTAAAGTCATCTTACCTTCCCATCCTAAATGATGAATTTTTATAGACACTTCCTGGGATATAGGTTCATTATTGTGCGATTAGGAGGTTGATGTTTTGAAAAATATCATCGTAAGAGTTTTCTTGTTCGGCTTTTTGGTTTGGCTGATCCCGTTCGTCGTCGCTTTTGGATTTTATACTCCGGAAGGTAAGCTGCAGACGGACATTTTCCTGTTTAAGACTGTGATGATTTTAGTCGGAAATGCGACGGGTTGCTATTTCTTATTTTTACTTTCGAAACGTGTTACTCTTCCCGCATTGAGACCCTTCACAATCATCGGCGTCATTTGGTTATTGGAAAATTTGGGATTGGATATGTTGATTCTTATTCCGATGTCTAAGATGAATTTACCCGATTATTTTATTCAAATCGGACTTAGGTATTTCGTAATTCTCTTCGTTTCCGCTACGGTTGGGGCTGCGATCGACTCTTCCAGACGATAAAATTTCGTCTTCGTTTATCTACCGTATAAGCGAAGCGAAATTCGGTGATGCATCGAATCATTATCTTAAACTACGGTAATCGCTTATCCGACTTGAAACCGTTTTTTACGGAAACGAAGATCGCGTCGGATATCGATTGTAACTTACGGTCTATCGAATTTATTTTTTGACAGGAATATCCTTGCCTTTAACAAAACCCGGGCGTGCTCCTAATTTCTCTAGCCAGTCCTTTATT
Organism: Leptospira broomii serovar Hurstbridge str. 5399; assembly: GCF_000243715.2. Lineage (NCBI taxonomy): Bacteria > Pseudomonadati > Spirochaetota > Leptospiria > Leptospirales > Leptospiraceae > Leptospira > Leptospira broomii. The sequence continues at coordinate 2,126,128 of NZ_AHMO02000008.1, forward strand.
TTCGGAAACTCATCAATAGAAACTTCGGCCCAAGTATGTCCCGCAACCCAAGGCCAGGTCGCGATGTCCGCGATCGATATTTCTTTACCGGCCAGAAATTCAGACTCGTGCAAGCGGCGCTCCAATACTGAATACAGCCGTTTGGTTTCATTTTGGTATCTTTGGATCGCAAATGGAATTTTTTCGGGTGCCGATCTTAGAAAGAAATTGGCCTGACCTTGCATAGGACCAATGCCCCCCATCTGAAACATCAGCCATTGCATAGCAACCGACCTTTCTTTCGGATCTTTAGACAGGAACTTCCCCGTCTTTTCGGCAAGATAAACCAGTATCGCTCCGGATTCAAAGACTATAAAATCTCCGTTGTCACGATCGACAATCGTAGGAATTCTTCCGTTCGGGTTCATTTTTAAATACCATTCTTCCTTTTGCTCCAATTTGTTCAAGTCGATGGGATGGACCGTATATGGAATTCCTATTTCTTCCAACATTATGGAAACTTTTCGGCCATTCGGCGTGGAAGCCGTATATAAATCGATCAATGGTATTCTCCTCTATACCGGATTAGACTCGATTCGGAGTCGACCGAATTAGCAAAAGATAAACTCGTCTAGAACTCGTTGTCAGAATCGGTTTTTCAACCTAAATACTTGTCAGAACCGAATGAACTATGTGTCCTGAGAGCGCAAACATCACTGCGATTCCTAGGTCGTAAGCCAAATGTCGCCAAGGTTGTGCTTGCTTTAGATAAGCGATCGTATGCGCAATTCTGGAAAAAACAAACAGGGATGCGTAGGCGGCGGTACCTTCCGCCCAAGAATTGAGTAGGATGTAACCGATCAGCAAGAATAAAAAAATCGGAATATTCTCCAAATCGTTTCGGAAGATTTTTTGGACAAGAACTGCAATATGGTTATCTTCTTTGGTGGGTTCGGATTTGGCAAAGAACGCGGCGTCTTCCGCCATCGTAAATGATTTCGTCTTTAAGCGATAATAGCCTTGAATGATCGAGTTTGTTAACAACTTTAAGAAAAGAGCAACTGTCGTAAGCGCATATATTTTCCAAGAATAGTCCATACAATTTCTCCTAATCGTAGATGGGAAACGAATTACGCTTTTGAAACAGTTAAGCGTTTTCGAGCGTTTGCCCTTGTTGCTTTGCTTTTTCCTTCCTTAATCGTTTTCGGATTTCCTTTCCTCGTTTCTGGTTTTCCTCTAAAACTTTCGAGATAGTTTCAACAGGAAACACTGTACCTTGGAACATTCTAGCAAAGACTTTCTCGGGCATATCATACCAACGAGCTTTGGAAGAAAGAAGAAGCTCCCCGGTTTTCTTGAGATGAACCGTTCCTTTCGTGTATAATCTTCTTCTACGAACCATCGTAACCCAACAGCGTACCTCTATCTCCGCGCCTAACGGACAGGCTTTCAGATATCGCATGTACAACTGATCGGTCATTACGAAATGACCTAAATGAAAACAAAGGACTCCTTGAGCTTCGTCCATTAATGTGGCGAGTGCGCCGCCGTGAGTATAACCCGGTGCACCTTCGAATCCTTTTTCCATAACGAAACTAAATCGGACTTCTCCGGTCGGCTCGTGGAAAGGGAAACTTGCATGCAAACCTTTCGGGTTTTCAGGACCGCAACCGAAGCAGTTTTTATGATGCCAATCTTGGCCGTTTTGACTAGCTTTGATTTGTCGATAGAGTTGATCTTCTAACATGAATAGGCTCCGTTTTGCGGAAAATGCGGATTGATACCATGGAAAAACGAGTCCAAACACGGACAAGGAGTAAATCGCTTCCGTTTAAATCATGCAACCTAACGAACAGCGATAAGTCTTATTAAAACGACGGATCGAAAATATCGGTAAACGGTTTCGACGCCAAACGATTTATATGTTCTTTCTTTTTGTGAATGATATTCCCTTGACCTAGCGCTTCGCTCTTCTATTCTACGTAGCGTCGTACTTGGAGTTTGAAATGAAAGCCGCAGTCTTAGAATCCGGAAAAAGATCTTTAGATATCAAGGAAGTTTCCGTTCCGTTGATGGAACCTACCTCCGTCAAAGTGAAAATCAGAGCCTGCGGGATTTGCGGTTCGGATATACATTTGGTTTTACATGGAACGTTAAAGTGCAGCCATTATCCCCAAATTCCGGGACATGAAGCCTCGGGTGTGGTGGAAGAAATCGGAGAAAGCGTTACTAAATTCAAAAAAGGTGATAGAGTTGTGATTGCGGCCGGAACGAGTTGCGGCGAATGCGTTCATTGTCTGAATGGTCGCGAGAATCTCTGCAAGAATCTGGGCGTATTCGGTTTCGATCGAGCAGGAAGCTTTGCGGAATACAATGTCGTGGAAGAAAGATATCTCTATCATTTGCCCGATGCTATTCCGTTCGAGCAAGGAGCGATTCTTGCCGACGCTGTTTCCACGCCGTACAATGCCATCAAGTTTCGCGGTCAGATCGAGGATGGAGATACCGTTGCCATTTTCGGCTGCGGGGGCTTGGGAATTCATGCAGTCGCAATTGCTCGCGCACTTACTAGCGGAAATGTGATCGCGCTGGATGTGGATCGAGGTGCGCTTAACAATGCTCTTGCTTACGGAGCAAACGAGGTGATAAATTTACGCGAAGTCAAAAATGCGGGTAAGACCTTAAAGGAAATCACCAAAGGCGTGGATTTATTGGCCGATTTTTCCGGAAAATATTCAAATATCCAAGAATCTCTTCGTGCAATGAATTCGGGCGGAAGAATGGTTTTAGTAGGAATCGGAAGAGAGCCGTTAACTTTTGCGATTCCATTTTCCATCATCGAAAAACAGATTACGATCGCAGGTTCGTACGGATCCGATCGTAGAGCGATTCCGGAATTAATCGATTTGTATATGCAGGGAAAGCTGAATTTGACTAAGTCTATCACCGACGTTCGCAAGCTGGACGATATTAACGAAGGACTCCGTGATTTGGAAGATCGCAAAGGAAATCCGATACGCTTTATCATTTCTCCCTGATTTTACATTTTTCCCGAGAGAGTTTTTTCGACTTATTTTGAAGAATTGTGTTTTCCCGGAAACGTATCGATTGGGATCGTTACGTATTCAGAAAGGAAAACAGGATGAGAATTTTCCTAGAATTTAAGGATTACCTTTTAACCCTTCGAACCTTTTGGTTTTTTTGGGTAATCAGAGTGATTCTTTCCGCCTACATAAGTTATACTTCGTTTATCATTTTTAGTTCTCTTCTAAATGGTGAGGGAGTCGATCGCTCGAATTTCCTATTTTCATTAGCTCAGACCGTTCAGTTATTCGTTTTAATCGGAACTTTTTTTTTGATTCGAAAGGATATGGATCCAGAAAGTCCGGTAACCATGAAAGAGTTTTTTCTATTTCTACTTCGGGTGATGGGTCTCATACTGATATTAGTTTTATGCTTCGTTATTTTTTCCTTCGTACTTTCCTTATTCGGAGTCGGTGCGACTAGGGACATTCCCGACGAGGCGGTAGGAAAAAAAACGACGATTCAAGCGATTCGAGCTTTTTCGATTATGGTCGTCGTGATTCCGATTATTACGTTTCTATTTTCCGTGCAGGTCGGCGCTTTAAAAGTTTTTCCAGGCTGGACGAATTTACGCGATGCGATAAAGGATCGTGAATTCCTACTCAGTTGGCTACTTACGCTTATCGTCAGTTTGGGGTCGTACGTTTTATCCTTCGCTCTTGCGGGAATTCCAGATGCGTCACAGTTGGAAACGGTTTATGAACATAGCCGAACTGCCGTCGTCGTGTATTCGATCCCAGCGTTATTTTACGAATTCCTTTACGCTCTCCCCGTATTCGCTTATCTTCGGAGCATGGATCGAAAGCGAGCGGAATCGAAACCATAATCGAGGCTTTTGCATAAATGCTTAAACAATATTTTCAATATATCACGAACCTTCGAAAAGTAAGAAACATCATAACTGTTCGATCGTTATTATTAATTTCATCTATGTATATTCAGCCTATGCTGCAAGGAGGAAACGCTTTGGCAGTATTAGCCCTTGCGGCGATTTTTGTCGGGCTAATCGGAACTTACGCGGCAAACGGGTATGAAATTCGTGCAAACATGGAGTCGGATAAACAAACAACGTTAGGAAGCTATCTGAAGTTTTTTTTCCTGATGCTCGTATTTAGTGCGGTTGTCGTCCTTATCGTCGATTTTGCGGCTAGTCCGTTTGTCGGTCCGCAATTAAAACCGTATTTGGAAAGTTACGTTAAGGATCCAAAAACTCCGTTGCCTCCCGAACTTGAAAGGTTATACATTCTGCTTCCATTCGCTATAGGCTTGGTTTTGTTTACTCTAGTTCCGGTGCTGATCGCTAAAATAAGCGTTGTTCAGGGAATTTTGTCTTTCGGAAAATATTTGCGTAGAGCGGATTATATCCAGGCCGCTTGGACGTCCTACTTGGTGTTTTTCGTGCCTTTCTTCGTATTGTACATTCTATCTTCTTTTCCGAATTTCTTATCATCGTTCTTCGGGTTGCTTTTGATCCTGATTGTTATCTTTCTCTCCCTAACGTGGGACCTTATATTACATTTTCCGGTTTTTTATATCGTAAAAAAAATCGAAGCCACGACAGATACGAGTCATGTTCCGGACGGTCCACCAGAATCAGGATAAGCGAAATTTTAGGCCTTTAGAAAACTCATAGTTTCCCTTAAGTTTTTTGCTATATTCAACAAACTGGAAGCACTACTGGCAATTTCTTCGGAATTTGCCGCGCTGCTTTGGATAGTGATCGAAATGCTGGAAACCGCATTTGCCGTCTCGATGATCGCGACTTTTTGTTCTTTAACGGAAACTCTTATCTCGGCGGATTTGGAATCGACCTGACTGACTCCGTCTCGGATAGTTTCCTTCTTTTCCTGTTGGGACTTCATTATCTCGACGATGTTGTCCGATGACTCTTTTACGAATTTCAATCCATCCATGATTCCGACGTAAACTTTGGCCGAGTTTTCTACGAATCCCTTTCCCGATTCTATCTCTTCATTACTTGTTCTAATCAGCTCTTCGATCGTTTTTGTACTGTCGTCAGTCTGTTCCGCTAAACGAGTGATTTCCGAGGCTACGACCGCGAATCCTCTTCCATGATCTCCTGCTCGAGCCGCCTCTATCGCGGCGTTTAAAGCCAACAGATTTACTTTTTCGGAGATTTCCTTGATGATTGCAGTTATCGATCTCATTTCCACGGAGCTGCTTTCTATCTTTCCCATGCTGGTCGATAAATTCCCCATCGTATTCCTACCCGCTTCCACTTTAGAATACATCTCCGAAATTCTTAACAAGGATTCCCGCACTCCGTCGCCGACCCGATTGATAAGCGATTCTAACTCTCTCATTTCTCCGGCAAAAGAAGAAATGGAAGAGTATTGTTCCTCCGCGTTCTTAGTAACCTGCTCCATGCCTGCACTAATCTCTTCTACGGAAGCCGAAATTTCCTCGACCGAGGCTGATTCGGACTGCGCATTTTCAGATAGATAATCGCTTGATTTAGAAAGTTCTTCGGAGGCAATTAATATCGATTCGGAAAAGGAAAAAATGGTCGAAAGCATATTTTTAACTTTCTCCTGAAATTCCCGAAAGGCGATTAAAAGCAGATGCAACTCATCTTTGTTTCGATGATCTTCTTTCACATCGATCGGCCGACTAAAATCGGCGTCTTTGATGGAAGTAGTTACGATTGTAAGTCCTCGCACTAAACGAATAGAGAAAGTAATTGAAGAAATTATAATATATGCGATCGTCGCGATCGAAATCGTCAGGAACACAGTTAAGCTATATTCGTATTCTCGTTCTGCCTTTGCATATATTCTTTCGGTGATTCTTAATTGGACTTTGATTAACATGTCGATCTTTTCGGTTACAGGATCGATTTTAGGATACATCTTACGATCCGCAAATTCATCCAACGCTTGCTTATTTTCCGAGACAAAAATATTCCTGGCTTCCTCGGTCGCTTCATTTGCTCCCGAAAATAGCGGCTTTAATTCTTTTATAATCTCGACTTCTTCGGGGACCAAATTAGTTGCTAAATATGAGTTCCACTCTTCGGTAATTTCCTTTTTGGCTAAATCCAAATTGTCGATTCCTTTTTCATAACTGACGGTTCCACTCCGAACCTTGTGTACGCAGTCCACGATGGAAATCGCATAGTGATCGGAGATCGTCTTTAACTGTTTTAAGGGAACGAGTCGATCATTATGGATCGTTTCGATATCTCTGATTCGCGAGGAGGAATTTATTAGAGATAGAGTTAGGATCACGATGATTGGCAAGAGAAGGGAAGAGAATAAAAGCGTAAGTTTGATTTTTAAACCTAAATGAGAATACCAAGTCATTTTAAAAAACCCTCTCTGCTGAGATTTCGAAATAATCCTTTATCGAATCCGTCACAAGTAGAGCATATTATAGTACCTCTAACTTCCCGCCAGAAATTTTTAGTAGAGTCTCAATTTATCTTCATGTTCTTTATTAATCGCTTAAGCGAAGTGGCAATGGAACAATATACGGTTTTAACTTTCAAAAATTAGCTATTCGATTGATTTTATCTAAACCGACGGCTTAGGGGAAAGTAGAATCGAATGAATATAAGGAATCGAAGATTTAAAATTTTGCCATTGATACGAATTTGTAGAGTTACGTGAAAACTTAGTGTCCGTTTATGTTTAGTTTTCTTCATGAATTCCAGGATTGTAGCGATCGCTATACACTTGACATCCGCCAGTCTCTCGATAAAGTTAGGGAAGCGGCGATTATTCTATTTGGAACAATTGTTTTATAAAAAGGGGAACCGGGATTATGCTCTTTTCAGCCAAGCGAGACGGGAACGATAAGCGGAGCAAAACATATCGTTATTACTTACTACTGTTTCTTCTAATAATTACTGGGTCATTATCGGCTACTTTCTCTTTGCGGGAAATTCCGGACTCGATCGGTCCGGACGGAAGGAATATCTCCCGACAGTTTTTCCAATTTTTAAAAATAGCGGCTCTTAAGAACAAATACGACGGAAGAGCGGTTGAATTTCACAAATATCTCGATAGGTCGTTGGAAAGGTTCGAATTAAAAAATTTATATAATTCGGAGTTCATGCAGAAAGACAACGGAACTCATTTCGTAACCTATAAAGGAAAGTTCGCGCAAGACGGTTATCGAGTCAGCTTAGAACCGATTCGGATGAAGGAGGTACCCATTGCCCAGTTCGGAGATTTTTCCGCAGAGTTTGCAATGAAACACAACTCAAGCCCGAATTATGGAGGGAATTCATATTCGGGAAATTTGGATATTCTAACTCATCTAGGTCCCTTTACTCATAAGCATGGGATCAACGCGATGGATTCGGGATTAAAGTTTTTGGATGCGCACAATCTCGGTTCTATTCATGCTCCTGCTACGGGCTTCTTTCGAAAGATAAAAGATCCCGAGGCCAGAAAAGCCCTGGACGATTTTGCGGCATCTTTTCCGGCACTTGCAAAATTTATGAACTACTATTTCGGTTTAAATTCGCTCGTCAAAGTGAATAAAGACGGGAAAATTCACGGACTTACTGAGTTCTCCTTTGAAGGAAATATAGAACAAACGCTGACGCATGACTTCACGGATTTGGGGGAATATTTAGACGATATTAAATATTTGGGATGGATTAAGGCAAAGCTTACTAATCTACAAGGGAAAACTTTATTAGAATTTGCCATCGAATCCAAAAAGGCCGAGATGAAATTGCGCTTCTTCACCAAGGACGGAAAAGTTATCCCTTTCGACGGTAAGGGCAATTTTTATCCTCAGGATTCGTTTTCTTTAGCCTCTCTAACCGAATTTCCGTTTCTAGTCAAGGCTTCCATCGAGGCGAATTTATACGGACTTTTATTAGAAAACGATGATATTCAACTGTTAGGACGATTTTCTAATACCGCAAATTCGGGCGTACTGAATTTAAAGCTAACCAAGATAGAAAAATTCGAAGTTAGCGGCGCATTTGCCTATTTGGCTCCGAGCTGGGCGATCAATCTTTTTATTCCGGGAAATTTGCAATCCATCATTCATGAATTTACCGAGACACTGGTGAAGGCTAACGGCGGGAAAGGATCTTACTTTGTGCTGCGATGGGATCGGGAAAATTCCCGCACGTTAATGAAAACTCATATTGAAAGCGAGTTTCTGGATAATTTCTTTATTCGCTTTGGACTGAAAATTTGGAACCATAAAGTTCTACCTGACGAAGATGCTCGAGATGATATCCGGAAAGTTTTCGGGAAAATAATGGATTTAGTCATTCAGTCGATTTGAAATTTCGAAAGTCGCGACAATGATCTTCGTACTTCTGCATCGATTATTGCTGATTTTGAAAATAAGCATTTAAGGTATATGGCATCTCTCGCCTAAAGCATAAGAGATGCTTTTCTTTTCCTTTCTTACAATCCTAATCCTGCGAAACCACCGCAAGCGGTGTATAAATTCCGCGATAGACCATACGATTGGTCCGAAGTTACCTGCCCAAGATTTCTTTCCACCGTATTATTAACCAAATTAGTCAAAACGCAGGAACCGCTATTATCGCTGCATTCTACGTTGGCCGGCATTGATCCCGTAGCAAAATTGGTGAGCCAGGTGGTAAAGTCGGTGCCCCCGCTGGAAAGTGTGAACATAGTATCGGAAGTAGTGATAGTGTGAACATCACCCGGACCTAAATAATAACGATAGTTCGTTCTGGCTGCGGCAACCGTTTTCATTTTTGAAATCGCTTGTTTTGACCAGTCGCAAGTCGTAAAGTCGGCCGCACTAGCGGAAGTTCCGTCGGAAAGGGACGTACCGTCGCTGTCTCCGAATATCGTGGAGTAGGTCCGTCCTACATCGTATGGATCCGCCGTGGCCGAATCCGAATAAGCGAGAGCAGCGCCGACTCCGTTGATTCGATTGATCTGGCCCATCACATTATAGAAGAAACGTTGGTTCGAATCGAAGATCGCCGTGTACTGTGCTAATCTATCGCCACTATAAAATGCTGCGACTTTGGTAAAGTAATCGTTCATCGACGCGTTGTTTGCCGCATTCGAAGTATAATCGGTTTGAATTCCCGTCACCCAGGTCGGTAAATTTTGAGCGGCCTCCACTCCCCATTTAGAGGCTAGCTTAGGGAAGAACGCGCCCGGTGTTCCTGATGCAGGTACGATTCCATTCGACGCATCGGATAGCATACTAACTTGTGCGCTAGCGTTGATTCCCTTGATCGTTTCCCGAACAACAGGATAATTTAATATGGCTCCGTAACCGCCCGCACTTTGTCCAGTGACGAATACTGTTTGCACGTTCGTATAGTTTTGCTGAATGTACTTCAATACGGAAAGCACATTATCGTAACCGTAATGATTAATGGTAACGTTGGTGCCGGTTAACGGATTCACGTAAACCGTGTTCGCATGACCAATATGCAAGTCTCCGGTACAATATGGAATAAAGACCACGTCGTAATTTTTAAAAGGGTTGCTCGGAGCGGTCTCATTCATAATTCCACGGAACGCGAATTTCACGAATAGGTCGGGGACCGCGTTCAATTGGTTGAAATAGGTGGTCGTATTATTTCCAAAACAATTGGATCCGTCCCAGCAGGCTCCTCCGCCCATGAAATTGATTAAGAGTTTCGTATTATTATCCACGATTTTTTTGCGAAAGAAATCGAAGGTCGTATTTCCCGTCACTCCTGTGCAAGAAGGACTGTACGCTCGGTTGGTATAACTTGCTCCCGTAATCGAAATTGTCCCTGCGGTTGGGGTGATTTTTTCGTAAGGGTTATAGAGTGCGACAGCTAAAGCGAGTTCTACGATTTCTTTGTTATTATCGTTTTTCGTTTTGCAACTTACTGCCGTTAGACAAATTGCCAATGCCCCGATGATGATTCTATCTATTTTCATGAGAGTAAACTCTTCCTACCCGTATCTAATTATCTTTTTTTGGAATTTAGTTTTAGACTTTCTATTTATTCGCTTTGCATGAGAAAGTTATTTATGTTCTTCCAAGAGTATAGAAAAGTCAATCCGTTCCTTACGGCGAGCCATAATAAATAGCAATTGTTATAAAAAAATGAATCTTTGATCGATCATATTTTCAGAATTATTTTTCCCCTCGTGTGCAATTGCGAGATTCTTTCCTGCGCGAGTCGCGCGTTCTCCAGCGTAAAGATTTCACTGATATGCACTTTGAGCTTTCCCAAATCTGCCCATCTGGCAAGTTCCGATAATTGTTTTGAATTGGGTTCTACGAAAACATACGACGTCCGGAAATTTCCGTTAGAAGGAAAATCGTTAACGATGATCGAAACAATATTGCCTCCCGGTTTAATGCAGGCTAAACCTTGGGCAAAAGTCTCTCCTCCTACGAAGTCTAAAACGAGATCGGCTCCTTCCGGATGCGATTCGATAAAGGCGCTCCTAAAATCTATCGAGGAGTAATCGATGAATTCGTCTGCGCCGAGAGTCCTTAGATATTGTTCGTTTCTTCCGCTCGCTACTGCGACGATATTGGCGCCCGCGTTTTTTGCGAGTTGTATGGCGAAGGACCCGACTCCGCCGCTTGCACCTAAAATCAAGACTAAATCATTCCTAGAGCAATTGGCCGCTTGAAACAAGCATTGGAAGGAGGTCATTCCCGCGAGAGGAACTCCTGCAGCTTCTTCGTGGGTTAAGGATCGGGGCTTACGGGCTAAATAGGTTTCAGGAAGACTGATCAACTCCGCGTAAGATCCCGTTTGAATCCAAGGTCTTCGGCAAAACGAAAATACCTCGTCACCTATTTCGAACTCTCTGGCCGAATAGCCCCTGCCGATCACGATTCCGGAAAACTCCCATCCGGGAATAATCGGGAGAGTATTCGGCATACGAGATTGAAATCTTCCTTCGCGAATCTTCCAATCGGAAGGATTAACTCCGGAAGCAATAATCTTAACTAGTACTTCCCCTTCTGAGGGAACAGGATCAGGGAGGTCCAAATACTCGAGAACTTCCGGTCCGCCAAAACTCCGAAATTGGATTGCTTTCATGCTATTTTCTTAGACTAAAAGAATGGTTTAAGAATCTTGCACACTGTGAGATTCTGGACAAGGCCGGAACGAACGAGTAGTCGTACCGCCTGAAAAAGGAGATAACTTGGAACCGATCGACGAATTGAATGAATTGGAAAGCCATATTGTTCCGGTAGATGCAATTTTACCTCCCGAGCTTTTTCTTATTCCGATTAAAGCCCGTCCAGTCTTTCCCGGAATCATCACGCCATTGATCGTTCCCGGTGGAAAGTTCAGCAAAGCCGTCGAAAATTCTCTCAGGGGGAACTCCTTCATAGGATTGGTCCTATTGATCGATGAGGAGCACGAAAAGAATACCGAGGAAAATATTTATGCCTACGGAGTCGTCGCTAAAATTCTGAAAAAGGTAAACCTTCCCGACGACGCCATTAATATCCTAATTAATACGGTAAGAAGATTTAAAGTGGAGTCCTTCGTTTCCACCGAGCCTCTTCTAGTTGCAAAGGTTTCTTATCCCGAAGAGGATCCTGGGGCTCCGAAAAATACTATCAAGGCCATGATGCGGACACTTCTGGTAATGACCCGAGAATTGGCTCAGAACAATCCCCTTTTTACGGAAGAGATGAAACTTACTATGCTGAACGTCAACGAGCCGGGGAAAATGGCCGACTTCGTATGCAGTATTTTGAATATAGAAAAAGCGGATTACCAATCCGTTATCGAAGCGATCAATCTAAAGGATCGGATCGAGAAAGTACTTCTGTTTTTGAGAAAAGAAATCGAGCTCGTCAGTTTGCAACGGGAGATCCAGGAAAATATCCAGGATAAGATCGATAAACAACAAAGACAATTTTTCCTAAGGGAACAACTAAAGGCGATCCAAACCGAATTAGGTCTTAAAGAGGATAAATACGAGAAGAAGTACGAGAAATTTCTGGAAAGATTAAAGGCGGTCCCCGCTGACCCGGAAGTGATCGAAGAAGTCGAACGGGAAATGGAAAAGTTTCTCTACACCGATCAGAATACCGCCGACTATAACGTAATTAGAAATTATTTGGATATTTTGGAGAGCCTTCCCTGGGAGCCAGCTCCTATGCGAGAGATCGATCTTGAAAAAGCCCGCAAAACTCTGGATAAAGATCATTATAAATTGGACGACGTTAAAGAACGTATATTAGAATTTCTTGCAGTAAAAAAATTGAAACCGACCGAGAAAGGATCCATACTCTTGTTCGTCGGCCCGCCGGGAGTCGGTAAAACATCCATTGCAAAATCGATCGCCGAGGCGATGGGTCGCAAATTCTTTCGCTTTTCCGTCGGCGGTATGAGAGACGAAGCGGAGATTAAAGGTCATCGTCGGACTTACATCGGGTCGATGCCGGGTAAGATCATTACGGCTCTTCGGATCACGAAGGAAAAAGATTCCGTTATTCTCTTGGATGAAATCGACAAACTCGGGGTCGGTATGCAAGGGGACCCGGCTTCCGCATTATTGGAAGTATTGGATCCGGAGCAAAACAAGACTTTTCGAGATCATTATCTGGATCTTCCTTTCGATCTTTCCTCGGTCTTTTTTATAGCGACGGCCAATACGTTGGATAGCATCAGCAGAATTCTGCTGGATCGTATGGAAATCATCAATCTCTCCGGCTATATCACCGACGAGAAGGTGCAGATTTTTTCCAGACATCTTTGGAAGAAGGTATTGGAGAAGAATGGACTTGAACCTTACGGTATCCAAATGGACAAAACTGCCGTTGTGACGATGATCGATCATTACTCCCGCGAATCCGGAGTGAGAGGATTGGAAAAGCAAACGGATAAGCTTGCCCGAAAGATCGCTTTACAAATCGTAAAAGGTCAAAAATATCCTAAGACCATTCATTCGACGGATATCGAATCTTTATTAGGAGTTCCTAAATACGTAGACGATCGAATGACCAAACCTACCGTTCCCGGTACCGCGTTGGGACTGGCATGGACCTCGGTGGGAGGTGCGACATTATTGATAGAAGCTGTATTCGTCAAGGGTAAAGGCGGTATCATGCTGACGGGTATGATCGGAAAATCGATGGAGGAATCTTCCAATATCGCTTTAAGTTTTATTAAGAATTTCTTAGGTTCCGAAGATCTCTTTACGGATAAAACGATTCACTTACATGTTCCTGACGGAGCTACGCCCAAGGACGGCCCTAGTGCAGGCATCACTATGGCTACCGCTATCTTATCTCTAGCGATAGGAAAAAGAATTAAACTAGGATTCGGTATGACGGGAGAACTTACGTTAACCGGAGAAGTTTTAGCGATCGGAGGGCTGCGGGAAAAAGTCGTGGCTGCGAAGAGAGTCGGAGTGCATCGAATTATTTTTCCGAAAGACAATCAACCGCAATTGGATGAAATCCCGGATTATGTGAAGAAAGGGATGGAGTTCTTTCCCGTTTCGAAATTCGAGGACGTGGAGAAGTTAGTGTTTGATCCGAAAGTTTTGGCTCCTTATATGAACTCGAAAACGGTCGCCGCAAAGAAAACGAAAAAAAGTAAGCCGGTATCGGCTGTAAAACGAAACCGCAAGTAATGCAGTCTCAAAAGAATTGCTTTTTCCGCTATGGATCTAAAGCTGTTCGAAGGAGATCACATGGGCGTACCATTTATCGACATAAAGCGTTTTGAACCGGGGCTTCTTGATTCTTGGGAAGAAAAAGTCAAGACTCTCAGTAAAAACGCTTCTTTTATCGGTGGGGATGAAGTCTCGACCTTGGAAAAAAATTTAGCCGCTGCAACCGGAACAAAATTCTCCGTCGCATGCGCAAACGGAACGGACGCGTTGCAGTTGGCTTTGCGTGCGCTTGGAGTCGGAAAAGGAGATACTGTCCTCATTCCCGATTCAACGTTTTGGGCCACTTTCGAAGCGGTCGTTAATGTGGGCGCGAATCCCGCGACCGTTGATACGAATCCCGTCGATCTTCAAATGGATTTTGAAGAATTTAAAAAAGCCCTGGAAGAAGTAAAACCGAAAGCAGCTATCATCGTTCATCTTTACGGTTGGGGGAGCTCCCGCTTGGAGGATTTCCGGACACTCTGTAAATCTAAGGAAATTCCTCTATTGGAAGACGGAGCTCAATGCTTCGGCGTTAAATACAAGGGAGAATCGATATACAAGGACGCCGTAATTAGTACGACATCCTTTTATCCTGCGAAAGTTTTAGGTGGCGCCGGGGATGGCGGAGCCGTCTTTACGAATAACGAGGAGCTCGGCGCGAAAGTTCGTATGCTGGCAAATCATGGAAGGACCTCGCATTACGGTTACGGCGACGTGGGCTGGAACTCACGCATGGATACTTTACAGGCGGGTTTTCTAAACTTGAGCTTACCCTTCTTGGATGCCCGAATCGCATCTAGGAGAAAGGCCGCAGATAAATATTACGAGGTCCTACCCGGATTAGGCGTAAACGTAATACGTCCTCCGAAAGACTTTTTTGAAAACGGTTATTGTAATGTGACTTTGTTCGATCCGTCCGAACGACCTAAAATTCAGGATGTCTTAAAAGCAAAAGGAATCGGTTTTGGTAATATTTATCCGGGAGCTATGAGCGACCAGGAAGGCGCTAAACCGTATATCAAAGGTAGATTCGGAAAAGAGCATAGAACGGGACGAATCTGTTCCTCCGTCTTGAATTTCCCTTTATTCCCATATATGACCGATTCGGAACTCGAGGAAGTATTTTCCGCGATTCGGGAATATAAAAAATAAATTGATTCGATTCTGATGCAGATCGATTTTTTTATATCTTAATTTTTAAAATCGACCGCTAATCCTGCATACAGGACTTAGCGGTTTTTTATTACCCGAATCGAATCCGATTTTAAATTCATTTTTAGACATATTGTCAATAAATTTTCGTATTCAAAAAGATTCGGAGGATCGTCGTTACCTATTAAAATTCTTGAAAATAAGAGAGAAGTATATAATATTTAGTTTCTTTTAGCGAGTCATCACTCTTGTAATATTTCGCTGGAGACTCCATTTGCACTCGAATCCTGATTTTAGACTGCTCTTCGAATCCATCCCCGGTTTGTTTTTGGTATTGGATCCCGGACTCTCGATAGTTGCGGTCAGCAATGCGTATCTTGCCGCTACCAAGACCGAACGGGAGGCGATATTAGGTCGCGGAGTATTCGACGTATTTCCCGACAATCCATCCGATCCCACTGCAACGGGTGTGAGCAATCTACGCGATTCATTGAAAAGGGTATTGGAAGATAAGGCTCCGAATTCCATGGCGGTCCAAAAATACGATATTCAACTTCCCGAATCGGAAGGTGGAGGCTTCGAGGAGAAATACTGGAGTCCCGTCAATTCGCCGGTTTTGGATTCTTCCGGAAACCTGATCTATATTATACATCGAGTGGAGGACGTGACCGAATTCGTTAAACTCAAGGATTTAGGAAATCAGCAAAATCGGCTAGCGGAGGAGCTATTGTCCCGAACGGCTTCGATGGAATCGGAAATCTATCTAAGGGCGCAAGAAGTTCAAAAGGCAAACAAACAATTACTGCACTTTAACGAGGAGTTATCTCAAAGAGAAAAAGAACTTCAGCAATTGTATAAACGATTGAACGAAATGAATCAGTTGAAATCCCAATTTTTTGCGAACGTAAGCCATGAATTGCGAACTCCATTGACATTGATACTTGCACCTATTCGAAAGTTATTGAATAAGAACGACCTCCCTGATAAATATCGATCCGATTTGGAAGTGGTCGAAAGGAACGCGCAAACCTTGTTAAAACACGTTAATGATTTGCTCGACGTGTCGAAAGTGGAAGCCGGTAAAATGAACGTCGAATATTCGGAAATCGATTTATCCAAGTTGCTACAAAGAGTCGCTTCCCATTTCGATTCAGTCGCCAAAGAAAAGTCCATTTCATATTTCGTAGAAGGCCCTAACATTCTATCGGCACAAGTCGATCCGGCAAAAGTCGAAAGAATCCTGCTAAATCTTCTCTCCAACGCTTTCAAATTCGTACCGGCGGGCGGAAAAGTAAACTGTCTTTTAAACGCGAAAGAAGATTTTGCTAATATTATAGTTTCGGATAACGGACCGGGAGTCCCGGATTCGCTTCGCGATGCGATATTCGAGAGATTCCGCCAAGTGAACAATGGAGACACTCGATCATTCGGAGGAACGGGTCTCGGGCTTTCGATTGTAAAGGACTTCGTGGATCTACACGGAGGAAGAATCTCGGTATCGGAAAATTCCGGAGGAGGAGCTCTTTTTGACATTCGGATACCGTTAAAAGCCCCGACTTCCTCTTTCGTTTCAACGGACAAATATAGCGAAATTTCGGAAGCTACCGTATTAGGAACGCTACAGGAATTTAGGCGTCTTTCAGAAATAGAAGGAACGGGAGTCGTAAATCGAAATCTTCCTCACGTTCTAGTCGTTGAAGATAATTCCGAAATGAGAGAATATATCTATGAAACTTTGAAAGCGGAATTCAACGTAAGCTTGGCAGTGAACGGGAAAGACGGGTTGGAAAAAGCAATCCAACTTGTTCCTGATCTCATAATTACCGACGTAATGATGCCCATTATGAGCGGAGAGGATATGGTTCGCGAATTGCGCACCGTGCCCGATTTGATGAAAACTCCGATTCTTCTCGTAAGCGCGAAGACGGAGGACACTCTACGAATTCGTTTATTGCAGGACGGTGGTCAGGACTATTTACTTAAACCCTTTGCTCCCGAAGAGTTGCTAGCAAGGGCGAGGAATTTTATTAAGCTAAAAAAATCTGTCGATGATTTAGAGAATCTGAATAAAGAACTGGAAGCGTTTAGCTTTTCAATTTCACACGATTTGCGAGCGCCCATTCGAGGGATAGAAGGTGTCGCTCGATTTGTTTTAGAAGATTATTCAAGCGTGTTGGATGCGGAAGGTTTGCGGATGGTAAATGTGATAATATCCACTGCGGCGCATATGGCCAACCTTGTAGACGACTTGCTCTCCTTCCATAAAGTTACGAAATTAGAGGCTAAATTTCGAAATATTAATATGCTAGATTTGGTAAAGGAAGTTATTGCAACCGTAAAAAATGTTTATCCAAATACTGAATATGATTTAAATATCGAAGAATTACCCGCCGCTTTTGGAGACTTATCTATGATCCGTCAAGTCTGGGTAAATCTTATCTCAAACGCTTTTAAATACGCCTCTAAAAAAGAAAAACCTAAAATTCGAGTCGGTTGTCGGCGAGGATTGCGAGAAGATACTTATTTTGTAAAGGATAACGGCGCCGGATTCAATGATAAATACTCCGATAGACTGTTCAAAGTTTTCCAGCGCTTGCATTCGAATCAGGATTTCGAAGGCACTGGAGTAGGCTTAGCCATTGTAGAGCGTATTATTCGACGTCACGGCGGAAAGGTTCAAGCCGAAGGTGTCGTAAATCAAGGCGCTACGTTTTACTTTACTCTTCCGAAGATCGCGTAAAATTTCGTGAAATTCTAAAGTTTTCCGGTCGTTTTAGCAGGATAGGTTTCACTTCTGGATCCTGTGCGCTTTTCTCGCTTTATTTCTAAGAAATTGACCTTTTGTTATTTTTAAAGAATTTCGCAAATTCCGATTCAATTTCTTCTTTCTTGACTGTTGACTTCGGTAGAGGATATAGTCGGGTAAACGGAAATGTTAGACGAACAACGAAATTGCTTAACTGATCCTCAGTCCCGGTCGGCAAATTTCCGGGCGTCATTCTTACTCCTGATAGCCTTTTTTGTATTCTTTGATTGTAACCAGGCAAAACCGTTAAGCGTGGATATGAGCCATGGAAGCGGATTTTTATTGTCGCTTATACTTGGAAATATTTCGACAAACTCCGGAGCCGGATGTGCGATTCCAAGTCTTTCCACCGGGGAAAATGCGACTGTCGTTCTCGGTCAGACCGACTTTGTCAGCAGCGGATTCGGCGCCGGCGTCTCTCAATTGCATTATCCGGAAGGAATGACTCATGACTCTAAAGGCGGTGTCTGGGTTTCAGATACGCTAAATCAAAGGGTCGTACATTATCCGTCGCCGGTCGCGTCCGGAGGGTCACCTGACATAGTTTTAGGCGGTACTTTTGGAACCGGCTTGAATCAATTCAATAATCCTCAAGCTGTAGCTGTCGATTCTGCAGGCGGTATATGGGTGGCCGACTACTTGAATCATCGCATTCTACATTTTCCAAGCGGAGTTGCCACCGGCGGAAGCGCCGATATAGTGATTGGAACAAGCGGAGTTTCCGGAGTCAGTACTACACTATTATATAGTCCAAGAGGAGTTGCGGTCGAGGCGTCAGGCGGGTTATGGGTTGCCGACAGCGGGAATAATCGAATACTACATTTCTCCACGCCATTAACCAATGGAAAGGCTGCCGATTTAGTGCTCGGTCAAACGAGCTTTACGTCAGGAGGAACCACCAGTGCGACGGTATCTACTCTAGCGAATCCCAATTCAGTAACGGTGGATTCGGGCGGAGGGATTTGGGTTTCGGATACTAGCTATCACCGAACCCTGCATTTTGCATCTCCATTTGCAAATGACATGAATGCGGATACCGTTTTAGGGCAATCGACGTTTGGAAGTTCCACACCTTCGACTTCTCAAAGCGGACTATGGGCGCCAACAGGATTATCTATGGATGCTAACGGTGGACTTTGGGTTGCCGACTATGGGAATAGAAGAGCCATTCACTTCTCTCCTCCGTTTGCGAACGGAAAGAACGGAGACAATGTATTAGGTGAACCGAACTATACGTCCAACAACGCCGGTAACACCGTCTCGGCGGCCTTGATGGGTGGGCCGAATGCTCTTACAGTTTCTCCCTGCGGCCAACTCTGGGTGACCGATTATAGTGATCACCGAGTTCTTTACTACCCCTAAGAATCGTATTACGCGAAACACACGGTCCCCCCTTGGGAAGCTTTACGATTGCAATCTGAAAAAAAAAAAGCCAGTGGGAGTTCCTACAGACTTTCAAAGGGAAAATGGATTGTAATAAAATCAATTTTGTGAAATGCAGGCGGTACCGCCGCTTCGCTCCGGCCCCCGCCCAGGAAGGGCGGGGTTCCAATACCACACAACAATTGCAAGTAACGATATGTTCGAAAGTTCTGACAGTTTATTTAGGAAATTAGAATTTTGCCTCTTTTGCGTACAATCACTTTATAAATTAATTTCTGGCTGAATCGAGCACAACAAGAGCCAAAATGAAGAAATCAAAAATGAACTCATAGGTTAAGCGGCGAACTGCAGTTTGGCGTGTCGGCTATACGTTGGAATACTCGTTCCTTTCTTCGAATGAAGTGAATTGTTTTCTTGATGAAATTGATATTTTATTCAAGTCTTCCTAATTCCGGTTGACATATTCTTCTTTGGTATATTGAGTAAGGCAAAAATGTTTCTGTATTCGAACGTCTTGCCGGTATAGATTTTGCAACATTCAATCTAGTCGATGTCGTTTCATATCGAAGTTTTTTAGTTTCATAAGCGAATCATCAACTTGTTTTGAAGTATAGAGAAGGATATTCGTGAACATGAATCAATTCAAACCGCTTGCATTAATTTTAGTAGCATTAATAATCGCACTTTCCTGCAAACCCAGGCACGATAACAAAGATAATTTGCTTGTCGCGCTCTTGGCAGCTTCAGCAACCCAATCAAATTGTACAACTACTCCTGTTCTAACTCTTGGAGAATCGGCAACCTTAGTCTTGGGTCAGTCGGGCTTCACAATGTCCGCTTCAGGAACCGCCCAAAATCAATTTAAACAACCATCGGGAATCGCCGTAGATTCTAAAGGCGGTCAATGGATTTCTGATGCTACGAATAATCGCGTACTACACTTCCCGAATGGGGTAGCAACCGGAGGTAACGCGGATGTTGTGCTGGGCCAGTCTAACTTTACCTCAAGCGGGCCCGGGACAACTCAAAGCACATTGACGACTCCGCAAGGATTAGCAGTCGATTCCAATGGTGGGCTTTGGGTAGTAGATTCTGGAAATCATAGAGTGCTTCATTTCCCGAGCGGGGTCGCAACAGGTGGGAACGCGGATTTAGTTATCGGTCAAGCTAACTATACGAGCGGGACAAACGCTACTACTCAAAGTAGATTGAGCTCTCCCCATGCTGTAGCGATCGATTCTGCGGGCGGGATTTGGATTTCCGACGGAGGAAATAATCGAGCTCTTCACTTCCCCAGCGGAATAGCGAGTGGAGGAAATGCGGATTTAGTTTTAGGTCAGTCGAATTACACGTCGGGAACCGGTGGAGTAACTGCTCAGAACGCCTTGAATGACCCTCGCGGATTGGCAGTGGATTTGAATGGAGGAATCTGGATTGTCGAATATGCAAATAATCGAGCTCTTCACTTCCCCAATGGAACAGCGAGCGGGGGGAATGCAGATCGAGTTCTCGGTCAGATCAATTATACGTCTAGTGCGGGTCAATTTACTCGTACGCAAATTTCCCTTTACCAACCCCAGGGTATTGCAGTCGACTCTAACGGTGGTATCTGGGTAGGCGATACTGGAAATTTACGAGTGCTTCATTATGCTAACGGAGTTGCCAATGGCGGGGGAGCGGACAAGGTTTTAGGGCAATCAGATTACACAAATATCGGAAAAACAGGGCCGACTGCCGATAGTGTTGGTGCCGCAGCGGTTCTTGCCCTAAGTTCTTGTGGCCAGCTTTGGGTAGGTGATACTACGAATACTCGGGTACTCTACTTTCCTTAGAGAAAATCAATTGCGAAAAAGCCATAAATGGATGGTCTTTCCATTTTGAGTTTGCTTTCTTTTAGAAATTGAACTCTTTTTCAGGACTTTAGCTTGAAAAAGAAAGTCTAATTTTGTAGAATTATTCTAAATTTAGAATAATTCTACACAGAAGGTGCTTATGAAACCAAATATTGGAATTCAGGATAAAGATAGGGACGCGATCAATAAAGGCCTACAAAGTCTTTTGGCGGATACATACTTCCTATATCTCAAGACTCATAATTATCATTGGAATGTTACGGGGCCATTATTTAACACCCTGCATCTAATGTTCATGACCCAATATACGGAGCTTTGGAATGCTCTGGATCTAGTCGCCGAAAGAATCCGATCTCTCGGATATCCTGCTCCGGGAACCTATAAGGCCTTTGCAAACCTAACTTCTTTGAAGGAGGAGGATGGGGTTCCAAAGGCGGAAGAGATGCTTAAAAATTTGGTAGAAGGGCATGAAGCAGTTATTCGAACTGCAAGGGGAATTCTTCCGGCGGCGGAATCCGGTGGGGACGAGGTGACAACGGATTTATTGACTCAACGTTTGCAAATTCACGAAAAAACGGCTTGGATGTTACGCAGTATGCTCGAGTAGAAAATAAAAGTCCGGTAGAGCGTAGCTGCGGAAAGGACTGAACGGAGAATAACGTTCAGTGCGGAACCCTTTCCAGAATATCCGTTTGTTCGCGACGGATATTCTTACCGGACGGTCAACGGACCTTAGAGTGTGAGGATATACTCTACCAAATCATCCACATCGTTAGTATTCTTAGTGCACCAAGGATGAGGGGCAGCCGGCATTCCTATCGGCGCTATCGTTCCTAATTCGTCGGGACCATATTCACGTCTCATCTTTTGATAATCCCAGTAATACCAATTATTATCTCCCGGAATCGATACAAAGTATTTATGCCTTTCGATAAATCGATTTCTCTTAACGCCGGTATCCGTATCGGTGGGCGATTTCGGAACTCTAAACACATCTCCTTTTCTATTATGGGCAGGGTACGGATCCGGGAAGTCGGGTCCGCCTAAAGCGGGTATCGAAGCATTATGGACCGTATAGTAGGAATTGTATAGCTGTGATCCCTCCGTGCATCGGTCAGGATTGACTAGATCCTCCAAGTTTCGAACATGACCGTCGGTCAGTAAGCCTCTGTGTTGAACCCAGTACATATCCCGTAAGAAAGTTGCTCGGATCGATTGTTGTTTTCGTTGATAAATGGTAGGAGTGAAAAATCTACCGACTTCGTTTAAACGAAACATCTTTTCGTTGGAGTTCAGGCCCACTTTATCGGTATGGCAACTTCCGCAATCCCGTTGAAAAATCGTCTTACCTCGATTGACTGCCGAAGTAACGCCCGAATACGATTCCCATCCGGTTTGTGCAAAGCTTCCTTCTCCGGGATCTCCTCCGACTTGGCCGTTTAGTTTTCCTTTATATTTTAACCAACGATATAATCCGACTTGCCGCAACGGACGATCATACTGATCGAGTTTAGTCATGTATGCAGTTAGTGCTTGAAGTTCATGAGCACGCATTGAGCCGGTGGATCCGTCAGGTTCCTCCGAATGTATATAAGAACCTTCGAATCCGACGTACGATTCCGTATGCGAGAGTGATCGTCTAATCCCCATATAATTGGTTACGTTAGGAATTGCGATCGGAGAGAATTGATAATCATTATCCGTTTCGCTGCCTTCTCCTTTTATCCGAATCAAGGCATGTTCTCCGGCGCCTTGAGGTAGTGAGTAAATGAGAATCGTCTTATCCACATCCTTAGTACCGGAGTCGAAAACAGGACCGGGTTCGCTTGCGATAACTCCTTTAAAATTTCCTAATAGAGACCATTTCAGGGACCATTTAGGATTCGGAAGTCCCGGTATCACTTTTGTAACTATGTTTCCCGGGGTAGCTTCGAAACTGACTCTATAACCGTGGCATGAAGCGCAGTTGAATCCTATCCATTCGCCTTTCCCGGTATAAGGATTGGAGGCTTCCGCATAACGATAGCCGGCCCAACCGCTGCTTCTGGTATTTCCTTTCAATAGCGGATCCGATCCCAAAAATCCGGGTATAGGAGTGGGTTGAGGGTACGGGTCGAAATAAACGTTATCGGTTGCTGCGGAAGGAACTTCGCCGGCATTGGCTTTGTTTGCCCCGAATAATAATGCGGGATCGGCGATATAACCCGTAACAGGATCGGTGGCTTGGTATCCGAAAATTTTACTCCAATCCAGATTCCGAATGATATGAGCGATACCGATATTAAAATCATAAGACCAAAAAATCTTTTCACCTAACGAGAATAATACTCCGAAACCCGGGTTATTGATGCTTACTGTCAATGGATCGGTGGCTTGAGCGTCGCTCAGGATTGAAACAACGTCGCAGGTTTGTTTAAAGCTTTCGTCGGTGATTCTTCTCGTTTGCGCATTGATTACATTGTGGGATTGTCCAGGTCTTAAAAGGGATTCGTTATATCCGATTCTCTTCTGAACCTGTACGATTAAGGGTCCGCTCGTAGTGTGTTCGGGAACGACAAATTGAATTTCAGTATCCGTCCAACTGACGATATACTTACCCCAGGTATCTTCGATAGCGTCTACCTCGAAATTTACCTGTTTGGCGACATCCAAGCGTTGTTCGTACATTGTCAGATCTGTTTCCAAGACTCTTGTATTCCCTATCATGATTTTAGAATAATCGATATCGGGTCCAGCGCCGAATCCGGTACCTTTCAAAGTGATAGTTTGACCGGGACTGAGCGTAGGAGGAGGAACCGGAATCGGGCTATTGGGTAGATTTTGCCAGGCAAGATTTCCGTTGATTAATAAAGATTGCAATTTCGGTTGTGGAAAGGAAGCGGCTGATACTACTCTAATTCCTTCGCGCAACGGATCGAAACTGCAAACTTCTTCTTGATTGGGGAATTCGGTAAAAATTCCCACGGGGCATCCGGCAGCTAAGGCAGTTAGGGCGATCAATGCCATCTTGAAGAATCCCTTTGCTTTTTTCACACTTCGCGTTTCCATCTAAAGCTCCACTTCGACGGTTGACTCGTCCGTCGATTCGTTACTGAAAGAAAGGATACTTCGGTATTCGAAAAGAGTCGTCCGACGGATAGAACTCGAACGTACGGATTATACTATTCGAACTGTTGTAATAAAAAAGATGTTTTAGAAATAAGTGAATTATAAGTGATTAATAAGAATTACTTTTGGTTCCAACTAATTCTTTTCATTTTTATAATGAAATAATAAGAAATAACCGCGTGGATCTAAGCGGTTTGAAAGTCAGAAAACTTGACAGATCGTTCTTTTTTTTTAAACTACCGATCATGTTAAATTATGGGTTGGGGGTTGCGATCATCTATTTTGGATCCGGACTTTCATTTCTACTCGCTTTCCAGCGCATTCTAACGCGACAAAAGGGGCGAGAGGATAGGCTGGCGACGGTTTTATTTGCAGCTTTAGGTATTATTCTATTTTCTTCGGGCAATGTCGTGAGAGAAGTGGACCAGACCTATCCACATTCTATTTTTCTATTGCTTACCTCTTTTTCAACAATCGGTCCCCTGACTCTTTTATACACGCATTCCCTCCTTTACCCTAATCAAGCGCTCGATCGCGACGTCCGATTGCATTTCATCGTTCCGGGGATTTTTCTGATCCTGGAGGTTTTTTTCTTTGCTAGACCGATTCCGGTGATAATCGAAGATTTAAAGGATTTTAGGACGATTCGATTTCGACATTACTTGGCCTTTTCGTTCCTGATAACTACCCTGCTAACTACGGGATATTTCTTAGTCCGTTATCGTATGTTATTAACCGTATTTTCCGTAAAGGAAATCCGCCCTCAAATCCGTTTTATTTTGACTTTAGCCACCGTTACGGTTTGCGCGATGTACTCTCTCATTTTCGGATTTATGGCAGGTTTGAATGGTCTCTTTGAAATCGGGGGAATGCTCGTTACACTAACCGTTATCTTGCTCTTTCTCGCCCCCGCTAGATATCCTAATTTTTTTGCGCCTTTGACGCGCGAAGTTCGCCGAAAAAAATACGAAAAATCCCTGTTAGTCGGATTGGATTTAGCCCTATTAGAGTTGCGAATGGATGAGTTGATGCGAGAAGGGAAATTGTACAGGGACCCGGATCTAACCCTGCATAGCCTTGCCGACGACCTGGAAATCAAGCCTTATCAGCTTACGGAATTTTTGAATGAACATTTACAAGTAGGCTTCTACAATTATATTAACCGGTTTCGAATCGATGAAGCCGTTGCCTTACTTTCGGAAAATCCCGAAAAGGACATTCTCTCTATATGTTATTTTGTCGGATTCAATTCGAAGTCTTCGTTTAATGATGCGTTTCGGAAGATGACGGGCAAAACGCCGAGCCAACTTCGTCGCACACGATTCGAGAAAAATAAAGTGTCACCCAAATCTCGGGTCGCGAAGCCTGTCGAACTTTAGGGTTGGAATTCCGTAAAAAGCAAGATCCAATTATCGCTGTTTCTGTCCTGCCAATCTTTCTCCGAATAAAATTTGCCTCCGACCAGGTCTAGAATCTTTTTCATATACGGTTCGCCTGGATCAAAATCTTGCGCGTCCAGGAAAATCGAACCTCCCCATTTCTTCTTTGCCTGAGTATGAGAATACACTCCCTTTAGCAGCTCGATTGCCTTGTTGTCCAAAGGGAAATTATATTTTTGCGAAAGCTCTTTGACGAGTTTGGCGACCGCCCCCGATTGAAGCGGATTCGCTAAGAGCATTTCGGTGTCTTTGCCTACGATCTCGACTTGGAAGCAATTTCTATTCGTTCCAGTCGCGGCAGCGGCCATATGCAAGTGGTGATCCAAAAGCTGATAGACTTTTCCGTCTTTATCAGCAAGGAAAGTCGCTGATAAATTCCGTTTTTCTAATACTTTTAAGGTAAGATTATAGTCAGGAATCGCGGTAAAATGCAAAACCACACAATCCGCAGTGATTGCACCTCTATAATTATATCGTAGCCGACGTTCTTCCGGGAGGAGACCGTCTTTAGTTTTTTCTATGGATTCTAATTCCGCTTTCGGAGTGAGAGTAACTCCTCTCCCTCTATCGTATGTCGGTTCTAATTGTTCCCCGGTAGGTCCCGAAAAAGGCCTTTCTTTTCTCAATACCCAATCGGGACCGAATCGGTCTTTCCATTCCGGCTCCGAGTAATATTTTCCTCCCGATTCTTCCAAAAGTGCCTTGATTACGTTTTCATTTCCGCAATCGCCTCCGTCCAGAAATCGACCGAATCGTTTTTTAGCCTGAGTATGAGTGAAAATTCCGTTTCTGGAATCTATATCATAATTTGTGAATGAGATTTTGTATTCTCTCGCAAGTCTTTGGACCAAATTGAATAACGCCTTTTTTTGCGTGGAACGTTTGAGTATGTCTTCGCGGTTGCCTTCCCAGGCAATATGAATCGCGTTCTCGTCCATTTTCGGCGAGGCTTTCAGCTGGATTTTTCCGGCTTCTTCCACCCCGTAGATTTTTCCGTTTTTATCTACCAGATAATGAACAAGCCAACCTCCCGTAACACTCTTGCGGATATACTCCTCCGAGTTAAGTCCTCTCGTATGGTGAAGTAATATTCCTTTTGCACGACTATTCCAACGATTCGATACTAAGTTTCCGAAATGTTCCGTAGCGGGAAGAAATGTTTTCATCGGCAGGACCGATTCCGTCGCAGAGGGCATTGATGGTTGAGAGTCTATGGATTGTTCCGATGCGCAATGATAGAATAGAATTGCGAGTATAAAAGCGTATTTACGATTCAACATCCTTTCTCCCTTAGTTTTTCCTTTAATAAGGAAAGGTCCGATCTTACCCGCTCTAACACAGCTTTCGACTTAGTGTGTCGGTTTAAAAGATCCTTATATTCTAATATTGAATGTTTCTTTTCCTTCTCTAACGCCAGCTCGGGCTCCATAGGAAGGTATTCCAATTCCCGAAAGGCAGCTTCGGCGTCCGTTCGGATTCGAGTCCAGACCGAAGAGAAGGATGAGAAAACTTCCTTTGGGAGTTTTTCTCTCGAAGATTTTAGTCGATCCTCTATTTGCGGGAGATCAGTTCTTAAAAAATCTCCCAATGCCTGAGAATCCTGGACAAGTTCCTCCAGAATATTACGTAGATGAGATTCCACCGCATTTGCTTGATTTCGCATGGCTCTTCGGGCCCGAATCGTAATGCGCAAAATCGCGGCGGAAGCTAGTAAAATCACAATCACAAAGACGACGAAGGAAAATTTGGAGTGAATCCAAAGGAGTACGGGAGACTCAAACCATTCCGGAAAAAAAAGACCGGCGGTCCCCGTTCCTAAAAGTAAAAGAACAAGAACACTTAGGAAAATCCGTTGCATTTCCTTTCTCATTTCCTGCAAGGAATTCTCCCTGTCAAGGTCAAGACGATGCCCCCCGGAACCGAAACTAATATGGATGGATGCTCTGCCGAACGAATTCCCTACTCGATCTTCTAAGAAGAACCTACCAAAGGTTGTAAATTTAGGATTTTATAGAATTAAAAAGACCTTAAAGGAAGAAGGTTTTGAAGTAGTGGAGAAGCCCGACGGAAAAATCACCTTGGTTTTGAGAATCAAGGAATAGAAGCAAAACTCGAGCTTACTAAACGGGTCCCCTCTCGATATTCCATAATCTAAAATCGATCTCTCCGCACTTTTGCGCGAATCTTGTCAAAGTTTTGCGAAATCCCCACCCTTCCTGGGCGGGGGCTGGTGCGGTGGTACCCCGGTGCCACGGAATGCCGTATTTCACAAAATTGATAGTTCTTCAACGCTATTTTATTTAGAAAAATTGTGTGAGCTCCAACAGAATTTGAAAGTATTTTCCGGTTGAACGCCGAGGAGAAATTACCGAGGAGGACGGGGAAGTTCTCTTGAACTAAGATTTTACTCGCCTAAGTTCGGTAGATCCTCCGAAAATTCCTTCTGTTCTTTTTTCTTAGGGATTAAGCTTTCCTTACAAGATTTACTCACGAGAGAATCGATCTTTTCTTTTTCCGGAGTCTTGGGCATAATTCTTAGGTAGATTCGATAATTTCGGATCGCTCCCGGACAGTAACCCGCTTTTAAATATAGACTTCCTAGCAGTCTTCGAGCTCCCGGATGCGAGGGTTCGTGTTCGATCAATTTATTGGCCAGTCGCATGGCCTTTTCCGGATTTGTCTGAACGATTTTTCTAGCCTCCTCCCAGTTGGGTAGGAGTTCATCCTCGTACAGACGATAGAGATGGTCGTTCCCCATATCGAATACTTTGAATACTACGGTATCCTGGGCGCCGCTTCGACAAATTCCATACCATATATCTTCCTGATTTTCGGTGATTTTGTTTCCACGGATCGTAACCAACTCGGTTCCGTCTAAACAACCTGCCATCTTATAGATGTCCTTCATTGCTGCAGGTGAAGCTGCCATTAATACCCGGGCATTATTGGAATAAAATGCGATGTCGTCTTCCGGCAGCGCGTCTTCCGGGTTTGCGGTGTTCGGCGTATCGTTGAAGACCCTAAGCTTGATGGAAGACTCCAATACCCAGCCCGGTAATTCCAAGCTCTTAATAAAGGAATCATTGGGTTTCCAGATAGATTGAACGGAAGCGCAGGAGGAGAAATAACAAAGGAAAATGCCGAATCCGATCTTTGATAAAGGGAAGAATTTGAAGAATCGAGTCTCTTTTCCGGTTGCCACAGAGGGTAACATGTGTTTTTTCGATAATAGAATCAACTAGGAAACCGATGCCTAAGGAACTCAAAGCAAAACTTAACGGTACAGGTCAAAAGCACTGTATCATCGTGTCCCGTTTTAACGAATTTATTGTGGAAAGTCTTTTGAAAGGAGCGACGGAAGCTTTACTTGCAACCGGCGTCGAAGACAAAGACATTACTATCGTCCGGATTCCGGGCGCATACGAGTTTCCTCTTGTCGTTTCTAAAGCTGCCTCTTCCAAGAAATACGACTCCATTATCTGTTTAGGCGCCGTGATTCGCGGTGCGACCGCGCATTTCGATTACGTTGCGGGAGAATCCGCCAAGGTCGGTTCAATCGGAGTTCAATACTCTCTCCCGGTGGCTTTCGGAATTCTGACTACGGATACTATCGAGCAAGCCATTGAGAGGGCCGGGACAAAAGCGGGTAATAAAGGTTATGAAGCCGCTCTGACTGCCGTTGAAATGGTTAATCTGTTGGCACTACTCTAATCCATGTCCACTTCCCGCAGGAAGTCCAGAGAGATCGCTGTAATGGCGCTTTATCAGCTGGAATTAGTAAAACCGCCCTTATCCGAAGTTCTGAAATTCAAATGGTACGACAAAAAAATCGAAAAGGATGAGAGGGATTTTGCCGTTTCGATTATAAATGGGGTTGTGAAAAACGGCGAGGCCATCGATACTCTAATCAAGAAGTACTCGAGGAATTGGGATTTTGAAAGAATTTCCCCGGTGAATAAGTGTATATTGCGCTTATCCATCTACGGGCTGCTTAACTCAATGGAAATCCCGCCTACAGTCGTAATTGACGAAGCGGTTGAACTGACCAAAGAGTTTGAGAGCGAAAATTCGGTTCCGTTCATTAATGGAATCCTGAACTCCATCCTTCAATACGAGACCAACCGACATGGAAAACCCGATCCGAAAAAACCGGATCTTCCTGGAGACGGAAGAGCCTAAAACCTCAGCTTATTACGGTGAGGAGCCGGATGAATTTCGGCCCCGTCGTTCTTATAATAAATTAGCCTTTTTCTGGGGTGCGATGGTACTCTTAGTGCTTCTCGCATTCTTGGCTGCTGGTTGGTATTATTACACTCATCGTCAAGGAGACTTGGCGGGTGGAAGTTTTTCCGGAAGCAAAGATTTACTGGCACCGAAAGGAGATATCAGTAGACTTTTGGAAAGACCGTATCTTCCGGAAGGCAGCGCTAATCCTCAGTTAACCAAATGCATCAATCTTTATAAAGAGAGATTCACTCGACAGGCTTTCGATTATTGTACTGAATTTTTAAACGGACCTTCAACCGAGCAGGAGAAGTCGGTCGCGCTTACGGTTCTTGGAGTTATTCACGACGAGGCAGGGAGATTTCCCCTCGCGATCGAACGCTTACAAAAAGCGGTACTCTTTGACCCGAAAAACGTCCATGCGTATTATAATCTTACCATAGCCTATAAGCATAACGGTCAATTTGCGGATGCAAGATCCACCGCGATGAAAGCCAAGGAACTTGCCCCCGACGATCCACGGATCGCTCTTTTGGCCGGGAATTTATTCAATGAAATCAACGATCCGGACGCGGCCATTGACGCTTATAAGAGAGGATTATCCGCCGCTCCCGATGATCCATATCTAACCTATAATTTAGCCGTAAGCTATTTTAAAAAAGGAGAACTTCCTCAGGCCGAAGAGCAATTCAAACTGGTTATTCTCAAATCTAGAGGAGGAAAGTTATCTGCTCTTTCTAGTGCCTACCTGGGAAACATCGCTTATAATCGCGGGGACTACGGCTCTGCTGAACATTATTTTAGGGAAGCCGCGACTCTTTCTCCTAACGACGCAAAAGCATTGTATAATCTTTCCGTGGTACTAAAAAAGAACGGAAAGATGGAAGAAGCGTTAAAATATCTAGAGATGGCCAAGCTGGCCGGCGCCTCGGATCCGGAGATTTTCAGATCCATCGCCGAGTCATTCGAACAATTAAATCAAGGAGAGCAATCAATAGACGCTCTTCACAAAGGTCTAAAATACAATCCGAATAACTTAGATTTACTTTTTCAATTGGCGGAAACGTATTATAATAGAGGCGATTTGCTTGCCGCCGAAGAAACGTACCGAAGAATCGTAGACTCGACACCAGGAGACAGCTTTACCGAAACGGCTCTAATTAATTTAGGCGTAGTTTTGGATCAGATGGAACGGTATGGAGAAGCCGTAACGTATTTGAATCGAGTGTTGGACATCAACCCTAAAAACGCGAAGGCCTATTATAATCTAGGTTTGGTATACAAACATACCGGTAACGGAGTACAAGCGATCGAAAATTTCCGTAAATCGGCCTATTTGGATCCTACCGATATCAAGCCTAAGGAAGCCTTAGGGGATTATTATTTAGAAAATAAATTCTATCGGGAAGCGATCGAAGAATATTCCGCTTTGTTTAAGCAGAAAGAGGACTACTATAAAGTGGCCCTTAAATTAGCGGAAGCTTATGCCGGTTCGAATCAAACTTCTAGTGCGGAAAAAATTCTATTACAAATATTGAATCAATCCAAGAATAGCGCCGAATTGCAGCAAGCTCATAAGAAGCTGGCCTTACTCTACAACAAGTCAAAGGATCCGGATTTACGAAATCGGGCAAAGGACGAAGCTTATCGATCCGCACACATGGATCCGGACGATTACGAAGGGCGTTTAGTTCTAACGAAGATACTCTTAGATTCAAATTCGATTTTGGATCGCGAAAAGGCGATCGAGGAATTAACCGCTATCGTTCGTTCCGAAGTGAAGCCGAAAACTGCATCGACAGCTTACAATTATCTAGGCGTGGCTTATTATAAGAATGGAGAATATAAAAAGGCCGTTCGATCGTTTCAAAACTCCATCGATTTGGATCCTTCCAACACCGAAGCATACGATAATAAACGTGCCGCTTCCGCCGCGTTAGAAGGCTCTTCTCAACGGGAGGGAGTTTTCTGAGACGGATTCTTTTCCTTCTCTTTTTTTGCTTCTTCGTCGTTACTTCCTTCATACATTCGGAGGAGGTAAAAGATCTGTTCAAAGAAGATGTGTTATCCGGCGGAAGAAAGCAGGTTAGATCCATCCAAGAGATCCGCAGCCGCGCAAGATTGGATCTGATTCGAGAACTGCCTCGAATTCTTTCCAACCCGAATTCTAGAGAAGATACTCAGTTTGCGATACTTGGATTATTCTCCGAAATCGACGAATTGGATTCGCTTGCACCGAATTGGAGCGCCGAATCGGAGGTATTATTTAAAATAACGAAGAACGTCGAATTACAAAAGAGAATCCTAGAACTAGCCGAAAAAAAGAAGGAAAAAAGACTGATCTATGCCGTGATTACCGGCCTCACTCATACGGACTACGAGCTCAGACAGATTGCATATCGATGTGTTCAGAATATGAAAGACGATCGCGCAATGCCGAATGTCTTGGATTTAGCTAATTCTCCAAATCCGATTTATAGGGAGTACTTTTTGGAATCTTCCGTTTGGATTAAGGACGAAAGGGTCCAAAATTTAATAAACAAATTCTCCTCCGATGAAAGTCCGGCTTTGAGAAGAAAATTTATTTCCATATTGCAAAAGAACAATCTCCAAGATACCCGCGGTTTAATTCCGAAGATGGCGGCAAGCGACGAAGATGAGGATGTTCGTCTGCAAGCGTTGGAGATCCTGAAAGACAGAAAAAATAGGCAGTATATTTCCTTATTTTATAAAGGGATCACCGAACAAAATCACGATCTTCGTGCCGTATGCGTCGAGGCTTTGTTCCCCTTCATCGACAAGTCGGGAGCAAAGGCCGTTTCGGAACAATTATCTAGAGAGACCGTAAATAGCCTAAAAATTAGATTGATCGATCTATTGCTTGAATTGGGGAACCACGGAGGAGGACAGGGGCTGATTACCGTTTTAGAAAATGATAAAGAACCTTTTTTGCGATCCAAGGCGGCTGAAGCCGTTGGCAAACTCGGGTTTAATCCCGGTTCGACCGATTTAAAAAGAATTCTGGATAAAGAGAAGAACATCGACGTAAAACTTTCCATTCTAAGAGCAGTCGGTGATTTGAAAGAAAAGACGACGGTTCCCGCCCTGATAACATTCGCTTCCAATAAGAAAGAGAAACTCGCGTTACGCTTGCAAGCAGTAGATACGATTCGAATTATTGGTGATCCGGAATGTCTGCCCGGACTGTTCGATGCCTATGTTTTCGAAAAAACTCCCGAGGTTAAACAGGAACTGGAACGAGCGACTCGGGAACTTTTGCTCATTAAAACAGCTCGATAGAATTTGCGACCTCATCGATCAATCCGTTTTAAAAGTTATGCGCGATACATTCTCGATTCTTTACCGACACCGTATGTCTGCGAATGCAATCTTAATTACAATTCTATGCATAGTATGCGTTACTTGCAGAGCTAATCTTCGTACATCCTTTGAAGATCTACCGATTGAAAACGAATTTAGGAAAGGCGTCCCTGATGGAAAAGACTGGAACGGATCTTATTTGGTTACCGCCTCCGAAGTATGGGCAGACAAATTAAAAAGAGTTCTTTCGGATCCGAATAATTTTTCGCGACCGGACTTCGATAGAGATCATATTCAAGAAGGCTTTTCGGAATTAGAACGGCTTGGAAAGCGGGCTTTTTTGATTACGATTCGTCCTAAATTCGGCGGGCGAGAAGTCACCGAATTAGGAGAGACGGGCGTTAGACTTGGAACCTGTGATGCGATCGACAAGTTGGAATTCCCTTACACGTACTTAGTTTTTCCTGAGAGTTGGTTTTATAGGTTGGAGAGATATCCTAAAAACCCTGGTGAAAGCTATGCTACGCTAATAAAACCCCGTAAAAAAGCCCGACCTTATTATGAGGAAGAAACGAGAAGAATCGTCGCAACATTTCAAAAAAGTTGCGTTTCACCGGGCGAAAATAAACTGGAAGTTCAAATTCTAGGATATGAACTTTTACTTTTCCGTTTTATTTTCCAATATGATTGATTGAATCGCTTCTTCGAGTTCCGATGATCGAATGTTTATCGATTCCAATTTGGGAAGAATCCAAACTTCTCCTGGACAGTTGCGTCGTGAGCGGGTACGATCTGTAATTTCGGATAACGCGAAAGTAGTTGATGAATCTTCTCCAATTCTTCTCCTAAAAGATTCGGATCGTTATCGGCTATCCATCGCGACGCCCTAGGCTTGTGTGCTGGGAAAACGAATCCTTCTTGGGACCAGGTGGTATCTCCGGTAAAAAGATATCTGCGATTTCCGGAGAGATTTAAGAAGGCTCCGACGGAACCGGGTGTGTGTCCTTGGATAGGTACAAAAACCAGGCTTCCGTCTCCGAACCAATCCTTACTGCTTTCGTAGTTCTCGTAGGGTCCGTCAGTAAAGAATATTTCCGCCCAATCCACTGCTTTGCCGGAAAATTGGGAAGCTATGTACCCCTTCTTTTGTCCGTCGTACGACGAAGCGAAGTCTTTTTCCGCCGAAGTAGCGTAAATTTTCGCCCAAGGAAAATCCTTGATTCCGCTTGCGTGATCCCAATGTAAATGGGAAAGAAATATGGATCGGATTTTACGAGAATCAAAGCCGGCCTCTTTCAATTGATTTATCGCAGGACGATCGTTTTTATAAGCGAGCAACGGTCTTTTATAAAAAGCGTGTTGTTGAAATTCTTCGGCGACATGAGTCCCCAATCCGGAATCGAAAAGAAGGGTTCCATTCGGATGCTCTATCAATACGGCAGTATGAATTATTTTACGTTTTTTGAATATTGAACCGCCTTCCACTATAAAAGCTTCAAGGGTGGTTCCTTCTCCGGTTTTAATGAACGAAAAACGAATCTCGGGTCTATAGTTCTCTTTGAAAATCCGAGGATCGGTTGCGACGTGGGAGACTTCGGGATCGGACGGAACTGCCAATCTCGGAAATCCGAGAAGGTAGATTTGAGTCGAGATAAGGACCATTAGAACGATTAGTATTATTTTCAGCGGTTTCATAATTTATTCCTCTGCATTCAGTAATTGTTTTGCGGCTTTTGCCGCGGAACGAAGCGGGCGAACGTCTCTACTCGTTCTGGATAGTAGTATCGCTCCTTCCATTAGCGAAAGTAAGACTAAGGAAAGTTCCCTTGCGCGAGCTTTTCCGTATCCGGAATTTCTCAGGAAAAGTTCCAATTTAGCATTCCAATTTTTGAATATATTTTGACAGACTTCGTTTACCGCTCCGTTTTCCGAAGCGGTTTCGTTTGCAGTCGTGGAAATAGGACAACCTTTGGAGAAATTAGAGGCGATCAGTTTCGTTTCAAGAGATTGCAATATATTCTCGATACCGTTTGCGGCATTTCTGGAATTTTTCAATACACGCTGGAAAAAATCCCCCATTTCCTCGCCCGAGCTTGACAAGGCTTCGGTCGCTAATTCCTCTTTGCCCCCCGGAAAATGAAAATAAATGGATCCTTTCGGAGCTCCCGAGGCCTCGACGATATCATTCAAACCGGTTCCGGAATAACCTCGTATTTCCAAGGCTTCGGCCATTGCTCGGATCATTCTGTCCCTGGATTTTTCCCCTTTTTCACCCATAAAGCCATTGAATCCATAAATAAATAGACCGGTCAACATAAAAATATCCCCTTCAAAATAGCAGGAACCGGGTTGAGAACCCTCTCTTGGCGGTGTACTCTCCATTTATGGAAAGAAAAGTGGTTATTGCACAGGGTTTATGGTGCCGGAGCAGCTTATACGTTCCGATGGCAAAGAAGTTTCAGGAAAGAGGATATTCTTACTCGATCCCTGAATTACGAAATACGGAGATAGGAGAGGACGGAAATATCATCTCCGATTCGAATCGATATCTGGAAATATTGCAAAAACATAGTAATGATTGGAAGAACACGATTTTGATCGGTCATTCGTTCGGAGGGTTATTGGCTCAAATCATTGCCGCTAGGGTAAAACCTAAGGCCTTGGTTCTACTCAGCTCTGTCGTTCCGATAAGATACAATCGACCTGGATTATATGCGATCGCATTCGGAATCTATTTAACGTTTATTTCCAAATTTTTTACGAAATCATCCCGGCCGAGTCTAATCGGATTCTCGACCTGGATCTACCAATGTTTGCCTAGTCAAGAAAAGGAGGATTTATATCCTTTCTTTTTGAATGAGAATCCTTATGTAGTGCGGGAATGTGTTCTTCCCGGAAGAATTTCTCGGATAGCATATAAGTCCAAGTCCGAGATTGAATGCCCCGTTTTCGTGGCTGCGGCAGCTAGAGATAGAATCGTAAACGTAGAATCTTTAAAAAACTTTGCCGATCGATACGGTGCCGGTTATAAGGTTTACGAGAACACATCTCACTGGATGATTACGGAAAGTTCCATCGGTCAAATCGTGAGCGACATTTGCGATTGGTTGGACAAAAAATGAACGCAAAGAAGTCGGCGGAGTATTACGAAATGGTCGCGCGAGTGATCGAATATATCGATTCGGTTTTTCCGGAACAACCTGATGTTATCGAATTGGCCTCGGTCGCCGGATTATCGGAATATCATTTTACTCGAATTTTTTCGGAATGGGCAGGTTTACCGCCGAAACGGTATCTACAATTTCTAAGACGGGAATACGCCAAAGAGATATTGCAAAAAAGTTCGAATTCTCTAGATGCGGCGCTTTCTCTCGGGATGAACGGGACCGGAAGGCTACATGATTTATTCGTGACTACAGAGGCCGTAACGCCGGGACAATGGAAGACGAACGGAAAGGATTTAAAGATTCGTTATGGATTTCACCCGAGTCCGTTTGGAAAAATGTTCGCGGCAAAAACCGATAAGGGAATATGTGAATTACACTTTGTGGACGATCTAACGATCTCCGAAATCGACCAGACTTTTCGTAAAAAATGGGAAAACGCGGAGCTCATCGAAGACGCGACTGCGACGCAGGAGCTCGACGAATTGTTTGAACCTTCTCGAAATAGAATAAAAATTCATCTCTTCGGAACGAATTTCCAAGTAAAGGTATGGGAAGCATTAATGTCGATTCCGGAAGGTTCTCTGATTTCGTATGAGGACCTTGCGGAACGGACAGGTTCGAAGCAGTCGGTTCGAGCGGTCGCCTCTGCAGTTGCTAAAAATCCACTAGCCTATTTGATCCCTTGTCATCGGGTTATTCGTAAAACGGGGGTTTTGAATCGATATAGATGGGGAGCCACTCGAAAAGCGGCCATCATTGCGTATGAGGCCGCAAAACTCGAGAAACTTTAGTACGGAATTGTGATTCCGATATTGGAGAATCATGATTCCTTAATATGTGAATAGTTCCTAAAAAAGAACGATCATTTCACTTCTTTCGTTACCTGAATTTGAAGAAAAAGTAAAAAACTTGCAAACTTCATTCAGGAGAAGTAAAATGATTTCTGCGCAAGACATTCCGAACCGATTGAAAGACTGCTTGGGGCCGGACGAATTGAATCAGTTCACCGATCTATTGAACCATGCATTTGAAGCTGAAGCAAAATTTTTAGAAAGCCAGGTTTCGAATGATTTCATTAAATCAATTGCGGAAGAGTCGGGGAAATTACGGTTCGAAATGCAGCAATCATACTTAGATGTAGGCCGACAATTCTTGGACTTTCGAGAAAACGTTCAGGAGGGCTTTGCAAATATTGAATCAAAAATTAAGATTCTTCACGCTCAAGTGATGGAGAAGTTCGCATCAACTGATGTAAAGATTGAAATTCAGAGAGCTGATATGAATGAGAGATTTGCACGGACTGACGTGAAGATCGAAATACTGCGATCGGATATGAATGAAAGATTTGCGCAGACTGATCTGAAAATTGAAATACTGCGATCGGATATGAATGAGAGATTTGCATGGACTGATGTGAAGATCGAAATACTGCGATCGGATATGATCGAGAGATCCGGCCAGACTGATTTAAAGATTGAAACACTACGAGCTGATATGAATGAGAGATTGGCGCAGACTGATCTGAAAATCGAAACTCTTCGGTCGGATATGAATGAGAGATTCGCACGGATGGATATAAAATTCGAAACCTTTCGGACAGAAATTCGAACCGATATTGCAGGTTTGAAAGTCGACATCCATTCTGCCATTGTTAATCAGACAAGATGGATTTTTACAAGCCTATTAGGGTTAGCGGCGATAATGCCCATCATCTTCAAATTTGTAGATAAGATATTGCGCTATTTAGATGTATTGCTTTAGATATTCTTTACCTTTTAAATGACTCGGGTATAAGATCGGAAAATCATTGCCTGTTCTTTTACGCCAGCGCCTGTACGCTTTGCTCGAATCCCAATAGACTTCGTATTCGGATTCCAACCTAAAGAGAAGTTTTTCCCAAAAAAGGAAATGGTTGTCTATAAATTCCTGGCGAATATCCTTTTCATGAGACGTTAGCGGGCATTTAGAAGTGAATTCTTTCATGAAAACTAATCCGACGATCACTCCTCTTGTATCCAAATAAGGTTCTAAGGGAAATGTACGGCAACTAATGGAGCGATTTTCCCTTTCACAATGTGCAACGCCTTTGCATTCGCAAAACGTAATTTTTCTTTGGTCGTATTCGGCGAATTCTTTTTTTTCCTCCTTTGTACCGGGAACGTATTCCTTCCAAAGGTCCGTTCTTTCGGAAAGCATTTCATACTCGGATTTATATAAGGCTGGGAGTGCGTTATCCGCTTGGCAGCAAATGGGAATCCCCCCGTTGGTGGGGGCACATAAGGAACCGCAATTGTATTCGGTTACTTCTTCTTGCAGTAGGGAATAATAATATTCGACTTCTTCCCTTGTGAGTGCTTTCGGGTCAAGCTTGGCGGCTCTCTTCATCGATCTCCTGTTCTCTCTTTCTTTCTCTTTTCGATAACACCCGATTCAAGTAAAGAACCCGGAAGAAAAGGTAACCCCCTGCCATTAAACCGGAAGAAAGAAGGAGACCCCACTTACGATAGAAAAGGTCGGAATTGGATGAGAGCCAACTGTTTTTTTGAAAAATAACGAGTATCAGCGATACGATCATCAGAAAGCTAAAACAACCTAGGAAGAAAAGCGTGGTATTCCGAAGAGACCAAAGCTTGTCTTCCCGTTCGTATTTAAGGAGTAGGAACTGTCGGTATAATCTTTGGTATTCTTTCGGTGTCGTAATTTTCTGGATTTCGAAGTATTGTTCGAATTCCTTTGGAACTCCGTTCGGGTCCAATAATACTAATTCATAATCTAAAGAACCGTCATAACGTTTTCTTCGAACAGGATCGGAAAGAAAATAGTATGCTTCCGCGCCTTCTCTTAAGGCTTCCGTTCTCCAGGGATACCACATGTTCATGTCTAAGGAAGAAATATAGTTATCGAACGCTTCTTCGATATCGTTTTTTTCGGCGTCTCGAGGCAGTCCCAATAATCCGTAATAATCTGCCTTTCGGTTCATAACTATACCTGCGGTAATCGATCCTTGGTTTTTCCGTTTCTTCCGATTCTGCCCGATTCGATAAGATTAGGAAACGATTTTTCAATCGGGAAAAGAGTCATGAAATCCCCTTTACACACGATTTCTACCTCAAAAACTCGTCTTATGAGCGTAATAGAAGCTGCGGTCAAAGCCGGTAAGGTTTATATAGAGACCTACGGCTGCCAAATGAACGAATACGATTCCGGAATCGTAGCTAGTTTAATGCAAGGCGCTCAATATGAAACGGTTTCCGATCCTGAGGAATCCGACGTCATCTTTTTGAATACTTGTGCGATCCGTGAGAATGCGCATGCTAAAATCTACGGTCGTTTACAAAGTCTAGGTTATTTAAAAAAAAGAAATCCTTCTCTCGTCATCGGAGTTCTGGGCTGTATGGCTCAAAATCTCGGGGAGGATTTATTCCACCAGGAACTTCCTTTGGACCTAGTGGTCGGGCCTGATAATTATCGCACCTTGCCGGATTTAATTTCCAGGATTCGAACGGGGGAACAATCCGTTTCTCTAACTCGGCTTTCCAAAATCGAAACCTACGACGAAATCGAGCCAAGGGTAGTTAACGGAGTCCAAGCTTTCGTTACGATTATGCGCGGCTGCAATAACTTTTGTACTTTTTGCGTCGTTCCTTATACGAGAGGTCGGGAAAGAAGTAGGGACCCGCAATCGATCGTAAGGGAGACCAGAGATTTGGTAGCCCAGGGCGTGAAACAACTAACGCTCCTGGGTCAAAATGTAAACTCATATAAATTCGAAGACGTCGACTTTGCCGGTTTAGTACGTTTATTGTTAAACGAAACGGAAATCGAGAGAATTCGTTTCACGTCGCCTCACCCGAAAGATTTCCCCTTGCATTTACTCGAGTTGATGGCGGAGAATCCCAGATTTTGTCCGAACATACATTTACCTCTTCAATCCGGAAATACCGAAGTCTTAACGAATATGAAGAGAGTTTATTCTCGGGAAGAATTTCTGGAAGTCGTTGATCGAATTAGAGGTTATGTACCTCACGTTGGATTGACTACGGATATCATAGTCGGATTCCCGGGAGAAACCCACGAGCAGTACGAAGAAACTCTCGATGTGGTCAGGAAAGTCGGCTTCGACATGGCGTTTATGTTCAAATATTCGGAGAGAGAGGGGACGATCGCCCAGAAACGATATCCGGACGATGTATCCGAAGAAGTAAAAGGGGAACGTCTTACGAAGCTGGTCGATTTACAGACTGCGATATCTTTGGAACAGAATCAGGCGCGGATCGGAAAAACATATTCTATTCTAATCGAAGGAATATCGAAGAAATCCGCTAACGAAGTCAGTGGTAGAACTCCTTGCGGTCGCATGACCGTCTTCCCGATTCCCGAAGGCGAGGATTCCATATCGATGATAGGTCGGTCCGTTTCGGTTACGATCGTTTCTGCTACGAGTGCCACCCTAAAGGGAAGGATCCTTGCTTGAAAAAAACTTCCCCTTCACCAAAGGGGAAAGGTGCTTCGGCCCAATCCTCTACAAATAGCAAGTCGCGCTCAACTCGAAAGGGAAGTACGGAAGTCTTTGGCGTAGAGGCAAAAGGCAAAGTCGGAAAAGGTACGGATCTACGATCAGTTAGAGTTCATAGCGTCGCCGATCTTCCTCCTGGATTTTATGTTCATACGGACCGGGAAAAATTTTGGAGATGGTTTCCCATTTTAGATCGTTATATCTTATCGGAGATCGTTCCTCCGTTTTTCGTTTCCCTTCTATTTTTCACTACAGTCTATATGGCTCTCGCTCTTCAAAAGATGATCGGTCTTTTCGTCGGGAAAGGCGTGGACCCTCTTCGTTTATTGGATTATTTCGGTTACCTCTTGGGAAACATCATGCCGATGACCATTCCGATGGCCTGTCTGATGAGCGGGGTCATGGCTGCGGGAAGATTATCCGGAGATTCCGAAATCACTGCGATTCGTTCTGCGGGCATCAGCTTCTCTCGAATCTACGTCGTATTTCTCATTTTCGGAACGGTCATGGCGCTGGTTGTGGGATATCTGAATTTTTATCTTTCTCCGGAAAATACCAGGAAAATGGAGGAATTCAATAAATGGGTTATGGCTTATAATCCTCTTCTTGCAATGACTCCAGGCCAATTCAGCGGGGATAAGACGCAAGGTCTCTTTGAAGAAAAGGGGCGGACCATGTATACCGAGGGAGTTAATCCCGAAACCGGAGAATTGAGCGGAGTTCAAATTCGAGAATGGACGATTTCTCTTGAAGGTGACGAGTACTTTTACATAGGCACGACGGCGATTCCGATGGGTGGTTCCCGCCTTTCTCAAATTATCGCCGCCAAAAAAGGAACCCTCGTTGAAAAAATGGGACCGAACGGAGAATTCGAAAAATCGATCCGATTGAAGGGCGGTTGGATCTTGGAATGGAATCAGGATAAGAAAGGATTCTCCGTCTATGACCTACGCAACGGGGAAATGGATTATAATATTCCCAAAAAGGAAGAAAAGAAAACATTAGAGCTGAACGTGAGTCCCGAAACATTTACCATGCCTGTGTTGATCTCCATTCGAAATAGCATCGAAAGCGAAGGGTTGGAAAACATTCCCGGATTAGAAATACTGCACGAAATGGGGTTGTCGATAAAGGGAATCGGCGGTTTGAAAGCGATGGTGACTCAGTTGCAGATCGATGTCATTCAAACCGCGCAGGATCCGACCATTTCCGCTTCCGAAAAAACCCAGAAATTTTCGATTCTGACACAGCTGGATGCATTACTTAAACAATCTAAAAAAGTGCTGGCGAAATTTAATGTGGAGATCCATCGGCGGATTGCGATGCCGATTTCTTGTTTAATTTTTTCAATTATCTCTCTTCCGCTCGGTTTAGTCGTGAAACGTTCCGGAAAAGGGATGAGTTTCACGATGGCTGTGGTTTTAATCATAATTTACTGGGGTTTATTCACCGTTGGCAGCAATGTCTCCGATAATAGTAAGTTTCCGGTTTGGCTCGGTCCCTGGGCAGGCAACATCGTCGTTACGATCATTAGCTTAAATATCATGCTAAAGAGAACGGATATGCGATTGCCTTTACCTGTTATGAAGTTTTTTGCAAGAATCGGGGAGAGACTTTCGCCCGTCTCCGATTTCCTGGCTCGGAGTTTCCGGTATTTGGAACCCCTAAAAACGAAATTGACAGTGGTACTCAAGAAATTATCTTTATGGAGAAACCGGGAAGGAAGGGGTTAGCCTTGAGCCCGGCAGAATCCGAAAAATTTGGGTTCCGTCACCTTTAAGACGCATGCATAGGGGGCAGTCGGCTTTGAAAACCGCAAATATATGGCATATCACCTCCGGAGCGGAATTCCCCGTCCATATCTGGAAGCATCCCCGTATCAATATAGAATTGCGCAAAGTGGTTCTCAAGGATTATAAAACGATCGAATTAGATCCACAGGATATCAATGTCTTTTATGTAAATACCCAGATCAAAGAATGGAATGAGATTAAGGACGATTTCTTGAAACGTTTCGAACTACATCCGTTCGTCGCTTTAATCATTATCGTTTCACCCGATGCCGAGGAGATTTTTCCGAAACTGTCTCCTAAGGGTAAGTCGGAGGTCCTGGAAAATCCCGTCCAACCTAGGACTCTACGCATCATTTTAGATAGAGTCATTCAAACTGAATTTTTTAAATTGATCGCTAACGAAATCGGTAATAGCTGCTTGGCTAATGTAGGTTTCTTTGAAGGCGTTTTCGAACTGGCTAATAAAGAATATCAAGATGCGCATAAAGCGAACGCTGCTTTACACGCCATCTTAGAGTTTGAAGCCAAGATAAAAAAGAACAACGAAGACATTAATAAGGCGATCGAGAGAGTCAACGAGCTTAAAAATCAGGAACTGCTTACGCTGCACGAACGTCTAAAAGTTTCGGAAATTATCGACAATCTAAAAACGCTGGAATTGAAGCATGCATTGGAGTTGAGAAAAGCGACTGAGCGCGCTCTCGAATATTCCAGTATCGAAGAGATAGAAATGAATCGGATTCTGGAAGCCCAAACGAAATTATTTGCCTATACCGAACAGGAGATACGAGAGTTAGTCGAGGAGAATAAAAGACTTCGTAAGGAATTGGGTCTTCCAGAGCATACCTGATACTCGACGGAATGCTATACGGGTTCTAATCTCGAGCGAGTAGCTCCATTACTTTTTTAAATTCGTAGGAATTTTGACCGTACTTGAGTTCGGCGTAAAGAATTCCGTGTTTTCTTCTTAAAGATAGATAAGATTGAGCGCTATCCTCATCCTTACTTTTTTTTGCAGCCAGATAAAGTCTTTCATAGCAATGCGCGAGGAGTTGGTGAGGTTCCGGTTCTCCGTTGAATTTCGGATCTAAGTCGATATACTTCTCCAGAAAACCGGCCGATTGAACGAAATTTTTCATCGCATATTGATGTTTGATTAATTCGCGATAGACTCCGGCCTGAATTTCTAAAAAGGAACTCGTTTGCTTAATGTTCGGGTTTTTAACTTTATCAAGATTTTGAGATGCCATTGCGAGTAGGCTGATCGTCTCCAATCTTGCCCGAGCGAGATCCCGATTCAAAACCCTATCGAAATTTTCGAGTCTAGTTTTTCTTTGCCAATCATATCGTTCGGAATCCAATGATTTTGCTTCTTCGTCTTTTCTTCTTCGATCGATCGCAAAGCTTGTTTTTCTAAATGCATCTAGAGCTTTTCCTAATTCTTCACCGGCTTTCTTTATTAAGGATTTTGAATTATCTTCGGAAAAATTACCGAGAAAGTCCAAATCATGAAACTCTAAAGGATTTTCGCTCCAAGGTCCTTCGTTCGCGGATTCCGGAATTAGCATTTCCAGCCTTTTTTCCGGAAAGCGGTCATGCGGATCCGATTCCCCTAATATGCAAAACAAGGGGATTATAATAAAGAGAATGAGACTTTGCTTTTTATTGGGCAAGCTTAGCGAACGAAAATGGCGCATTCATAAATAAGATCGGCGCATAGCGGATAAACATAAGCTCGAAACTATGTTTCCCCGCATTTTAAGATGATAAACTTTTCGGTTGAGTCTTCCATCTGCGGTGGACCCAAAAGTACTGTTCGGGTGATTTCCTGATTTTAGTTTCCAATACTTTCGTCCAGATTTCGGTAGTTCTCCTGATCATATCCTCTTTCGTTTCTTCTGGCAGCTTTACAGGAATTCCTAAATCCTCACAAGTGATTTCGAATTTTCCCTTACCTATATACTCCGTGGTATAAAAGACCAGTGGGACTTTTGCTATATAGGACATCACTGCCGGACCCTGATGTGTCGAAG
Organism: Leptospira broomii serovar Hurstbridge str. 5399; assembly: GCF_000243715.2. NCBI lineage: Bacteria > Pseudomonadati > Spirochaetota > Leptospiria > Leptospirales > Leptospiraceae > Leptospira > Leptospira broomii. Next base: position 2,170,584 of record NZ_AHMO02000008.1, read on the forward strand.
CCGGTCTATTTAAAAACGGAATGAAAATCCCGTTATCTCCCGCGTTTTGGTCGGCAAAGAAAGCAAGCCAATATCCATCCTTCAACTTACGAAGTACTTCCGTCGGCCGATCGATCGGAATCGTGACAACCCTACCGTAATTTTGCCTTCTCTTATCCACCCAATTACTAACGTACGGGTTTTTGGCTGGCTTGTATAAAGTGCCTACCTTCGGAAGACGGAGAGGCATATAGACCGCCATGCTCTCCCAATTTCCTATATGACCTGAAACGATCACTACACCACTGCCGGAAGCTTGTATTTCTTTCTCGGTTTTTTCGGATTCCTTATCGTAAGATATGTAGTTTTCATACCAAGCTTTTGGATTTCTTTGCTCGTAGAAAAAACAACCAAGAATCACACCGAGAAATCTGAAATGCTTTCGTACCAATAATAATTTCTCTTTATGCGTCAATTCCGGAAATGCGTAAGATATATTTTGGTAAGCTATTTTGCGATGTTTTTGGGCTATAGGATAAAGCAGTAACATTAATCCCGAACCGAAAAATATACATACCCTATAAGGTAGGAATGAAAATGGGAAAAGGACCGACCGCATGATTAGGTAGGAAACGAAATGTTTAAATTGCCTTATTGCTCTTGCTTTGGATCCGTTTGCCAGTTGCAGTATTTCACTCATGGCTACTTCCAATTCTAAAAACTAAGAAACGGTAACAAGTATTTTGCGATTTTTTTTCCGTTAGACTTCGGTTCAAAAGCAACATAAGGAAAGCATAATTCTGTGCTGCTGAAGTCTCCGTTCTCCCTTGACCTTAGTCTAATAGGTCCGTATCGAAGAATTTCTTAGCCTTGGAAGAAGGGGATTCTCTAATAATTAGCAGAGTGTTTTTGCTCTTCCACCTCGGCCGAATATCGTAAGCGATGAGATGAATTTGAATCTGATATTAGATAGAAATAATATTTTGAATTATATTATCGATGAACGTTTTGCGACCCTTATCGCTTGCGGGTGAGGCGGCTATGCATTCATGTTTTTGTGATCCGACGTAATTCTTTCAGTTATCGGATTCTTGGTTAGTCCGGGAGCTGGTTTTTTGTCGGATCGGAGATAAGGTACTATCCTAATTTGCCTGCGATCGACCTAACGATCGCCTAGGAATCATTCCTGCGTTCAAATATGACTTGTACGAACACGAAAGACTGGAGTTACGGCTTAAAAAAATGATTCCAGGATTGGCTGGCGCTAGAGACCGTGAAATGAAGAGGTAGATCCCGATGCAAACTGCCAATGTTCCTGAGACAAAAAGAATCGTTTTAATAGCGCATGATAATAAAAAGCAGGACCTTGTCGAATGGGTTCTTCTTCATAAAGAAGAGCTACGGCGGCATCATTTATACGGTACAGGGACTACCGGTAAAGTAGTTCACGAAAAGACGGATCTTCCCGTTCATAGATTTCTTTCGGGCCCGCTCGGCGGTGATCAACAAATCGGGGCGAAAATCGTCGACGGTGAGATTGACGTTATGATTTTTTTCTGGGATCCACTCACAGCTCAGCCCCATGACCCGGACGTAAAGGCGCTCCTTCGGATTGCAGTCTTATATAATATCCCTGTTGCAAACAATCGGATCTCCGCGGATTATTTGATTTCCTCGGATTTGCTTTCCTCTTCATACAAAAGAACTTCCATCGATTATAATACGGGACTTCCCATTTATTGACGTTGTCCGTTCTACTTCGAATGAAGAAGATAAGCCGGTTTATATTTTAACGTCCATCCGAAGCAAAAGGCGACCTATAAGCTTCCGGAGGACAGGTCTGGAAGATACAGGAGGAATTTACGGATTCGTCGATCCCGTCCTGATCAAAATTTTAAGACCTATCGAACTTCGACTCATTGACTTTTTAGCTCCGGCTTTGCAAATTGACCCTCCTAATGTTGCCAATATAGGCATTCCGTTCGGCCTTTTCGATTCTCCGAATGCTCTTCCCTCGTTCTCGAACTTACCTTATTTTTTACTATAAATACTTCGTATCGAAAACGGTTTCTTTTGTGACCATACTAAGCTTACATTCGAACTGGGGATTTTTGAATGTAAGCGTCGAATATTCTGTATTTTTAATTTTACTGTCCTTGTGCGGTAAACGCCGCCTGATAAGCGGCGGGCGGACAGGTTTGATAGGTACACGTAAAAGCATTCGGGGACACATTCGCCCAAATCCCGTTCGTAGTTAAGGTCGAACAAGTTATATTATATGAATTTGATTTTCCGGTTCCTGACGGTATGCCCATACAAGTTCCAAGCGGAATATTCTGGTAACAAGTACAGTTCCCTTGAAATGCCTGAGTGTTGGTGCAATAAACGCAGTCCGCCGTTATTTTGCTTTGAACAAGCTCTGAGAGCAGTTCTAGCTTATTGTATCGTTCGTGTTCTCTTTTAGATTGAGGATTATAAGTGCAGTTACCTAAACCGATCGAGAATAGTAGGACGAGGTTGATTATTAAGTATTTCGTCATGATGTTTCCCTCATTTTGAATCTGATATTAATGTAAACGGTATATCGACTTTGAAAGTGATATTAATTCCGGGATTTAACGCGTAAGTAGCGTATCTGCTGAGCGGATTCACATACTTAGTATTGAATAAATTCTGGACTCCGACGTCGAATGTCGCCGAATCCGTTCCGTTGGATAATCCGGGTATTGCGGCTCCGAAGCCCAGATCATAAAGATTATAACCGTGGGACGGGGTTTGGAGTACGCCGACCCGATACTGGGGTTGAACGAAGTTACCGTTTACCGAAAAATAAGGATTCTCTAAACCGAACATTTTATTAGTCGTAAACTTGGTGCCGAATCTCGCCCGGTTGGGAGTCATGTTCGGTAAATTTTTATTTTCCAGGTCGAACAGGATCGATCGGAAGTCGATACCGCCTAGATTCAATAGTATGGAAGGGTCGGGTTTCTTAGTTACGTTTCCTTGAAGTAAATCGATCCCACCGCTTAAAACGAGCCAAGAAGTCGTCTGGTATTGAAAACTGAATTCTCCCCCCGTCAACTGAGCCTTATCTTGTCGATAATTGTAGATTCCGAATCCGGAGATTGGGTCAAAGGCGCCGGTACTTACGGAATAGATGTAATTATTAATATTGTTTTGGAAAGCGCTGAGTTCTAATTGTAGGCGATCCGTCGCATATCTAAGAGTAGTATCATAATTCAGAGATGTTTCCGGCCGAAGAGTGTTTTTACCTAACTCGAACTTGCCTGTCCCTTCGTGAACTCCATCGGCGAATAGTTCAAATTCCGTAGGAGCTCTAAATCCTCTGCCCGCATTTAATGCCAACGAAAAATCCTTGGCAAACTTCCAGAGAGCGCCTAAGGTACCGGTGTTTGCATCAAAGTTTCGTGTTTGTTGAACGACATTCAATGCGGGATTCGTATTCACGCTGATTGATCGTTTATCGTGACGTCCTCCGATAGAAAAGGTAAAATCACCGACTCTCCATTGTTCAAGAAAGAAAAATCCGACGTTATTTAGTTGATCCCCCGGAACCAAAGGATTCGTTCCGATCGTAGCGTTCTTCTGATTCATTCCTTGGAAGCCGATCGTGCCTTTTAATCCTTTCCATTCCTTATGATGAACCTTCGCGTCAAAGGTAGTCGTATCCAAAAAGAGATTTAAGCCCTGTTTGAAGTTATTCGCATTTACCTGGTATATTTCGAACGCTTTTTGAAACTGAGTAAGAGAACTGCCGGTAAGGTCGCTGTAAATCGGGGCGTATCGGTTCTTATCCGGGATTTCTCTTCGATTATTTCGTTGATAGCCCGCGTCGAGTTCTATGTTTATCAAAGGAAGTATAAAGAAAGAATGAATGTGAGTCTTTTGATGCGATAGTTTCTGTAATCCTTTTCCTTGCGGATTGTCCACCGGGTTATCATATAGATCCTGTTCTTGAGTCCGTTGAAAACTGTCAATGTATGCATTTCCCCAGGAGCCGTCTGTCCCGATGGAGGCGCTGATATTTTTTTCGTTCATCCCAGTATTCGGTAATTTTCCGTTTGGAGTCCGGATACCTGATGCTTTTCTTTCATCCGTATGCACCCGATAACCTACGTTCAAATTCTTGTCGTAGCCATATAAGGAGATTGAACCTGCGTCTTGGCGGTTATTCGTAAAACTGTTGGAGGATATATTACCCGCGAGTATTGGTGCGTTGTCCTTTGCGGTCGGCGCCTTGGAACGGATAATATTCACAACACCGCCTAACGCATCCGAACCATAGAGGACCGACGCGGGGCCTCGCACAACTTCGAGCCTGTCGATACTGAACGAGTCGACTTCTACAGTATGATCGTCTCCGAACTGCTGCTCTTCCTGTCTGACTCCGTCGGTCATCACCAAGACCCGTTGCCCGGTTAATCCGCGGATGACCGGTTTTGCAGCCCCCGCTCCGGTAGATAGATTGGCAACTCCGGGAGTATTATCCAACGTCGACATTACGTTTTGCCCTCTTAATCTTTGAAGTTGTCTTCCTTCCACCACGGTAGTCGGCTGGGGAGTCGAAAGGAAATCGGAAGCGGTCGATTTAGTCGTTACGTTGATCGCTTGACTTTCTAAGAAAGTCGGCTTTAAAGTAAATTCGATCGTCTGGTCCGTTCCCCCCACATCTACTCGAATCGTATTCGGTTGATAGTAGGGTGCGATTGCAGTTACGGAATACGATCCTTGGGTCAAGTGCTGGAATTCAAAGTTACCGTCTGCTCCAGTTTTTATTGAAACATTATTTTCACTTAGTACTACCCTTGCGCCTTGGATCGGTTTTCCTGTCGGATCTTTGACTGTTCCTTTTAAGTTTACATCAAGAGCCAAAAGTCCCGTCCAAGGACTTAAAAAAAGCGCAAGAAAAATAAGTTTACCGCTATGTAATTTTTCAGATTTCATTTCTTTCCTATATTGGAAGTTTATAAATAACTAATCTACGAAACCCATGGAATCCTAGATGCGAAAGACGCTCGTTATTTTAAGAAAGAAAAGGAGGGGATCTACCGGGAGTGGATAGATACTGAAAAAGGGGTATATAAATGGATAAAATTGAGCCGTTTATTTCTGAAGAAATTGCTGGAATCTTCTGGGAGAAGTCGTTGTTTGGAGGGGAAGTTTGGCCTCCTGCACGTATATGCATACATAGAGCGCAGAATTCAGCGGAATTTCCGGAATCGGAGGAAGCCAGCTGGCCCAGTATGAAATGAGAGTTTTTTTGATCTTTTGGAAAGAGATGATTGTGAGAAGATGTATAATAGGTTCCAGGCAGAAAAAATCCGAATGATAAAATCGCTATTGCTCGGACCATCCTTTGTTTTTTGAATTTGATCCCCGTCCCCATCAGTTACCAATAATGATAACTCGTTATTAAGAGGCAAGCAGAAATCTACCGAGAGATGAATTGTTAATCCGATCCGAAGTCTTAGGAATGCTGTAAAAATTCCCCACCCTTCCTGGGCGGGGGCCGGAGCGAAGCGGTGGAATTGCCTTATTTCACAGAATTACAAGCGCCGCAAGGATTTAATATTCGTGAAAGCTTGTTGGAGCTCCTACCAGTAGCTTTCCGTCAAGATTCGGGAGCCACCGAAAATGTATTTCAATGCGAGAGGGGAGTTCCTCTCGCTTAGTTAGATATTTGCGGATTAGATGGATTTAGGAATAGTAGGTTCATTCACTACCGACTTCTTTCACTCGATGCCAATACGCTCTGTTTCCGACGGCAAGGGTTCGCAAGACCTCGTCGGTATTCTTTGGAATCGCTTTAGAGGTATAAAGATCCGCTTCCTGTACGACGGCTTCCCCGACCTTAGCGGAAGAGTTATATAAATATAAAACCGTGCCTTTGGCGATTCCGTCCACTAGTCCGGCGTTGATAATGATCGAATCTTCTTTAACTCGGTGTACTCGACCCATGGCAGGTATTAAGGATAGAAGTTTGTCTCGGCTTCGTAGGGTTGCTTCGGAGAGAGCGTCCCGACCTTTTGCATAGATTCGAAACGTTCCTAGATTTTTTTCCTCTTTATGGTCTCTTAAGTTCCATTCCATTCTTAGAGCGCCGTTTTTAAAGGAGAGTTTTCCGCTAGCTACGAATCGAAGCGATTCTCCCTTTACGTTTTTAATTTGGGAAAAGTTTTTTTCGGTTTTTATGATTGCCCCGGAGTACGGTTCTTGGTCGAGTCCTTCCTTCTTTCGACGCGAGTCCAGATCTACGGCTCTGATTCGAGGATCTTTGGAAAGGAAAGTTCGAATTGCTTTTCCGGCGATTACAGGTGCATCCGGGTGTTTGGATAAAAAATCCTCCGTCTCAAGATCGAAGATTAAAAGCTCCGGAGGGGTTCTACCATAGTCTTCTTCGATACCGAATTCTCCTATGTTGATTAAGCCTTCCCGATAGCTTAATGATTTCTTAAAATTCTCCAGATTATTCTCGATTGCGTAACCGTATTTCTTATTGTCGGGGAACTTTTCCCTTAGTGTTAAGAGAAGGTTAAAATACTGAGGGAATAAACCTCTTCTTTTATATTCTTCCAGGACAAGTACGAGAATTTCCGGTCGGTTCGGTAGCAATTCTCGCGCCCGCATCAGATGGACCCAAGCTAGATCATATAAGAAGCTATTTCGATTTGCACGAAAACGCTGCAATCTATATTCACCTAAAGTTCTACGAGTATTGTTTCCTTCCGGAAGATTTTCCAAACATAATGTTTCAGCCCGCTCTCGTATGAAAGGGTCCAAATCGTCAAGAGTAAGTAGGCGTTCAAGGTCGGCACGACCTTCTTTCGAACTAGGATCCTTTTTAAGACGTGCAAACGATCTTAAATATAAATACTCGGTTGAGGAGGGAAAGAGAACCAGCAATCGATTCAGAAATTCTTCTGCATCCGCATACCGTCCCGCATAGATTCTCGTTTTAGCAAGCAATCTAAGCGCTTCTTCTTCATCCGGGTAAAGTGCAATTGCCCGTTCCAGTTTTTCAGCGGATTCCTGAATTTTGGAATCCCTTCGATTTCCCGAGAGTTTTTCCGACCAAAGAAGTAAAAACTTTCCGGACTCCAAAAATACGCTCGGATCGTCGGAAGTTTCCGATTCTAATTGATTTCGCAATGCCTGGGCTTTCGAAAAATTACCTCCAAGCGCCGCAACTCTAGCCTCCAACATTCTGATTTCCCGATTTTTCGGCATCCTGGATAATGCGGAATTCAATTCGAAGGTCGCTTTTTCAATATTACCTTGCGCTAATTGAACTTCCACCAGTACCGGAAATAAATCTATATCGTATCGATCCTCGTCCAGAAACGGCCGAATCACCGCCGAAGCTTCCTCATATTGTCCGAGTTTTGACAGTGTCACCGCCTTAGTTTTGACGGCCATTTTGTTTTTCGGTTCTAATTCTAAGACTTTATTTAAGGAGCGCAACGCTTCCTTTTCTTTATGAAGTCGTAATGCTGCCTCGGAAAGACCGAGGTGAGATCTGACCGATTGAGGATTTTTTTGTACTGCTTCCCTAAACGCGTCATATGCATCCGCATAGTTTCGATTTTTTAAGGAGGATTCACCTTGCTTAATCCATTCTATCGTTTCTTTGGCAAAGATGTGCGAAGCCGACGGTAATAGTAGAATCGTTAAGATGACGAGTAAATTAGGAAAAAGAAATTTATATTTTATTAAAGTTCTCATGGACTAAAGAATCCGGTTTCCGCTTTTCCGTTCGAGTTTCTGAATACTGCTTCGACGACGACGGGGATATATACCTCTCCGCCGGACGAGTCGATCCGGCTTTTGAATGAAAGCAAATATCGTCGATCTTTTTTGGATTCCACCCAATTCCGCAAACTTTTTTCGGCGCCTCCTCCGGGGATCATCAAGAATTTTCCTCCGGACTTTTCAGCAATTTCCTTGTATATTTGGACCGATTCTCCTTCTTCTCCCAAACAAAGAAAGAAGATAGGAATATCATGAGCTACTGCAAAACGGATAATTTTTGTAGGGGAAAATTGGGTAAACCCCGCTTTCAGGTCCTTGCCGGAAACGACCGCTAAGACCGCGCGAGGACCTACGCTGTCCAGCAGATCGGTAATTCCTCTTTGCAACGATTTGCCGATTTGTGATTCTTCCTCCGGTATAAAGGCTCTGATTGCGCGAAAAATATCGTACATGCTTTTTCCGAAAGAATAAGCGACCTGAGTATCTTTTCCTGATCTCAAAAGCTGAATCTTATCTTCGGATCGGATTTCGGATAGAAATGGTTTTAGCGCTTTTTCAATCAGCGGGTACGACTCGGCGATTTGTTTGGAATTTTCCGCCACTATCGAGACTGTTACTCGATTATTGTATTTTTGCATATTCGTAAGTCCGATTAGCGGCGAAAGGTTATCCATTTCGTAAACCCGGAACGAATTGCGCGGTATGGCTTTTACCGCAGCGCCGTGGCGGTCTCGAGCTTGCACGACTAAAGAAATATCGGGATAGTTGGAACTGATCACTCGTTCGACTAACAGATCTAAGTTGGAAGCGAGTTGGCCCTTCGGGGAGAAAATATCCAATCTATGTCTATTGAAATCGGTCACAAACATCGTTCCGGTATAATCGAAACCGATTCCAAAAGCTTGGTCGAAATTTCTAACGTTATTTTTCGAATCCCGAAAACTTTCGAAATTGGACCAATTTTTTGAAATCGAATCATAGATAAATAGACCCGCAGCTTCGTCCGCTACGTAAATTTTATTTTCGCGGATCGTTAAATTGCGGGGTTTTTTTAGAGCCGGATGAGTTATCTCCTTTAGATAATTTCCCTCCTTATCGAAAACGACGATCCTTCGGTTACCTTTATCGGCTACAAAGATCTCGCCTTTTGAATTGATCTTGAGACCGGCGGGTTGTCTTAAAATACCCTTTCCGATTTCTTGAAGAAAGCTTCCATCCTTTGCAACTTTTTGAATTCGATCGTTTCCCATATCCGAAACGAATAGATACCCCTCTCTTGTAAGAAAAATTCCAGAAGGTCCATGGAAATAGCCAGGTTGTTTTCCGGTATTGCCGAATCGGTTAACGTAGTCGCCATGCGTGTTGAATTCGTATATCGTATCGCCGGCATAGTCAGCTACGAATATCGATTTTCCCCGTACGGCGATGGCAGTGGGCCCCTGAAGATTACGGCCTAAGGAACCTTTGAAATTATCGACAGGGTTTCCGTTTGCGTCGAATTTTACTATATTTGCGGTTTCGAAACTCGTAACGTATAAATATCCTTCCTCATCCACCGCAACGTCCGTCGGGTTGCGGAATCGAAACCTTCTGAGGTCGTCTCCATTTACAGATTTATAATATTCTAAAGTGTCTTTTCGGTTGCTTCCGCCTAATTGAAATCTGAGGGCATCTAATCTGCTTTTTCGAATTAGATTCAGCTTGCCCGAAGATTCTAATTGCTCTAATTCCGCTAAACTTTCCTGCCAGTCTCCGCTTAGGTAATATGTTTCCGATAGAAAGAATTTTGCGTGTGGAAAGTCGGGTTTCAGGGAAAGGGATTTCAGAAAGTTTTCGCGAGCAGCCGCGAACTCTCCCTTATTGTAATATGCCAGTCCGCGCTTAAAAAAGGTTCGCGCTTCCTTTTCCTTCAAGCTAAAGAAGGGTAAAGACTCAGGTTGGAGAGGGCCTACTGAGCTGGCCGCTAATAGGAATAGCAGAAAGATTCTTGGTGATAGTTTTCTCCCCATTCTATTCCTCAGTATTTCCGAGTGAATCGGTTTAGAGACATAATTTCAACCCCTTTTTCAAACTATGCGGATCATGGCCGTTCCCTGAAAGTCTTGAAGAAAAACCTGTAGGAGCTCCCTCAAAGTTTGATCACTGGAAAAGTGTTGCTAGAAGAGGAATTTTGTGGCATACGGCCTTCCGAGGGGTACCACCGATCCGGCCCCCGCCCAGGAGGGGCGGGGATTTTTTCGACCGACTCAATCCATATAGGGGGGCCAATCACCAAATCGCTGAAAAGAACGAGTGCGCTTGAATTTAAGGTAATCGATTCCGGAGCTTTACGGAAACTCTTTCTCTTAGCTGAGAGGATTCTTCCGTTTGATTCAGCCAAACTTTTTTCCAATTACTATGCCATTCCGACCATTCATGGCGGATTGCGCGGTTTTCTTCCAGTTCATCCTCCACTTCTCTCAGGATCCGATCTAGTAAAATTACATAGTTTCGAAAACGGATGGCAAGGTCGGATTGCGGGGAAAACTCCTGCATAGTTTTAGTATCGGCGAGGTTTGACATAGCTGCGGTACTTTTTTATGCCTTTTAACTTGCTAATACGGCTATATGAGCTTCGACGCTTTCTGCCAGCGCCTGGAGGTCATAGCCGCCTTCTAGAAAAGAGATTATCTTTGAACCGGATTGGGATGCAGCTTCCTTCGCCAACCGAGTAAATTCGGAAAATGCATTCGTAGAAAGTGACATACCTCCGAGAGGATCTTGTTTATGAGCGTCAAAGCCCGCCGAAATCAATAGGAATTCCGGCTCGAATTCAAGAATTGAGGGGATTACCTTTTCCTGAAATGCCTGTAGGTAATCCGAATTCGAAGAGCTACCGGGTAGAGGAATATTAAGCGTAAAACCTAGCCCTTGCCCGGAACCGATCTCTCTTGCGGATCCGGAACCCGGATAGAAAGGGTATTGGTGGAGCGAGGTAAAAAAGACTTTATCGGAATCGTAAAAAATTTCCTGGGTTCCATTCCCGTGATGCACGTCCCAATCCAAGATATACACTCTTCGAATATTCCGATTCAGAAGATAATGTGCAGTAATGGCAATATTATTGAGCAAGCAAAAACCCATTGCTCGGCCTGTTTCGGCATGATGGCCAGGCGGGCGAATTAAAGCGATTCCTGAATCCAAGTCTTCCGACAGAATTTGTTTTGCCAGTGACACTCCGCTACCTGCAGCCAGGAGAGCGGCTTCAAAACTTTTTGGAGAGAAGGGGGTATCACCATCAAAACCCCCTCTCTTTCCTTCGATGGCTACGAATCGTTCTTGATAAGTCCTATTATGAGCCGATAGAATCAGTTCTTCCGGTAGTTTTTCGGGAGAAATATGTGTAAGGTTTTTAAAGTAAGAAGTTTTAATCAATCGATTCATTATGGCTTCTAATCTTTCCGGTCGTTCGGGGTGATACTCTCCGGTATCGTGCTGGAGGAAAATATCTTCGTATGCGTATCCAAAATTCATTTGTTTCCTCCGGTTTTTTTTAGATATCGGAATGTTCTGGGAAAGATTGAATTGATCCGGTTCGATATTAAATATAAGACTGGAGCTCCACATTGCGCAAATCGTTTTCTGTTCTTCTTTTATTCATTTTAATCTCGTGTCCATTATGCGCTGAGTTTACTTTACCGTTTCCGGAAAATTCAAGGATCAAGAATGGACCGGGCCGAGTTCTTCGGGAAAAAAGCGCAGAACCTATCCGATCTCAAAATCGGGCTATCGAAAAGGAAAAACCGATCACCTCGAAGATAATGGATAAGGATGCAACGATTGAAGCTAGTCTCACTTCCTCGGAACCTAAGGTTCTGCGAAAGCCAAGAGTCCTAAGACGAAACGGTGAGAACAGCATCCATCCACCTAAGTTTTATCGAGGGATTTATATTCATAATTCTCTCATATCGAATAAATCCAATCGAAAGAAATTGGAAAATGTCTTATCGGAAGCCGCCGAAGCCGGCGTGAATGTCCTCGTCATCGACCTTCAATCCGCGACTCCGCCTGCGGAAGAAATTCGACGAATTAAAGAGCTTGGATTCTACCCGATCGGTCGCTTAGTAAACTTCGACGGGGGATTAAAAACTGAGTTTCCGACTCAAGCTAGATTAAATTCGATTTTATCTTATGTCGGCAAAGCCTGTGCGGCAGGCTTTCCGGAAATTCAATTGGATTATATCCGGTATGCTGACGACCCGGAGATCAAGGTTTCGATCAAAAAGAAATATCAAAATATCGGATCGATTATCGGAAAGATTCGCAGCGAGGCTAACAAATGCGACGATTTGCCTTATCTTGGCGCGGATATATTTGGCAGAATTCCATTCAATAAAGATGATTTAATCGGCCAGAAAGTGGAAGTCTTTTCCCAATTAGTGGACGTATTGTATCCTATGCTATATCCTTCTCACTTTTACGGACAACCTGAGCGAATTTCCAATCCTTATAAAACCATTTACGACGGATTGACGAATGCAAAAAAACGAGCCTTGCCCGAAACGAGGGTCGTCGGTTACATACAAGGGTTTACGATGAAAATCGCTCATTCTAAAAAAACGTTAAAGGATTATGTTAAAGCTCAGATCGAAGCTAGCGTGGATAGTAAGAGCGACGGATTCGTCGTTTGGAATGCTTGGAGCGACTACAGGGAGACTTTCAAAGCGATTCGAGAATCCGTAAAAGATGGGAAACTGGATATTTCCGAATAATATTAAGAGAATTTAATTTTTTGGTTATTATGAAATGTCGCCGCGTCGAAGGAACTGACGTTTTTATCGCCTAAGGAAATTTAGAACCCTCTAAAAATCGGTTTTCTTTTTTCTTCAAGAGATTTGATCGTTTCTCTAAAATCCTTGGAGAGAAAATTACTGGCCTGCGATTCCGCTTCCAAACGCAAGGCTGCATTTAAGGCTTCCCGATTATACGTGTTTTTCTTCAATTCGGATAAGGCTAGAGGGGCGCTTTCGCTTAATGAAATTGCGATCTCAGTGGCGCGTTTCAGCACTTCGTCCTTAGGAACGGAATCGTACGAAATTCCCAATTTTAAACATTCTTCGCCGTTCAAAGTTTCCGCTAGAAATAGAAGTCGATTGGATAAGGAAGTCCCGAATAATTCTCTTACGAGATAACTAGAACCCATTCCCGGATGAATTCCCAACTTCACGAAATTAAATTGGTATTTCCCTTCGGTTGCAAAGATTCGGATATCACAGGCAAACGTAATGGAAAGGCCTGCTCCCACCGCATGTCCATTAGCAGCACAGATTACCGGAACTTCCAAATCGCGAACGGATAGAAAAAGATTATAAAATTCGAACATTTCTTTCTTATTCGTTTCAAAATCCTTTTCCGCGAACGACTTTAGCAATTCGAAGTTTCCACCGGCCGAAAAAATTCCGTTTTTCCCGGTTATCACTACTGACCGGGGCGGACTTTTTTTCAATCTGTCGATATGAGCTTTAAATTCAAGACCCATTTCGCGGGTCATCGAATTCTTCGTTTCCGGATTATTGAGATAAAGAATTTCTATTCTAGAATCGGCGGATAATTCCACCGTTTCCGATTCTACCAATGCCATTAAACAGCTTCCTGCTTTAATTCGAAACTTTCATACCAAATTCTATCCGATACTGCAAGAGGTTTATTACCTAGTCCCATTTGCTCGAAATAATCCAACAGAATTTCCAAATGAACATTCTCCTCATCTTCAAGCGTCCAGAAACTAGAATCGATGGAACGGGACATGATAGCTTGGCCCCGGACCGAATCGGTAAAATAGTCGGGCTTTCCGGAAAAAATTAAATGTGCCGAGATCATATCAAAACGAATCGTATCAACGATTTTGGAAAAATCGGCATCGGATTTATCAAAGAACCGGGACGCTACTTCTGTTTGGAAATAATCTCCCCAAGTAAGAATATCCGGTTCCACACCGATTCTATTTTTAATTTCTGCAAGTTTATCTTGTTCAAGGAACGGGGTACAGGCGAATCTATCCACCAATTCCTTTAGGGAAATCAATGCGAGAATTTTCATCGCGGAAAGTTTGCCTTGGCGCATCATATCAAAGAGTTCTGGGTTGAGTTCGGACTTATTCTGTTCCATGCTATTTTTTTCGGCAAGACCTTGAAAAACCCATCGTATAATTTCCTTCCTTTCTTCTTCACACTATGTCCCATCAGATTGCTTAAAAAAGGGGATTCGCGAAAAGAAACTGAGGGTATCGGCTGGATTCGACTTCTTCAAAAGTCGAAAATGTTAGAAGAGCTTCTTTAATTTTGACGCATTATGGCTGTAGGTAGATCGGATAGTCTTCAAGAATTGATAACAATCCTAGAAACGATGTTCGGAGAAACGATCATCGGTTCAGACATCAATTTGGTTAAGCATCTATTTTATAGTTTGAAGGCCGATCAGCGCGAGTTTCCTTTCGACTACGAAGGGGATAAACTTAGCGCTGTAGTCGAAGAAATCGGAGAGGACACTTTAATTTTCCTCGTTCCTTACGTACAATCCAAAGGCATTTTGCGCGCTAAAATTAGTTTCGAAATTTTGAATATTCTTTATCAATTCGAAGTTGTAATCCTACATTTTTGGGAAGATCACGTTCGAATTAAAATTCCTTCCGAGTTGCAGGCCGCGGCTTTCAGACAGAATCTTCGGGTCGCCGTCGACGACTTATTTATGAACTACGTAATCCTCTACCGATCATTAACGGGAGGCGAACGGGAACTCGGCAAGAATCTTTACGTGGAGCAAAGATTCTTTCATTTAATGAAAGAAATCAAAAAAGATCATCCCAGTCTAAAGCTGATTAATCTGATGGCTACCGATTATATCTTCGAAGTTTCGCGCGACTATGAGATCGAGTTTTACGGTCCCGGTAACGACGGAGGTTTCTTGGGCAGGTTCGTTAAGGAATTCAATTCGACAGTTTACATACCGGACTGTTCCTTGATTATAAATTATATTGGAGAAGGGAAGGAAGAGGGCCTGGAAAATTTCCGAGCAGGATATCTTCAAATGATTCAATCCGAAGGGCAGGCAAAGGCGGACGCTTTCTTTCGGGACATGCAAAAGGAAGAAGTTCGTAACTTTATGATTTCATACGTAGTAACGCCTGTGAGACTCTTTAATGATGTCATCGGTCATATCCGAGTCTTTTCCACCGCTATGGATAAGTTCTCCATCGTACTTCAACAGGCTTTGTACATTCAGGAACTTGGCGAGATTTTGACCTATGCGTTGACGAAGGTTTACATTCGTCAGGAAAATTACAAGACGGCTAGGGCAGCCACGAAGATCCTCGACATAAGTATGAATGGCCTTCTTTTCGAAATTGAAGAACTTCGGACTTTTAATTACTTAAAAAAACATAATATTATTAAAATGTTCGTTCCTATCGCCGAAAGGGATCTAGTCCTTCGGGGAGAAGTCGTACGATTTTTGGAAATCTCGGAACATAGATATCAACTTGGTGTGAATTTTTTTGACTCCAACCCTGACGATATGGTTTATCTACAGGACTATATCTTTAGCAAAAAATTAAAAATTCTTTCAGAATAGTTATCCTTTCCTCTCCTTCCGAACCGCTCCTTGTTCCGTCGCTCTCGTACCAGAGAGAAAAGCATCCCTACTCAAACAAGAATCATCACCACTAACCGACTCAACTAATACATCCAGTCCGAATACATTAGCATTTTTAATGAATGAAAACTCATTCAGATACAACTGTGAATACTTTGGAGTAATGTATCCATAAGATGCAAAGGCCGTCTTAAGAACTCTATGATTTCCTTCTGCTACTTGATTGTGGACTCCATTCTTACTCCAACGATTACGAGCAAATCTGAACCTATTATCTTTTGATCTTGCAGAGTGATTTACACTTCTATGATTCCTGTAAATTCCCCAAAGCCAAGGATAGCCTTGATCTGTAAAAAGTGGAGTGGTAATAGGCAAATATTCTTTGATTAAAGGTCCAAGAGTCTCAGCTTTTTGATTAGGGACAGAAGAGAAGAATACCGGTCCTTGTTTGATTGCTATAGTCTGAACCAGAGTTCCGATTTGTTTCCCACCAAGCTTTTCTGAAAGATAGATAGAAGAAGTTTGTCCTCTGTGGCTGTATCTTTTCCTACCTTGGCTTGCTCTTTCACCCGCAGAGTATAATACAGCAGTGTCTACGCATACGTAGGGCCTCTTTGCCATGATCTTAGTGATGTCTCTATTCTCATTTGGAGGTAATAGGAAGTCTTTGAACTGATCATTTAAGGCTTCGTAGGTGAGCTTCTTATACTTTGGTAATTGATCGGAACAGAAGAGTTGGAATCTTCTCTTGAGCAGACTAGCGGCATTATATCCTATTCTTAATTTCTTACTTAGTTCTGTTGCAGTTACTACCTTTGGATATTGAAGCAGTGATTCATAAAGGATGTAGCCAAACATCCATATTGGTAGTTTAAAGTGATGTAGAGGAGTGTAACTTAGTCTTGATATTAAATATCTACATTGAGGACATCTAATTAGATCTGGTCTTGTGCTGATTTCTTTATCTAAGATTCTCTCATTACACTCAGGTGTTGGACAGTGTTTCGGATAGAAGTCATTGAGTATCTTCTTGGTTATCTCAGTGAAGTAGTCTGTGTTGAGTGCTGGGTTGTGGTGTTTTGGTAGGCTTGTTGGGAAGAATTCTATACTTGAAGTTTTTCTAATTTTAGAGCGAGGGGGAGCGGTTCTGGATTGGAGGAAAGGTGGTCCTCGGTTCGGATTCCGAGTATTAAATATTCCTATTTCCATCCAAGGTTGGGTAGGAGTGAAGGATTGTTTGGTAGTTGCGATTTCTTGGTATTTTAAGGCTACTTGCATGTGGATTACTTTTTGGGTTTTTAAGGAAGCAAAACGTTAGACACATATAAAAAGAAAGTAAAAAATGAACTATCTGATCTGGAAAGAATTGGAAAAGGTTGATAGCCTTTCGTGTTTACGAACATAAAAATTCTAAAACAACGGGAGCTTGGAGCAAGAATGGCATTGCGTGCAGTTTTTATTGGGATTAATAAATATAGTGATCAAGGTATTTCTGAACTTAATGGCGCAAAAAGAGATGCTTTAGCTCTCTGGGCTTTGTTTGCTGATTCGTTTGAAGGCTTAACTTCGAACTTGCTTGTGGATCAAGAAGCAACTAATTCTGAAGTGCGCAAAGCTATATTTGGGACATTAGCGGAAGCGAATGAGGATGACGTAAGTATCATTTCATTTGCTGGTCATGGGTCCCCTGATGGAAATATTATCTTGTTCGATACTGAAATAAGGGATCTCACAGGAACGGCTATCTCAATGAATTCTTTAGCCGATGCGTTTAGAAATACCAAAGCAAAGACTGTACTTTTTATTCTCGATTGTTGTTTTAGCGGACAAGCCCCAGCGAGGGTTCTTGAAACTGCTGGTTTGCCTCGAAATGGGTTTGTTCTAAATGAAATATATGGAGAAGGGCGAATACTTTTGTCGGCTTGTGCTGTGAATGAATCTGCCTGGGAACAACCTGGAACTGGACACGGATTATTAACCTATGCAATTATTACTGCACTAACTAGTAGCGACAAACAAATCGTGAATTTTCCGGATGTTGTCGGGGAGATTATTCGACTAACTCGGCACGAAGCCGAGAGAATCAATGTCAAACAAACTCCTGTGTTTTTGGGAACTGTAGCTGGTGGACTTACATTTCCTGTTCTCAAACGAGGTGATAATTATTTAGCCGCTTTCCCATTTAAATCTACAAAGAAAGTTTCTGGTACATTAGAAGAGCTTCAGCAATATGGATTTCCTTCTTCTATTATTGACCAGTGGAAAATTCGATTTCCCCATGGACTTAACTCTTTACAAATTCAATCTATAAACGAATTCGGAGTTCTCGACGGTAAATCGTTACTTGTTGTTGCGCCGACCAGTTCAGGGAAGACCTTGATCGGAGAATTGGCAGCAATCCCTTCGGTTACGCTTGGAAAGAAGGTGGCATTTCTCCTTCCATACCGTGCTTTGGTGAACGAGAAATATGAAGATTTTACTTTTAACTATGCACCGTCAGGACTTCGAATTGTTAGATGTAGCGGAGACTCAACAGACGGAGTTGCTCCCGTGCTTAAGGGACGTTATGATCTTGGTTTTTTTACGTATGAGACATTTCTAAATTTAATTTTGGGATCTCCAAGTATTCTCAATCAACTAGGCCTTATCGTTTTGGATGAAGGGCAGTTTATCACGGATCCGAATCGAGGAATTATTGTTGAATTGATATTTTCATTTTTGCTACGCGCTCGTATCAATGGCGTTGAACCGCAAATATTAGTTCTATCTGCAGTCATGGGAAATATAAATAATTTTGACCGCTGGCTTAACCTTCCTGTTTTAATTTCAAAAAAGAGACCAGTGCCATTAATAGAAGGGGTGTTAGATCGAAGCGGAGTATTTCAATTCATCGACGTAGATGGCACAATTAAGAATGAAGAATTGCTTCCTTTTCGAAGTATAGTTCAACGTCGTGATAGGCCAAGTTCTCAAGACGTAATTGTTCCATTATCTAAAAAGTTAATATCTGATGGGGAAAAGCTGTTAATTTTTCGTAATCAACGCGGTACTGCTCAAGGTTGCGCCAAATACTTAGCGAGCGAACTTGGTTTAAAACCTGCAACTCAAGTTCTCGATTCATTACCGACACAAGATTTAACGAACGCATCACAGGATTTACACTCGTGCTTAAGAGGAGGAGTTGCTTTTCACAATACAAACTTACTTAGATCTGAAAGGGAAGCTGTCGAAAAAGGATTTCGAAATTTGAATGAAGAAATTCATATAATTGCGGCTACAACTACCCTTGCGGCGGGGATCAATACTCCTGCTTCGACAGTAATCCTAGCGGAGAATAAATTTTTGGGAGAAGATGGACGAGAGTTTACCGTAGCAGAATATAAAAACATGGCTGGCCGTGCTGGAAGAGTTGGCTTTAATGAAACCGGTAAATGTATTATTTTGGCAGAGACTTCTTTAGAGAGAGCACAGCTCTTTCAAAAATATGTTTTGGGAACTCCTGAAGAGGTTCGATCTTCTTTTCAGGAACGAGACCTTTCTACATGGATTATTCGGTTGCTTAGTCAAGTTAAGGAAATATCACAAAAAGAAATTCCAGGTTTACTGATTAACACTTTCGGAGGATATTCTGCTTCCCTTGAAAATCCTAAATGGTTCGTAAATATTGAATCTGAAGTAAATACATTCGTAGAGCGCCTACTTCATATAGAATTAGCTGAACTTGATGGCGATTTTATTCGTTTGACATTACTAGGTAGAGCGTGCGGCTCTTCTTCATTGTCCTTTGATTCAAGTATGCGATTGGTTGAAATTTTGAAAGGGATTGATATTAGTAGAGTTTCTCCCATTCATTTATTGGGCATTCTTCAGGTATTGAACGAAATGGACTCAATTTATACACCACTAATGAGGCGAGGCCAAACAGAGTCTTCGCGAGTTTCCGATGCATCAAATAGATACGGCCTAAATGTAACTCAGAGTTTACAGCGTTACTGTGATGATCAGTTTCAATTTTGGGCCCGCTGTAAACGAGCTAGCATTTTGTTTGATTGGATAAATGGCGAACGGGTTGAAGCAATTGAAAAATATTATACCGTTAATCCATTTCAAGGCGCGATAAATTACGGTAACATTGCTAGTATTGCAGATGGTACCAGATTCCATTTAAGCTCGGCCCATAAAATTCTATCTTGTCTTCTTCTTGATAATCAAGTTTTTCTAAGTGAATTAGATATCTTGTTGGATCAACTTGAGTTTGGGTTACCACGCGAGGCATTATTCCTATTGCAATTAAAGATTTCATTAACGCGAGGTCAATATTTGGCGTTATTTTCTGCAGGCTGTAAAAAGGCAGAGGACATATTGAGTTTGCCGAGAGAGAAAATCGTTGAATGTGTGGGTTCTGAAAATGTTAAATTATTGTCATTAAGTCTTTCAACTAACGAAAGTCCCTAAAAATCAATTAGGTCTTCAGCTTTACCTTTAAACTTTTGGAAATTGAAAAAAGCATATTCGCATCTGGATTAGTCCGAACATTTTCAATTGTTCTGAGGTGAATGGAAAAGTCGTCCTTGCCCTTATCTTCTTGAGTTACTCCGGTGGCAAGTCAAGCTTCCCGGGCTTTCTTTCATTTTGATCCAAACAAAGTAGGAGTGACGCAAATAGTCTACTATAGAGGATTTTAAAACAGATTGAATTGCTTTTACTGTTTGGATGTTTTATAGGAAGTAAAACGTAGACACAAAGAAAAAGAAATGTTGTTTCTGTTTATAAATTATTAATATGTGGAGACCTTAAGTATATGAGCTATATGCCAGATAATAATGCAGAATATGGATACTATATTCCTTCATATTTTCATATGAGGATCAATTCATTGGCAATGCTAAGTGAAATACTTGAACCTTTGCAAAATTGTAAAACTCCGCATAATGACGAAAAGGTATTGTTTCACGAGTATATTCATTTTTTACAGGACATTGGGAGCACTATAGGGCTGATAAATTTATCCAATACCATAAATATTATAAAAGGAATAGCTGAAACTATTTTAAGCAGCGAATCTGCAGTTGAGATTCCAATAGATTTGAATTCTTTAATTAATTATAAGATTAATAATTCGTTATTTGAGATTTATATTGGAGATGTTTTGGAAATCGACGATATGGAAAAGTTGACTATCAGAGAAATTCAAATCGAAAAGACTTCTCACATATTTAAAGGAAAGAAATACGAAGAATTTGGTGTTATTATAATCTTAGATTTGAAATTTCAGCAAATGAAGGGAGTTCGATACAAATTTGGGTCTAAGGCCATTATGGAAAGTATTAGTGCAATTCTTCAGCAGAAAATATATGGTGACTTTGATTTTTCAACTTTTCCTTATAATGCTTGTTTGCGTGTGGCGCAATATATTATTCCTGGATTTGCTAAGAAGGAAATTCTTTTGCAACTTGCTGAAATTTCGCTTTTGTCTTATAATCCGGGAAGATTTTTCTATGATTCACTAATGGAAATGAAAAAGCTTAATTATGACCCGAAGGACTTGATTTCTTTTAGGGAGTGGCTCCTGAATTTCGTAAAAGTTCATGATCCCTTTGAAAATGTATATCTTAATATTCGGTCATTATTTTCCCGAGAAGTGGAAAGGGCAAAGGGCGAGATTAATGATTTATTGCCTGGCGGAGAGCTGGGAAATTCAGCTCGATGGATAAATGGAAAAATTGATGCTTTAAAAGCTAAATTATTCTCTGGGTGGACTTATAATGCTTATTTTACTCAGGACCCGGAAGTAGGAAGATTAGAATTCTTGAATACCCTTACCGAAATCGGAACTCCGTTAGTTATGAATTTTGCGAACATTGGCGAATTAGTAAAGGGTCAACGGGAGGATGAGGAGTTGACTAAAGCTGCTATTTACTTTCCGATAATTGATCAATTCTATAGACTATTTACTAATAATGATCGATCTTGTTTGCAATATGAATTCTGCTGTGAATTGATAAAAGATAAATTAGTAAATTATAAGGTCAATGAAAATTGTAAAAGCTCTCCGTGGCAAAAGATCCTTGAAGAAGAAAAGTGTCCATTTGCTATTCTTTGGATTACTTGGGGTTTTTCAAAATTGCAGATTAAATAGATCATGCATAAAGAAAATAAGTAAATTTAGGAAAAAGCTCCTTCATGGAAAAGATAATCAATGTAATCAGCAATATATTTTACGAAAATGATATTGAGTGCAGAGATGAATATTCAAAGAGAACGATTTCATCGGAAGATGATTACACTTCTGTTTTTTGTAAATTAAATAGAGACACTTTTAAAAAATGGTCATATCGATTTATAAATCGTAAATTTAATAAAAGTGAAGAAAGTCGGTTCGGAGCTGATTTTATAATCGTATTTAGAATTTACTCAGGTTGTAAGATTTGTTTTGTTGAGGCAAAAGGCCCGAGAATTAAAACGTCTCCGAATTATAATTGGGATAAGATCGGAATAAATGGAAATTCTCATTTCTCCGATCAACTCCTGCGGCAGGCTAAATGGAGTAAAATGGCTGCTATTTGGGAAATGTTTTATAACGACGCTTTGCCAGGGGCTCCGGACCCGACTCTGGATTTAAGCGGTTCTGATTGTGTTTGGCATCAGATAGCATTTGAATACTGTCAGGCCAATGGATATTTGAAGAAAAGTTGGAATAATCGAAGTTTGTTAAACCTGCTAAATATTCGGAATAAAGTCATTCATAGGCATGATGATTTATATGGAAAGAATATTCGGGATATGATTTATAAGATTTTAAAATGCAGTAAAGGAAGTTTGATTAGCTTTACTGATCCGGAAGATTTTATTGTTATAGAATCTAATGAAGGAGACTTAACCGCTAAAATTCCTGTTCCAAATTTAACGAACATTAATCAGGGAAAACTATTAGAAAATTTAGATGCTTTTATGACAGGATATAACCTCAAAGACTATTTGTTCTTTGATGTCCGTAATTTGGTCGACACTAACAATAATTCTGCTTAGGAACTATTGTTGGAATTAATTAAATATCAAAGATATCTTTTGCCTTTACCTGAAGAATCCGGGTTAGTCGATAAATCGTTCTCAAGCTTGGATTAGACCTGCCATTTTCTATATTCTGAATTGTTCTATACGGAATTCCATCATCTCCAAAATCTAGATCCTCATGAGTGAGTCTCTTCTCGCTCCGTAAATCTTTGATTGTCCTTCCTTTCTTTGTTATATATCCAATAAATAGTATTATTACCTCATTTTACTCTTTTTCTTTATAGGGACGGCAAGTTCTTTAGAGATAGATCGCTGTCTTTTTCTTTTGGGAAATTCTTTCTTAAGAGGTCTATCTTTCAGTAAAGGAATATCCAAAAGTTCCTTAGGATGAATACCTAATGAATCTGCAATAATTAGCAGTGTTTTTAAGCTAGGCATACCCTTGCCCGCTTCAATCTTCTGATAAATACGTAGACTAATTTCTAAGCCAGCTACACTTTCCTGGCTCATATCCCGGGCTTCTCTGAGGTTTCGGATCTTTTGAATAATACTTTTTAAAATTGGATCATAATCCATCTCAAAAGCATAAGCAATTTCCGAACAAATAGCCACGATCGATCATACATGAACAATAGTTCGTATTAATATTTATTGACCCTTTTAACCGCGATGGTATAAGTTGGTAAAATTTCAGGAATTAATGTTGAGGTCGTTTGCGTTGAAGGATTCCCTCTGGCTCCGCTCCTCTTATTAGAATTGAATACTAAGGCAGCGGTATCAATTGGTAAGTGTTCATGCTCTATAAAAAAGACCTATGAAAAGTGGAGGTGGGGCATTTGGAAATATTTTGTTAAACACTCAGTCTTCCAGTGTTGCGAGAATCAACTATTGAAGACTTCTGACATAAGATAGATGTAGATGATTGCATTAAAGCAAGAGGGCGGGCTTCGATCTCCTGGGCTTGCAGCACTTCTTGCATGTAATCTTAAACCTGTTAATCAAATCTATCGAAAAGATTCTGAAAAATGGAAACTAAATCAAAAAGAACTTTCCTTAATTCAAAAGAAGAGTTTTGACAGAAAAAATGTTTAGGAGACAGTATATGAAAAATATAATATTTATAGCGATGATTTTATCTTCGCATTCTTTATTCTCGATAGATCTGGAGAATTCTTGGTTTATTGATACGAAAGAAATGAAATGCAAGAATGTTTTGGAGGCCAAGCAGAATAATAAGTTGGATATTTCTCCACAAGGAATCAAAAAAGCGGATGCAAGTTGCCGAAAGACTAAATTGACAAAAATCGAAAATAAAGATGGGATTAACACCCTCGCTTGTATTGGGAGAGAATACTTTTTTACTGCATCTGAAGACTCATGCAAACGCTTGGAGCAATTTATCTCTCTTAATGCAAGAAAATGGTATTGGCTCGCATATAGAGACTCTAAAGCAAATTGCGGTTATACTGGTGAGCCTCCGTTTGATTCTATGGCTCCGGAAAAATTTGTCTACAAGGAAGGATGTAAGCTTATAACCTACAATCTTGAATCGGGAGTTCTATTGTTTGATTGTTCAGGAAATCCTACATATTCAGACATGCCTAAGATTGCCTTTACCGATTCGCAAGAGAAGTGTCTAACTTTGAAAGATCTTTATCATGCAAATTAAGAATTTCATCTTAACTTCAAAATTAATAATACTTGCTATAGCTTTCGTTTTTGCAAATTGTTTGCCTTACGTAAAGGACTACAAACTTGAATCCGAGAAAGAGATAGGTCGCAGTCCGGAATACGAATCAGATATTGTCATTGAGCAGTCTTTAGTTTATAACGTTCTTGAATTTACCGTAAATGAAACGGCTAAGAACTATAGCCAAATTAAAAAGGAGCAAGAATTTAAAGTCGGGAACAAATTGGATTTCAGTCAGCCAGTATGTTCAGGAGATGGCATGGTCGCTTCAAATTCAAACAAACATTCCTATTGGCGATGTATGTTCGGATGGACCCATCTAAGCTACGGATTAGGTTATTTGATTTCAATTCCTTTGTTTCTCTATGATTGGATAACTTATCCAATTTATGCCTCCCTTAGTAGTAATGAGATAAGGAAGGTTGAGGAGAGAAAATTAGACAGCACAGAAAATGTTAAAACTCCCGAGGGGATTCTTAAATTTACTCAAACCTATCCTAAGAAAATAGAGAAGGCTATTTCATTTAAGAATGGTAAGGCGGAGGTCCGCCTATCAGAAGAGGAAAGGTTCCAGCTTTGGAAAGGGGATTACCAATTCCAATATTCTTTCCAGGGACCAAGCCAAGTAAGAAAATACAATGTAACTTACCCGAAACCGAAGCCTTACGAATGGGATAAGTCTTTTGTAGAGAAGGCTAAATTGAAGCTAAAGGCAGAGGGAGTAGCCGAATACAATCGATGTGCTGGCCGATTTACCATATCTGCAATTCATGAGAGTTACAGATATTTCCCTTTCTTAATGGAAGAAGACAAATATTCGGCCAATCTTCTTTTTAAGAATGTTTGTGGAAAATATTCAGGAACAAGTGCTGAGGGTGATTGTTTGAAAGATTTTTATAGCTGTAGTAAATCAGTTAGAGAATACGAGGAAGAAAATATCAAGTATGAAAAGTGAGAATGATAAAGAAAAAGAAGAAATTATCATAGAAACAAAAACAAAAGGATTCGGATGGATAAAATCCTGCTTTGGCTTTCTATGCTTAGGTCCATTCGGATTGCTTTGCGGACTCTGTGGTATGGGAAAAAGTAAAACTCGAATCTATAAAAAGTAAAATGAAGTCTTCGGTTACTTGGCATAGAATAGAGGGAGTTCTATTGAGAAAAATGGATTCCATACGTGAAAATGTATCTCACATTCCATTTTTCTGTCATCAATGGGAAGAAAGAAGTTTCGCATATAAAGGACATGTATTTCCAGTCTGCGCTAGATGCACAGGAGTCTATTTCGGACAAATAAGTTCCCTTTTTTTCTTACCTTGGAATTGGTCTTTTTCGATTACCTTAATTATTCCTTTTAGTCTTATGATTCCAATGCTTGCCGACTGGAGTTTACAAGAATATCTTAATATGACCTCCAATAATGTAAGGCGAGTAATTACAGGGTATTTAGGTGGAGTAGGATTTTACGGAATCGGTATTTTTGCAGTTCATAATATATTTCTTTGGTTGCGTCATTTGTTATTTAATTAAATTTAAGAAAAATGGACTCGATCCGGTCTGAAATACGTTATCTATCTTCTCTGGATGGATTGGCATTTAAAGATATAGAAATTAAGGAATTATTTTACAAAGCATTTCCTACGCTTTTCAGATATTCAATAATTGTAGAAGACCTAAAAAATAAAGAATATTGGAATTCAGTATCGGAATATGGATTAGAAGTCCCGAAGTCCTGGTTAATCTTTGTTTTTGAGGCTTTAGAATCTATTAGTTTACTGGTGTCAGATTTAGAAGATCCTCCCTACATTTGTCAGATTAAAGAAAAATACCAGACTCTGCGTATTTACTTAAAGGAAATGCAACCATTGGATTTCACTATGTCTGAACAAATTGAAAACATTATTCAAAAGACTAATGATAAACTACTTCAATTGAATCTTCGCGAAGAATATATAAAATAATCGTTCGTAGCTAATCTCAGACTTCACCAAGAAAATAAAAATATAGAATCAGAAAAAAACGCTTTCTCGTTTTACATTTGAAGAAAATGAAACTCCTGGTTCTGTTCTTAGGAGTTCAAATGAGTATTAGTCACGAGGAGTTAAAAGAAAGAACTCCATCTGTTTTTTCGGATTCCTATTATGGACAAACAAGCGAAAGATATTTACATATTAAAACTTCTGATGTTCTCTCACTCTTTCAGGAGAAAGGGTGGGAGATTCAGACTGCCTCAGAGAAGAATGTTAGAGTAGAAGATCGGAAAGGTTTTCAAAAACACCTAGTAATATTAAAACACAACGACTATAAGATTGAGGACGAAGGGAATCTTAATGTAGTAATCCGCAATTCTTATGATCGAACAAACTCTCTAGAATTGTTCTATGGATTTATGAGAGTCGTTTGTTGTAATCAGTTAATGGTAAGAAACCTTGGAAATGGCGAACATTCGATCTTTCGACACTATAAAAAGAATCGAGAGCCCATTCAGAATAAAATTAATCAAGTTCTGAACGGGTTTGAAGGATTTGTAGAAGAGATACGGTTTCTAAAAGCCAAAGAACTTTCTCCTGATCAGGTAAAGCTATTCGTAAGGAAAGCTATAGATCTTCGTTTCGGATCTGACTTTATTGTAGACCAAGAAAGTATTGAGACTTCAGTCCTGCGAGTTCGCCGACCAGAGGATAGAGGATTTGATTCCTGGAAGGTCCTCAATCGTGTTCAAGAGACTTTCGTAAAAGGCCTCGGTCGATATATTGTTCCTTCTGTCGGTCAAAGAAAAATAAAGAGCCTTACTAGTATAGATAGGTTGGTCTCTTTCAACAACGATCTTTGGCAGTTGGCAAAGACCATTTAGAAGATTCTGAAAGCATGGGAAGGGTGCACGATTAGTCACAGTCATGCTTTAACCCTTCCTCAAAATTAATGGATCAAATTCCTTAGTTTTAAATGACTTCGAAATTTGATTTCTTTGCTTGCTTATCTAAAAAGGCTTCTATCAATTCCTGTGCTAACCCTCCAAAGCCGTGAATAAAATCAGAAGCCAATATCCCCGTCTGCTTTAAGACCTTAACAGCTTTAGCACTACGTTGCTTTGCCTTCCGGACTGCTTCCTTGTTTCTGTTGGCCAAGGGTTTCTTTTTCGTTGATACTTTCGTGGTTGGGGTAAAAGGAATGTGTAGGATTTTTAGTGTTTCTTCTGTGAAACCCATGATCCTGTTCTTCTTAGTATTAGAATAATACAAGGTAAGTGCCTCTTGAATGTTCGAACAATCTAAAGGGATAATATCTGCCATGCTTTCGATTTGGCGAAGGAATCCAAATGCTTTAGCTGTGAATGTATTAAACACATAGTCAATATTATCAAATACTGATAGAAGGACATTGGTCTTGAGGACGTGCTTTATTTTATGAGATCTCAAAAGCCTTAATTCAATTCTAAGTATCTCATCTGACCCCTCCGGCAATTGTAATTCTTCCCGTTTGTCGTATGCACAAAGGGCCCAGGATTTGTTTTCAAAGTAAATTGTATTACTCTCTTTTCTGAATTCAGTTCTTGGAACTTCCAATAATTCCAATAGGTGAACATATTCACTATATTTACTGGAAAGCTTTACGTTCTGGAATATGTCTAGACGAGAGACTTTTATTTTCTTCCAGTTTTTGATAGTTATCCCTATGTCTCCTAGTTTCAGAGTAAGGAATTCTTGAAGATCTTCCTGACCAAGTGGAGAATCAGGGTATAAATTACACCCATTATAGAGTTTAGCTAGAGAGAAGTAGAACCAATACTCCTTCTTTCTCTCAGTCCGTTCTTTAAATCTGACATTGATATACTTTGTCCGGTATTCTATTATCTCATCCCCATTTTTATCTTTGTATTTCCGGAATTTTACTTTATCCGGGTCCAGAGTTGTGTTAAGGTTAGAGGTGAACATATGCACCGTATCAATCCCCAAGAAAGAGTAGGGATCTTGCGTTGTCGTGAAAGTCATCAAGAGCATCCTTTTCATTAAATTCAGTGCTCTTATGTCTTATTAACTCATAGGATCGCTCGTATAGATCGAGTATCCTAGTTATGTCACAAAACCCTTCCAACCTATGAAGCCGGAATTTGAGCACCGTAAAATGAATTAGTGCTTTTTGTTTTTACTTTATTTTTGATACTTAAGGGATAATTTCGGACTGCTTGAGTAGTCGAACCTAAATTCTTCGAAAGAATAATAGGTTTTTAACTATTAGTTAAACAGAGCACTGGCGTCCTAATTTTTTCTTATTATATAGGGTCAGTCACTTACGCTTGGTCCTCGCTTTCGAAACCCTCCCTGAACAAACAGACACCCATTGCTTTATATAATAAGGCAAATCTCGGACGCGACTGGAACATAATCTTATAAAAAGCTAATGGTTCAAAAAGGCGAGTTTTGATTTGGACACTTATCCAAAGCAACTTCTGAAAAAATTTCCAAACAACTACTAACTAAAGGAAAATTAAAACGGAAGGAAACCGGACTTCTGAGCAGGGCTTTAAAAAGTGAAAATTAAATTAGAAAGACATAATGTGAAAATCAATCTTGAACCTTGGTCGGAACCCGGAATCAATCTGGAAAATTTTCTACTAACTATTCGGGCCCACGTTCGAGCACTGGAAATTGAAAGGAGTAAGTCCTGTAAATTCATTGTTCGAACTGGGTACTAAAAGTCAAGGAGGTTCCTGGTATGGAACTTATTGAAGAAATGGATAAGGAAAAGATCGCAGAAGGTTTCTGGATCTCAAGACCTGATGGAGTGAACATCGGAATAGAGAAAATTACTTTCTCCTTTCCTATAGAAGACATTGAGAAGATTGGCCTGGATAGAATATCTAAGCCAGACAAGGAAATTCCTGAGCATTCCAAAATTGATGTTCAGGTCAAAGGTAGAAAAGTTTATATAACGTATCCTTTTGCACAACTATCTCATGGATTTTATCTTCCTGGGGATTTTTTGGAAGATATAAAGTATTGCATAATGGATTTAGAATCAGATGTAAAAATGCAAAAGGGATGTGTAATTCAGAGCTTTGATAATATGGAAATTGAAAAGCTTCATCTAATTCAGGCTGTAGCAATTGAATGTGATGATCTTGAAGATTTCCAATTGCTGGAGTGGTTGAATGGAAGATACAATGGTGAATTCCACAAGCTTGAAGAAACAGAAGATCTGATCAATGGCGGAAAAGTCCGTAGAATTATGAAGACTTTCTATGAAAAAGAAGAATCTCATTGGAAAACATTGGCTAATGAAATGTATCAAGTAGAGTTTAGTGTAGTTTTGGAAAATGCGCAAAGTATAAAGGAGGCACTCGGTGAAATTTATCTTGAGGCATTGAACATAGATAATCTTAAAAAAGTAATGCAACAAAATGCCAAAGTGTTTTTTAACTCATTGGGATATATACACCCATTGGTAAGGATTTTGGAAAGCTTGGATGTAATTGATCAGGAAATGGGCTCTGTTTGGAGAAGAGCAGCATCCATGAAATACCCTGACAATTATGAAAGGCATTTTCCTGAAATGTACCATGACACTGTGGAAATATATGAGGAAAATGTAAAGAACCTAAAAGAACTGAGAAGATTTATCAACTATTTAACAAGGGGGATAGTGGATCCTGTGGGAGGTTCTAATTCAATCCTAAAGTCAATAGATAGGCTTGGCAAAGAGTTAGTAGGTCCTGAGTTCTCCTTTGAGTTAAGGTACTAAAGTAAGTAAATGCAATTATGTTTATAAGGAATTAGAGTGATTGTTGGCTGGGATCATTTAGGGGTAGGTCCCGGTCAATAGTCTTTGACCTACAGTATTTCGTAGGCTTTGAGGGTGGATGAGTTTTCCGGAAAGAGTTCGAGCGTTCCAGGAGTTTACAATCAATTGTAGCCCGCGAGTAGTAAGGTTCTTCCTTTCCTTTTGATTCTTTCTCGGACGACTTACAAAGAAATAGTCAGAGTCGATTCCGAATTTCTCGTGATACTCCCTTACAGCGCTTAGGGAAGCTTCGCTAATAGCTGAAGATTTGAGCCTTCCACATTTTCCCATATAACTGATGTAGGACTGCTCAGAGAGGCCTTTAGACACGTCTGAGAGCTTTAGGGAGACGATTTCCATAGCCAATAGTCCTAATTCCTGCATTACAAGGAAAAGGGCTCTGTTTCGATAGTCTTCTTCTGTTTCAGGTTCA
Source organism: Leptospira broomii serovar Hurstbridge str. 5399 (assembly GCF_000243715.2). NCBI lineage: Bacteria > Pseudomonadati > Spirochaetota > Leptospiria > Leptospirales > Leptospiraceae > Leptospira > Leptospira broomii. The sequence goes on from NZ_AHMO02000008.1 coordinate 2,200,880, forward strand.
GAGAAGTCTTGATACAGCTTTTCGAGAGTCTCTTCTGAAAGTCTATTTTCGGTAAGCGAGAAGTTTGGATCCTTTTGTTCAGACTTAGGATAAAGGGAGGATAGGTAGATTACATTCGATTCTATAGACATAGATTAAACTCCTTAAGATTGGATTGAAATTGTTTCGGGTTTTGAGTCGTCTTCGTCGAGAGTTCGGATATAAGTAACTGGCTGGCCGAAATCATCTGTTGAAGATATAGCGACAAAGACTTGGAAAGGAATTTGAAATAAGTGGACCGGCGAAAAGCGAACTAAGAAAAGCTTAATCTTTGGAGTTAAGGTCGTAATAATACCTTCCTTACTTCCGCGAATTATATCTTGTAAGATTCTTTCAGGATCTTTCGGAGGCCGGCTCTTATCAGTGGCCTTATTGATTTCGTCTTTAACTTTTTTAGAAATTATGAGTCTTCCTTCTGTTGCTTTAGGAGAGTCCTCAATATGTGTTATATGTTTGAATTCCATAGATTTATTTTCTCTAAGGAATTAGTAGGAGATTGTATTAATTCAGAATAAATAAATGTAGTTTTGCGAGTATTACTCTTTGATTAAGTAATTCTAACTCTGATAGAAACTTTTCGGAACTGTTTCCACTAATTAAACAAATTAGGAGGAAATCAGAAATGGCTAATTTAACGTGTACGTATTGTCTCGCAGAGTTTGATCTCTGCCAAGATAACAAAGGAGGTCGTCAGCCACAGAAAGTGGACGTTCCTTGTAAAAAATGTGGAACTACAGTCTATCAAAGAGATGAGCTAACCACCACCAAATACTATCTGATAGATAAAACAAGTGAAATGGAGCTTCCCTTTGGCACTCGTAAGACAGATGCTAAAGGAAAGAAGATTAAACTCGGTCCTTTTTGCAATTGCAAGATTAGAATGGAAGCCTTGGGAGGGAAGTATGGTAAGTTCTGGACTTGCGTTGGAGTTCCAGGATGTGGAATGAAGAAGAAGGTAAGGAAGAGGAAAGATACATAAGCAGTTCGAATAACTGAAGTATCATTCTGTAGCCGGGGAGAGTTCGCATTGTATTAAGAATGCTTACTCTCCCCGCAATTGGTAATGAACAAGGGTTAAAATGACCATGGTTTTTAAAACTAGGCTGAACCTCAAAATGACTTTGGGAAAAAAGTTTCAATTTTCAAGAAAAAGTTCCAATCTCAAGATTTCTATAATCGAAAAGCATAATGTGATAATTCATATCACGCATATCTAATTTACTAATCTATTTACCTATTAGAAAAAAAAATCTGAAAAGTTAAACTTTTTTCCCATTTTGATTTTGAGAAAGGGAAAACACCCCATAAAATATAATTAAGAAATCAAGATGGTTTCTGCGATTTCTTCGAACGAAATTTGAAGGAATTTAAAATTAAATTTAAGGAGAAATAGTAGGGCTTGTTAGCTCTGCTAAAGTAAAATCAAAATGAGTGAGAAAATAAAGGAGCCTAAGGTTAAAAAGAAAAGCAAAGTGGAGATGAAAATTGATGAACTTTCTCTTCAACTTAAAAGTAAAGAAATTAGCCCAATGGAATTTGCTGAGAAATTTCCAATTAAAGTAGAAAAGATGCCCAAGGAGGAGCTTATACCTATTGCAGTTACTGTGTATAAAGAAACTCATGGTGAAAAAAAGTATAAGAAAATTCAGAATGATTTTGATGCAATAATTGGAATCGTCCGTGAATTTGTTTTGATGTATATGACAACCCTCAGAGAGGGTTATCAGTTCATTAAAAAGAATGACAAAGCATTTGCGTTACTAACTCAAAGGGCTGCAGATGAGTCTATGAGGGTTTACCCTTGGTTGTCTGAAAATTATTACATGGATTGAGGGGAATTACTAAGACTATATCCATACTGGCTGTCCGGAACGCTTAATATGGATTCGTTTAGTCACCAAAAATAATGTCTGATAAGTGTCAGTTTTACCAAGTAATCAAAGGTTTCATGATTCTTGGTATCGAAACCAACTGATTGCATTCATTCGATTGGGATTTCCAGTCTATCTAAAATGGAGGGGAGTAGATGTTGATTAGATTTTATAATAAAAATACTAGTCATCTACTCCCCCTATAGAGTATTAATACATCTCCTCTCAATCCCTTTGCGTTTCTCTGCTTTGTTTTTAGACATCTTCGGGAATTTCTCCGGAGTAAGGCTCGCAATGGTTCGTATAGATGTCCGTCATATTGAGAATATCAAAGGCATCATGCTTTAGTATCCCGGCCTTTTCTAATTCAATTCTTTCCATTTGTATTCCATCAATGTGGATCCAGGAATTGTACTTATCTTCAGTCTTGGCGAAAACTAAATACTCGTAGTCCCCAAATTTTTTTAGCACTACTACGGGCGAATCGGATTCAACAAGTCTCTTTTTAAATATCCAGGTTTCATTTGAGACTTTGGTGTTGCCTTGGATCATTTCATGGAAGGCGATTAAGGAACGGAGAATATCATTGAAGATTTTTAAGCCTTCTTCATTGATTTGGAACCATTTATCTTTTTGATTTCGTATTTCAGTCACCGAAATAATATTCGAAAACAGTAAAATACCGAAAGGAAAAAATTGGAGATTGTATAAAAAAGAAATTAGTCTTCGTTTATGCTCAAGATGAGTAAGTATTGATCTTCCGATTCTTTCGGTAATGAAATTTTTCTAAAAGCTCTATATCTATTTAGAGAGGGTAGTAGGCCCTTGAAATAAACTAAGAATATTTCGATATCTTCGCTTACTTTATCAATAACACGACCCACGCTACCAGCCATTAGATTATAAACAATCCGTGAGGGAGATTTCTTATCTCGAGATTTGCTATATACCGTGTTCAACTCTGACCAAACTGTTTTTGAAACGTATACCTGACACTTATAGAATTCTTCTACGCGGTATCGATATGGGGGGACCATAAGGCTTACAATTTCTCCTGATTCGATCAATTCTTGAAGAGAATTAGTTTCTATCTTTTCAAGTAAGGTCATTTCTTTGTTTTACTCCCACTTGAGAAATCTTGAGGCGTTAAAATAGGGTTTTGTGTAGAAAAGCACGCTCGTGTTTACTGTGCTATGATTCAGGAGCAAGCGTACTGCTCCAGATCCGGCGAGGTCCATAAGCTTTGAAGCGGCTGTATGCCTCAGACTATGGGGGTGTATTAATTTATTAGAACATGTTCTAACATTCCAAGAATTGACGATTAACTGGAGTCCACGCGTAGATAAATTAGATCGTTCCTTTTGATTTCCTCGCGGAAGGGACAGGAAGAAATAATCATAATTGCCTTCGAACCTGGAATGGTATTCTCGAATAAAGCCTAGTGTTTCTTCAGCTATAACGGCAAAAGCCATCTTCCCTCCCTTCTTGGTATATGAGATTAATGTTTCTCCAGAAGGAGCCAAGAAAAGGTCGGAAAACCTAAGAGAAACAACTTCTTTTGCACGTAACGCGGTAAGGTACATCAAATTCAACAAAGCTCTATTTCGATAGTCTCGTTCTGATACTGGATCCGAAAATTTCTTAATCAAATCGATCATTGTCTGGTCGGTTAGGCCCTTGCCTAGCATCAGCCCAGATTCGGGGCCTGACCTTTTTGGAGTTCCAGTTCTGGCATTCCGAAACTCAGCGAGATTTATTACGTTAGTTCTTATTGACATGATTTAAAACGAATCCAAAATAAGGCTAACGGATGTATAGCTTTCGATTGGTTAAAAGAAAAGGATTTTTCTGAATTCTGCTTTAAAAAACGGATTGATATATATTATGAAAACATAAAACACATTCCGTTTCTTTTCTGAAAGCGGAAGCACTTTTAATAAACAGGATACGGCAGGGATAAATAATGAGATACTTGGGTTTTAATATTAGAAATTTCAAAGGAATACGAGAAGTATCGATTGATCTAAATAAGAAGCCCTATATTAATATTTTTACATTAATTGGATTAAATGAGAGTGGTAAGACTACGATTTTGGAGGCAATTCATTATTTTTCAATTTTGGAAACGAAGGATGATCATAAATATATACCAAAATCTAAAAAACACAATTATAACGAATCCATTACTGTAGAAGCCATATTGGAATTATCTGAGGAAGACAAATTAGATTTTAGGGGTTTCCTGAAGCAAAATTTTAATTTCAAATTAATAAGCGACAGCATTGTATTTACAGTCGAGAAAAGGCAAAGTTTTAAAAATTCTGCATTAAGTGAATCCACCCGATCATGGAGAGGAAGCTTTAGAGTTTTATATGGAAAGAACAATAAGGAAAGGGACGTCGAAATATCTGACGAAAGTTTTAAAGCAATTCAAGATTATCTAGAAAAGTTGCGTCCCGTGATAGTTTATTTCCCAAATTTTTTATTTGATGTCCCGGAAAAAATTTACCTTCAGGAATTGCCGGACACGCCGGAGAAGGCGCCCCAAAAAGAGCAGACAAAAGAGGCATTGACTCTCCCATTTTTCCTCAGGGCAGTTCAGGATGTATTGGATTATATGGATGAAGGTTTAACTATTTTCAATCATATTATAGAAAGTTTCAATGCACGAGAAAATTCAAAAGCAGATAAAGAAGCAATCGTCTTCTGCGTTTATATGGATTTCTCGATTTGAATTATGATTGCAATGGCAGATTTGGATTTTCGAAAACAATTTTTCCCAGGTAAAACCTTCATTTGGAACTAGTAGATTCGGAACCAATACAAAGAATAGAAGCCGGAGCAGAGTTATTTTTATTAAAGTCAGCAGAAACAAATCCAAATATAATTCCGAATGATTAGAGAAATTCTTAGTCGAGATCTTGCCGTCAAACAAAAAATACTGATCTGCTTTTTCGGTAAGTTATAGTTGTGATAGAACAGAAATTATTAATACGCCTATGATGAAGTTATGTGATAGTTTTTAGAAAACTTGTGGGAAATATCAATCAAAGATGAAAATGAAGGTAATCTGGGTTCGGTTCAAAGCAAGTAGAATCGATTGCATTGAGCACTATGAGTTTAGCGAGAAGAAGATATACTTAAGGTAACTTCTTTAATGGGGCCCTTCAGTTGCCTTATATATGCTGGGATTCATAATTCGGATCGTTTTCATTGATTTATACTATATTCTCTATTAAAGCTTATTTTAATTTTGATTCTGAATTATCATTATCGCTTCTTGCAGCTATAAGTTTTTTCAGATAATTTGTCCTTTACAAACTTTTGCACCGTCTAAAGTCTTGATTATGATTCCGGGCTTGCGTAAAATTCTGTTAAGCTTGTCGTTTCTTTCTGCGTGTATTTTATCTATAAATTGTAGTACATTATGCAAATTTGATTTGGTAAGTCCTATTGAAGCAAGTGACTTGCATAGTTCAGATTTATCCCATGAACCGACCGCACCGCAAGAGGAATCTGATTGTGAATGGGACACTGGTAGTTTAAATATATCTTACAAAGAGAAATTTTTTAGCTCATTTATACACCTTTCATTTTCAAGCAATTATATATTTTTCATAGATTCACTATTAAAGATCGAAATTGCTGCTTCAGATTTGCGAGATTCAATCTTTCCGATTGATAGTCATTCTGATCCTGTCTTTAGTATAAATACTATTCGAATTCTTATCTAATCCACGCTTTTAGACAGCTTAAGTTTAAAACGTGGAGGTTGGCCGTGTACTGCTATTCATTGGAGAGGAATTTTTACCTCTTTAAAATTATTTTAATAAACAAATTCGTTTTATCGATTATATTTTTTTCTTTTTTCACTGTTCCTAATTTTGCAGTTGAGTCTGTGGAAAAAAAAGCGGTAAAGATTACTATAGAGAGCATTGTTGAAGTTGCTGAACGTAATTCTCCATTGCTTCTCTCTTTAAATTCCGATTTAGAAACCCTATACTTCAGAAAGAAGCAAGAGGGCATGACTCAGAACCCCATTCTATCTATGGATTATGGACAGAGAAAGGCCGCAAACGAGTCTGGTTCGGAATATTCTTTTCAAGTAGAGCAGCCTATTTATTATCCTGGGAGAAAGGAGTTAAAACAACTCTTAGTAAATAATGATTCCAAGATTAAAGAAATACAAGTCATCGAAGCAACAAATTCGGTGCGATTCAATGCGGTAAAGTTCGCATATCGCTATCTCATAGCTGATATAAATAGAAGTCATGTGAAAGAAAGGTTACGCAGGCTTGCTATAATTGAAAATTATATCAGATCTAGACCGTTCATAACTCCCCAGGCGAAAACAGACCTATTCATTTTAGAAAGAAGGATACTGGCTTTAAAGAAACATTTTAATGATTTAGAGTTACTTTCCTCAAAAAATTACGAGGCAATGAATTTTTTTCTTAGATTTGACTCAATTCCCTCTCTCTCTCTTCCCTTTTTTAAAGACGGAATTCGTTTTGACCAAAGTGATCTGGAAAAAAAGGCCATCGACCAAAATCCTCTATTGTTAACTGCCCGAGGAGAGGTGGAGAAAGCCCGGACTGAATACCGCTTGGCTAGTTTGGAAAAATATCCGGACTACTCAGTTGTTGGCCAAGTGGGGGAAGATAAATCAGGGGTTTCAAACCGATATTTCGATGTGGGATTAAAATTCAGGGTTCCAGTATGGGATCAATTTCAAAATAAAATTACAGCTGCAGAGAAAAATATGGATGCAAAGTCGAATAACCTCTTGCAGCAAGAAAACTTAATAAAGATGAATCTTCGGCAAACTATTTTGGAGTATGAAAAATCAAAAGTTAATATTAAATTATTCGATTTGTCTAAGTTGGAAAGAATTGAAAATGATTTAAATTTTGCGGACGCGCAATTTTCTAAGTCTCGTATCCAAATTCTGAGCTATTTAGAATTGGAGAGCCAACTGCACGAGACATATCATTCTATATTGGATGCACAACTAACGCATATAGAAGCTTTTCTTAACCTTCTGTATATCACCAACGAAAAAGACATTATAGGGGTATTAAAAGATGCTGAGCAGACTTTTAAATACAGTTCTAAATAATTCGATTTTATCTATAGGGATCGTATTATTTCTTTTTATTTATTCTTTCTTTAATCTTAAGAAAGTATCGATAGACGCTGTGCCGGATATTACGAATGTCCAGGTTATTGTAACTACAAATACCGGACCGTTAGATCCAGAGAGGGTAGAGAAGTTGGTTACATTTCCACTAGAAACAGAATTGATGGGTTTGCCTAACTTGATCGATATTCGTTCTGTCTCTAAATTCGGACTTTCTAACTTAACTTTAATCTTTAAAGAAGGTACGGATATTTATTTGGCAAGGTCTCTCGTATTAGAAAGATTATCGAGTGCCAAAAATAAACTTCCTGTAGGTGTTTCTTCGGAAGTCGCACCTAACTCTACAGGTTTAGGTGAAATCTTTTTCTATTCAGTTCAAGCTAAATCCGGTTCTGAATTAGAAAAGATGCCGGAAGAGAAGAGACTATTATATCTGAGAACTGTTCAGGATTATATAGTCCGTCCTCAATTGAAATCTATGGTCCCAGGTATTGTCGAGGTGGATTCAAACGGTGGATTTGAAAAGGAAATACATATCGATTTAATTCCTTCTAAGATGGCAAGATGGGGACTTACTATAGATAAACTGATCTCGAATCTCTCTACATTAGGAGAAAATTTTAGTGGGGGAATCATCTCAAAGGAAAGGGAAATTGCGATCGTTAGGATAAATGGGATAAAAAACAATTTGCGGGAAATTGAAAAAATTCCTGTGCAAAGAATGGCTAGCGGAGGAGCCATACGTGTATCCGATATTGCCGAGGTAAAAGAGCACGGTAAATTCAGGCTTGGAGGAGCGACCGCTGGAGGAAAGGAAATAGTTCTTGGAACGGCGTTAATGCTAAGAGGCGAGAATAGTGAAAGGGTCAATGACGAACTTAATCAAGCCATTCATAAACTAACTCTTCCTCAAGATGTGGAAGTAATTGTACTTTTGGAGAGATCCTTTCTAATAAACGCAACAATAGATACGGTATTAAAAAATCTAGGAGAAGGAGCGATTCTTGTAATCATTACGCTATTCTTCATTCTTAGAAATTGGAGAGCAGCTTTAATCGTAGCTTCTATAATTCCTGGTTCCATGCTATTGGCATCCTTAGGCATGAAATACTTTGGAATCTCTGCAAACTTAATGAGTCTAGGAGCAATTGATTTTGGTTTGTTGGTAGATGCCTCAATTGTAATTGCTGAAAGCGTATTATCTAGATTTGAAAAGCAATCCTATTCCAATAACGCAGAGAAGAGACAGATAATTTTTCAATCCTCAATCGAGGTTTTGAAACCTGTGACATTTGGAATTATTGTTATTATGTTGGTATATCTTCCAATTTTGAGCTTGGACGGTATTCCTGGGAAGATGTTTCGGCCAATGGCAGAGACAGTACTATTAGCATTAGGATTTAGCTTGATTCTTGCTATTTTCTTCCTTCCCCCCTTGCTGTATTTCTTTATGACTCCGAACAGTAAGAGTATTCATACTGAAAAAGAAAGTAAGTTCGTGACATGGTATCGAAATTTTTTACCAAAAATGTTGGAAAGGCCTAAGATGATTGCTTTCTCTTCATTGTTTTTCTTTCTTCTTACAGGATTTTTATACACTCGTTTAGGGACTGTGTTTTTACCGAAACTTACTGAAGGCGACTTGATGCTTGTTATTGTCCGAGAGGGTAATGTAAGCTTAGAGGAAAGTATTAAAGAACAGAAAGAGGTTGAGAAACTACTTTTAGCTCTACCGGAAATTCAAGGAGTTTTCTCAAGGGTAGGAACGAGTTCTGTAGCCAATGATCCCATGGGACCGTTTAACGCGGATACTTTTATTATTTTAAAAAAGGAATCTCTGCCGGATCTGTTAGCAACTGAAAAATGGGAAGCCTTTTTAGATAAAATACATACAACTGTATCTGAAAAATTTCCAGAGTCGGAGTTAACTCTTAGTCAGCCATTGGAGGCACGATTTAACGAATTAATGGAAGGGAGTCGGGCTGATATCAGCGTGAGGATTTTAGGTAAAGATCTGAACGTATTATTCGAATTACAAGAATCATTAAAGAATACGTTAGAGAATATTCAAGGTGCCGAAGAAGTAGAGCTGGATCCGATTATGGCTTTGAGAAAGGCTAAGGTAATCGATATCGTTCCGGATTTAGTTAAATTGAATTATTATGATGTTCCTTTGCCTTCTTTGAACGCATCTATTGAAGCAACGATGAGCGGTTTCGAAGTAGGCGGTTACTATGAAGAAGAATTGAGATTTCCAATTAAAATGTGGCTTTCTGAAGATTTCCGAAATAGCGAAAAAGAAATCTCAAACATAAACATCGGCACAGAAGACGGCGGAATGATTCCGATTAGTTTATTGTCTACAATAGAAAAGACAGAGAAGGTGATGACAATTTCTCGAAACCAAGCGAGGCGTTTCGTTGCAGTTTCAGTGAATTTAAGAGGCAGAGATTTAGAGAGCTTCTATGAAGAAGCTAAAGAAAAAGTAAATTCTCTACAAATACCGCAAGGATACTCTATATTTTGGGGAGGGCAAATAAAAAATTTGGAAAGTGCTAAGACTAAACTATTGGTAATTATTCCTTCGACACTTTTCATGATATTCGTTGTACTTTACATGGGTCTTGGGTCATTCCGACAAGCAATACTTGTATTTTTCTGCGTTCCATTTGCCTTAACTGGAGGAGTATGGTTTCTGTTCTTACGAGGAATGGCTCTGAGCGTGTCTGCATACGTAGGTTTTATCGCATTATCAGGAATTGCAGTGTTGAACGGATTGGTAAAGTTAGACACAATTCATCGATTAAGAGATAATCCTAAAGTGACCGTGGAAGAGGCTGTAACTGAAGGGGCAACGAGTAGAATCAGACCTGTCGTTATGACCGCACTTGTTGCTTCCTTCGGTTTTCTACCGATGGCATTTGGATCAGGGCTTGGCTCCGAAGTCCAGAAACCTTTAGCAACAGTAGTAATCGGAGGGATCATTTCATCAACGATTCTTACCTTGATCATCTTGCCCGTATTCTACTATTGGTTGGAGAAAGAATGATGAGCTTGTTCGAACAATATTTAATTCTACAGTCAGTTGTGTTTTCAAATAAAGAGGGTTTATAAAAATGCAGAAGTTCCCCAATTTAGAAATAAATAAAGAAAAATCATGTTGTTCCGATGAAATGGAATGTCTGAGTAATCGGTCTTCGAATGAAGAAATGGACATATCAAGTTCTTCAAATAATTTAGATTATCAAACGTTTTTTCCTGTGGTCGGTTCCCTTGTCCTCTTGGGTATGGGAATAATCTTTGATTACTATTTTTCTGCATGGTTTTATGGTTGGGTCAGATTTGTTTGGTATTTAATAGCCTATATCCCAGTTGGCCTTCCTGTTTTAAAAGAAGCTGTAGAATTAATTTTTAAAGGTGAGGTGTTTACAGAATTCTTATTGATGAGTATCGCCACAATGGGGGCATTTTATCTTTCGGAATATCCTGAAGGAGTAGCGGTTATGCTGTTTTATTCTGTAGGAGAAATATTTCAAACACTTGCGGTAAAAAAAGCAAAATTAAATATCAAACACCTTTTAGATCAGAGGCCAGATATTGTAAATGTAATTGTCGGTTCTGATATCAAAGAAAAGAAAGCTTTTGAAGTTGCCATCGGAGAAATAATTCAACTCAAAGCTGGTGATAAATTAGCTCTTGATGGAGTTTTAGTTTCAGAGGTGGCAAGTTTTAATACCGCTGCTCTGACTGGCGAAAGTAAGCCAGATACAAAAAGAGAAGGCGAAGTAGTGCTCGCAGGGATGATCAATCTCGGTAGTCTTGCTAATATTAAAGTTACTACCAGTTACAAAGACAGTAAACTTTCAAAAATTTTACAATTGATGGAAGACGCTGTTAGTAAAAAAGCTCCTACTGAAAAATTCATTCGTAAATTTGCAAAGATATATACTCCCGTTGTTGTATTTCTTGCGACAGCTATTTGTACAGTGCCTTATTTTTTCGTCGAAGGATTTATTTTTAATCAATGGTTTTACAGAGCATTGGTGTTTTTGGTTATTTCTTGCCCATGCGCTTTAGTTATATCGATTCCGTTAGGTTATTTTGGTGGAATTGGGGCAGCGTCAAAGAACGGAATTTTGATTAAGGGATCAAATTTTTTGGATGTGATTGCTTCAATTCAGAACGTAGTTATGGATAAAACCGGAACTTTGACAGAAGGTGTATTTGAAGTTCAGGAAGTGAATATTAAAGCCGGTTTTGAAAAAGAAAAGATTCTGGATTATGTTAACGCCATAGAGAGTAAATCTACTCACCCCGTAGCTACTGCAATTCACGATTTCGTTGGTAAGGTCAATGGCAATCTTATATTAAAAGATGTTGGAGAAATTCCAGGTTACGGTATGCGGGCCATCATAGATGAAAGTGAAATTTTAGTTGGTAATTTCAGATTATTAGATAAATTTAAAATTACCTATGATATAGATCCTTCAATTTTTATTTCTACGGTGATTGTCATAGCTATAGAGAAAATATATGTCGGCTATATTACTATTTCAGACAAAATTAAAGAAGATTCGGCAGCCGCGATACAAGACTTACAAAAGTTGAATGTAAAAACGATTATGTTAAGTGGTGATAAATCATCCGTGGTGAGTTTCGTCGCTGGCAGAATCGGAATTGACGAATTCCATGGAGATCTTTTGCCGGAAGATAAAGTGGAAAAAATTAAGCTGATTAAAACCCAAAATGAATCAGTTGCTTTCGTTGGAGATGGTATTAATGATGCCCCTGTAGTCGCTTTAAGTGATGTAGGAGTTGCTATGGGGGGACTCGGCAGTGATGCTACAATAGAGATATCTGATATAGTAATTCAAGATGATCAACCGAGAAAAATTCCAATGGCAATTCGAGTGGGACGGGCAACTAAACGTATTGTTTGGCAAAATATAAGTTTAGCTTTCTTTATAAAGGCTATCGTGCTAATACTTGGGGCAGGCGGAATGGCAACAATGTGGGAAGCAGTTTTTGCAGATGTGGGGGTATCTTTCTTAGCAATTTTGAATGCTATTCGAATTCAGAGAAAGAAATTTTATTAATTGCAAACGATATCGCGAATTTAAAAATACTTATGAAATGATTTTCCAGATTCATTTGGAGTAGATTCTTACGTGAGTCAACAGGTGCTTCCCCATAATGGGCAATCTGTCTCATATACCAGCCCCCAAGACTTGAACGATCAACCACATAGGTAACACTTTAAAACCGCTAATACTTGCAATAAACCTGGCTTTGTCGTTTATTCTTTTCAAAAAGTGCATGAATTATTACAAAAAATGTTGACGCTTTTTTGACAGAACGTCTAAATAATATCATGAGTCTTCACACCCTAAAACTCCACTTGAAGCCCGGAAAGGTTTATCGGCGCAGTGATTTACTTTCTTTTTCACCTAGTGTTGATCGTGAATTAAAACAACTGGTTAAAGAGGGATTTTTACGAAAAGTCCGAACTGGCCTATATTCACGTCCTAGGCTTAGTAAATTTGGAGAAGTTCCCGCAGAACTCCCTCAGTTGGTTGAGAAATATCTTAAAACTAAGGATTTTCTCTTAGTTGATCACAATTCTTTAAATGGTATAGGCTTAGGACTAACTCAACTCTATAATGAGTTTACAGTGTATAATCTAAAGCGACATGGCCGAGTAGAACTTGGTGGATTGAAGTTTAATTTTAAGCGCAGGCCAGGATATCCAAGTGCAACAAATTCGGAATTCTTAGTGGTCGAGTTTATGAATGAGCGTAATGCGCTTGCCGAGAATCCAGTTAATTTAACGGAACGTTTGCAAGGTGCAGTAAACAAACTCAATAAGAGCCGACTTAAGAAATATGCTGATAACTTCGGTAAAGTTGCTGTTAAGAAAGAACTCAACGAATTGTTATCCAAAATTCCGTGACTAAGCCTTTTATTCACCAAGACAATGAATGGAAAAATCTAATTCAGATTGTTTCCGAATCTAAGAATATTATTCCAACATTGATCGAGAAAGATTATTGGATCATGCATGTACTATGGTCTTTAACTGATTCAGATTTAAGCTATTTTATGAAAGGCGGAACTTCTCTTTCGAAGGCTTACCACGTTATTGACAGGTTTTCCGAAGATATAGATTTATTGATAGAAGATGAATCTATGAAATCTAAAACGTCTCGGAAAGATAAGTCAGTCGCGAATGTAAAAAAGAGGGAAAAATTCTTTAACGGTTTAGTGGAACAAATTAAAGTCCCTGGATCCGCAATTATTTATCGAAACAATGAGTTCGATAGTGATTATCTAATTAACGCAGGTATTACAGTATCTTATCCATCCTTGCAAACTAGCCAAGGGGTTAAACCTGGGATTCTTCTTGAAATAGGTTTTGATAACGTAGAGCCGTGGGAAGAAAAAACCGTCTCCTCTTGGATTATCGATTTCTTAGAGAAAACCGGACAGTTAGAAAAGTATTTTGACAATCGGGCTCTAAAGGTCAGGTGCTATCGTCCGGAATATACGTTTGTTGAAAAACTTCAGGCTATTTCGACAAAATATAGGAAGCTTATGGCCGGGGAAGACCCTTCAAATTTCGCTAGGCACTATTATGATATTCATAAGCTGCTAAAGCTGGAGGAGATTCAAAAATTTATAGGAACGGAAGAGTATCAAAAGCACAAGAAGGAAAGATTTCGCCCTGAGGATGAAAAAAACCTGACGAAGAGTGAAGCATTTATTCTTAGCGATTCAACTCGACGAAAGCAAATCGAAGAACGATATGAAAATACAAAAGCTCTTTATTATGGAGAGGCTCCGACGTTAGAGAATATCATAGACGATCTAAAATCATTTTTACCAAGCTTATGATATTATCTATAGATAGACTCTTCTTCCTCTGAGTCCTCGTGCTTTATTATAGCTAAATAAATAAGTTCGCCATGGTTTCCAGTAATATTCTTTCCATCCCTTTTTGATTGATTCGTATTTATTTTCCGGTAAACCATCGTGAACCAATGTTACAACGCATCCATCTATACGGTCTTCAAAGGATAAGAGACAGATAGAATCTAAGTCGGATCTGTCCCAATCCGATCCTCTCCAGATTTGTACGATTTTCCTTCCTGGTTTAATCATTAAGAATTTACCTCGAACATATCCGTTTAGGGAACTCATATCCCCTCCCGTGACAGGGTCTATGTGGGCGAAATACTCTGTGGATTCACTGTGTAACCTGGAATCCATATACAAGTTATAAATGGTTTCAGCAGAAGCCGAAAATTTCACTTTCTGGATAATTGTTTTCATTTCTATACCCGGAGTTATTAAAAGTTTGATATAGGCGTTAATTTATTTTTAGTTTAACGCCTACTTGGTTATTTAGTTTTCTATAGATTGTATCATTTCCTGAATTTTCAGATAATCATTGGTCTTAAATATAAGGTTCTTATTATGATCAAATACCGCAAAGAATGGAAGACCCAATTTTAGCTCTGCAAGTTTGGGATCGCTTAGATAGTTTGTGAATTCTTCATCATGGTCCATGACTTTGTATAGCGTTGCCTTTTGCAGACCTGAATTTAGGACTGGATTGCTTTGAGTCATTTTCTTGAACTCGACACAATTGGTACACCAATCTGCATAGAAATCGATAAAGACTTTTTGATTATTCATCTTAGCTACTTGAAACGCATCCTCTTTGCTACGGAACCAGGTAAGATTTCCTTCTTTAACGGTTTGGAAATTACCTGGGTTCTCGTTAGATAATAAGGGAGTGGTCGATTTCAATTCCGAATGGAATAGGATGAACACTCCGACTAAAGCTCCACAGATCGTAAGAGATTTTTTCATTCTCTCTGTTTTAAATACCTCCGGATTTTGAAATAAGTAAGTGGACAGGAGAACTATAGCAAGCCCGCCGATAATACTTAAAGATTCCTTATTCGTAAATCCGAATCCAATCATGGCTTTTTCATAATATGAGTAAGAGTAGTATAGTACCAAAGCTCCTAAGGAATATTGTATCCACTTCATCCATCTACCTGATTTAGGTAGAGAGATTCCGAAAGCTCCTATGAGTAGAAACGGAATTCCTACCCCAAATCCAAAGAAAAGCATCTTAAGAGCGGCGATGGAAACAGACTGAAATGAAACAGTTTCTATTGAAGTTGTGATCTGTAATAGAATAGATACTACTATCGGACCTATGCAAGGAGAGGAAATCAATCCCGCACCCATCCCGAGTAAAAAGGTACCTAAAAAGCCTGTATTGGACCTTGTCGTCATCTCCCTTCCACCAAAGAAAGGAAGCATGACCAATTCCATTGCACTTAAGCCTAAAATAAAGATGAAGCTTGCGATGATCAGGTTTGTTTCTGGGAGTCTTAAAATGGAATTAAAAGCTCCTCCTGTAAACCCAGCTATGAACCCGAATCCCATATACATAAAGGCAAGACCCGAATAATAAACAAGTGGATGGCTCCAACGTCTAGAATTCACGCTTCGTTTCTGGATGATAGTTACCGTAATCGGATAGAGAGGGTAGGTGCAAGGCAGGAGGCTTGCTAAAATTCCTCCGATAGATAGAACGATCAAAGAAGAAAATGAGATCGAATTTCCAACAACCTGGGATTCAACCCAGGTATTTAGATTACTAATGACATCTCCGCCGGATTGAGCAAATAAACTGCCGGAGGATAGAAAAAATACAAGTAAGGGAAATAGAATAGCTCTTGCTTTCATTACTTCAAATTCTCTTTTACTAAAGCGAATAGTTTGAACATTTCTCTGGATATATCTTTTAACCTTTCATCATATTTAGCTTCTTCTTCCGGAGTGTTATCAAATTCTTTTGGATCTTCAAACGGAAGACTGATTCTAATAACAGCTCCTTCCACATTCGGACAATTTTTATCTGCTTGAGAGCAGGTAAGAACGGCTGCAAAATTAGAATTTGGATTTTTGCTATCCGAATATTTTTTAGAGTAAGCAAGGAAAGTTGGAAGAGGTTTGCCTAAATTAACTTTATACTTTGGATTCTTTGATTCGTCGTTAGTAGAAATATCGACTCCAGCTTTTTGTAAGGCTTTGATCGCTCTCGGATTAAATGCAGTAGCTTCAGTTCCTCCCGAATATGTTTCGACACCAGGAATATCATAGTAGATAGAAGCGGTCTTTGCCATAATTTGAGACATATGGCTTCTTCTTGAATTATGGGTACAGATAAATACCAGATTTACTTTTTCTTTAGCTTTGATTTTAGAAGTGATGAATAAGGCAAGTTTATTCAGATTTGTATTTCTATCCTCTGGAATAGATCCGAATTCCTTCGTAATTGTTGATCCGAATTGTCCTAATTTCGGATTTAATTTTGAAACATCAGCAGATAAAAAATTCGGAACGAGTAGAATTAGGTAAAGCAACAATCCCGTTGCCGTTTTTATTAATTTATGTGTGAATGAGTTTCTCATTTTTGTTCTCCTTAGATTTATGAATTGGTCAATTGTTGGAATCTATCATTGGGCACACGGCTTTTGATATATTTGTATATCGTAAATATACGATAATATTCGTAATCTAAATCGACAAAATTATTGTTAAGTTTTGATTACAGATGAACTGGGAAAGGAGAATTTTAGTATACGGCATCGTTTAGATGCCGATTGAAAGTGCTCTTTAGGATCTTAAATAGCTTCGAATAATATTTTTATAAGTCAATAGCGACTTTAACTATTTATATTTTCAGTTTTACACGAGCAATTAATTGAGCATGCGTGCTGCCTTTTTCTAAAATACCAAAACATAATTAGCATAAGGCTAACAATTAGCCCTATTATTCCTGCAATTTCCGATATTCTAAAAAACAAGGATAAACTTGAAATTCCAGTAATTCCAATAATAAATGGAGCTAAACAGCAAAGCCCGCACAACCCAATTCCAAGAACTGAGAACTTACTTGCCCATGCTAACAAAGGATTCATTTTTTTTGACATTTTTTGCCTCTAAATTATTTTTGTTCAGTCTAAACCGTGGAGTTAGCTCCACTGTCAATAGGGGCTCGAGAAAAAATTATGCTCATCGGAGATTTGGTTAGGAAGACTGGTATCTCTCGGGATACCATACGCTACTATGAAAAGGAAGGGTTGTTCAAAAATTGCTTAATTTTACGTCGTGATAATAATTACAAAGAATACTCTACTGACGTATTAGAACAACTTGATCTAATACATACCTTGCGGAATTTAAATTTTCCTATTTCTGATATTGCTGAGTTAATTCGGAGCAGACAATTTAATTTAGTTGAGTGTGAAAATCTGTCCGACACGCTTGATAAAAACATAAAAAAAATAGATTTACAGATCATATCCTTACTCGACCTTAAAAATAAATTGAACAAAATTAAGAATGACTGTTCACCTAATTGTACTTATACAAATAAAATGCCGTCATGTATATCATGTTGAAATCTGAAATTTTTATAACATATATAAAGCCCACTTTAATCTTTATTCTGGCGGGGCTTTGTGAGATAGGAGGTGGTTATCTAGTATGGCTTTGGTACAGAGATAATAAATCTCTGGTTTTGGGTATTTTCGGATTTATCATACTTGCCCTTTATGGAATCATTGCAACTTTTCAGCCTGCAAATTTTGCACGGACCTACGCAACTTACGGAGGCATTTTTATCGTAATGTCACTTATCTGGGCTTGGAAATTCGATAATTTTGTCCCGAATAAATATGATTTAATCGGGGCTATCGTAGCATTAATTGGAGTTTTTATTATATACTTTTCTCCAAGAGAATCTCTTTAAATTATTTGTTTGTTACGCAGCACTATTTGTTGAATAATATTTCTTACGAATCCATTGAGCTGCATTAACTAGCAAAATTAAAGCAGGGACTTCTACTAAGGGTCCGATCACTCCTGCAAAAGCTTGACCACTGTTAATTCCAAATACTCCGATCGCGACTGCAATAGCTAATTCAAAGTTATTCCCTGCTGCGGTAAAGGCGACCGAGGCACTCTGGGAGTAATCGGCTCCAGAAATTTTACCGATAAAAAAACTAACTAAGAACATAACAACGAAATAGATCACCAAAGGAATAGAGATCAAAACCGCATCCATCGGGATTTGAATAATCAATTGTCCTTTTAGACTAAACATAACTACGATTGTAAACAGTAATGCAACGAGCGTAATGGGTGAAATTATAGGGACGTATTTTTCCTGAAACCAAACCTCACCCTTAATTTTGATTAATAGATAACGGCTAATAATTCCTGCAAGGAAGGGGATGCCTAAGTATATACCGACGCTTTCCGCTATTTGACCTATAGTGATAAAAACTTCTAATCCTTGGATTCCGAATAGCGGCGGAAGAATCGTGATAAAAACATAAGCATACACGCTGTATAATAAAACTTGGAAAATACTGTTTAATGCAACTAGTCCGGCCGCATATTCTCGACTTCCATCCGCAAGCTCGTTCCAAACAATTACCATTGCTATGCAACGAGCAAGTCCAATAAGAATTAAACCGATCATGTATTCTGGGTGTCCGTTAAGAAAAGTAATAGCGAGAATAAACATGAGGATAGGACCAATGACCCAGTTAAGTAAAAGTGAGGCGCTTAAAACCTTAACATTTCTAAATACTTCCCCCATGTTTTCGTAACGAACCTTTGCTAAAGGTGGGTACATCATTAGAATCAATCCGATGGCTAAGGGAATATTTGTTGTTCCTTTGGAGAATGAATTGATAAAAGTAGCAACATATGGGATGAAGTTGCCTAATGCAACACCGATCCCCATTGCTAAAAAGATCCATAGAGTTAAATATCGATCTAAAAAACTTAATTCTTTCTTCTTGATCGCAGGGTTACAGTTTTGTACGCTCACGCTATTTTCTCCATTATCATCCGGTGTTTTCGGTTTATAAGATCTAATTCCTAATATAGCTTGAGGCTAAAAGGAATTGGTTTTATAAAGTAGATGTTTTTGCGCGAATTCTTCGGAATACTTTCTGATTTGTTCTCGAACATCTCTAAATTTATTTAAAACGTCTTCTTCCGTGCCGGTGGCTTTGGCAGGATCAGGAAAGTTTTGGTGAAACCTTTCGGCTTTAGAGGGAAAATAAGGGCAATGCTCTTGGGCATGATCGCATACAGTTATAATGTAATCGAACTCGACATCTTTATATTCATTAATATGATTCGAGGTATGCTTTGATATATCGATCCCGGCTTCTTTCATGACTAAGATCGCTTTTGGATTCACTCCATGAGTCTCGATTCCGGCGCTGTAAATTACCGCTTTATCTTTTGCATAAACGCGAAGCCAACCTTCGGCTATTTGGCTTCTACAACTATTTCCGGTACATAATACGAGAACATTTGGCTTTTTCATCAACAACAGTCCTTCTTGCTTCTAGGTTTATGTTTCTTAATATTGGAAAAGAATTCTTTATAGCTCTCTTGAAATCTTTCTAGATTTTCCCAATTGATACAGTAACAGGATTTGGTTCCTTCTATTTCCCCTGTTATTAGCCCAATCTCTTTTAGTTCTCGTAAATGTTGAGAAACGGTGGCTTGAGCAAGAGGTAGGACCTCGACGATTTCTCCACATATGCATTCTTTTCGTTCTGCTATAGTGTTTAGAATTGCGATTCTCGCCGGATGCGCGATTGCTTTTGCAAATTGAGCTAGATTTTGCTCTTCAATTTCAAATTCTGCTTTTTTATTTAGAGCCATTATTATTCATCGTATTTTTACGATTAAATTTGTCAATATTCTTTCTGGTCGCAACAGATTGATATACTTTCGAATCTATGCACTGTCTAAATGTTGATTATTATTTTAATAGTATCGAAATAGATTCTTAGATAAATTTAGGGGAGTAATATGTATTTAGATGCTCAGGCATTTGAATTAAAGGGAGATAGGAGTTCCATATACTCTTCAGCTCATCCTGCAAAAATTCTAGTTCTGTATGGCTCCCTTCGGGAGCGTTCTTATAGCCGTTTGCTCGCTGAAGAAAGTGCGAGAATTCTTACCCAATTCGGGGCAGAAGTTAAAATTTTTAATCCAGATGGACTTCCTGTTTTTGATAACAATCGCTCTGCCAGTCACCCGAAGGTGCAGGAGCTAAGAAGCCTAAGTCTTTGGTCGGAAGGACATGTTTGGTCTAGCCCGGAAATTCATGGGAATTTATCCGGTGTTTTTAAAAACCAAATCGATTGGATTCCTTTAGCCTTGGATGCTGTTAGGCCCACTCAAGGAAGAACCCTTGCCGTAATGCAAGTATCCGGAGGGAGTCAGTCCTTTAATGCCGTAAATAGTATGAGAATACTTGGACGTTGGATGAGAATGATTACGATTCCGAACCAATCCTCAGTAGCACAAGCGTTTGACGAGTTTAACGAAGATGGAACGATGAAACCTTCTTCTTATCGAGATAGGGTCGTAGACGTTTTAGAAGAACTAATGAAATTCACATATCTGACTCGTGATTTTTCAGATTTCCTCGTCGATCGATATAGCGAAAGAAAAACAAGCGGCAAGAATACAGTTTACAAGGCTCTTAAAGATCAGGGATTAAAATGAATGCCAACACTTCCATTAGTGAATTCTTGAATAAAAGCTGTTCTTGCTCTACGCTGGATAAGAGCGTTATGGAAACAGAATTTTCTATTTTCTCTCAAACGTTAGAAAGGAAGAATCTTTGGGAAAATTTTTATTCAGAGACACCATCTTTTATAAGTTCTTCTGAAGTTGCTGAGATGAAAGAAGTTCTTCACTCGATTCGCAGAACTATTCAGTTACCCAATGTAAAAAAGGAACTCTTAAAGAACCATCCTAGATTATTGAAAGGTAAAGAGAGTGAAGGAGGAGTCTTTTTAAGTTTGGATTTTCATAAGACTCCATCGGGTCCCAAGTTGATCGAGATCAACACAAATGCTGGTGGCGCTTTTTTACAGTTAATGCTTATGTCTGCCCAGATTAGATGTTGCAAAGCCGTGGACATAGCCCTTCCGAGTATTGAAGAGATTGAAAGATTAAAAAACAAATTCCTATCCATTTTTATTGAAGAATGGAAAACTGCCCATCGTTCTGGACTTCCTCAACTGATTGCGATAGTAGATGAAAATCCTAAAGATCAATTCTTATATCCAGAATTTATTTTCTTTCGAGATTTATTTCGATCCCAAGGCATTGATTCAGAAATACTATCTCCAGAGCAGATTCAAATGAAGGATGGAAAGTTATATTATAAAAAACGACAAATCGATCTTATTTATAATAGGCTAACTGATTTTCATCTGACTGAACGAACGAATTTGGATATTTATACAGCTTGGAGAGAGGATGAAGTTGTTCTTACGCCGAATCCTTTGGATTATGATCTTTATGCGAAGAAATCAAATTTAACGATTCTCTCTAATGATGAATTCCTTAAAACTGCTGGGGCCTCGGATTCGGATTTAAAAGTTTTGCAACGGGCTATTCCAAAATCCGATATTGTAAATACTGAAAAATCAGATGATATCTGGAATAAAAGAAAAAACTTTTTCTTTAAACCGAGAGAAGGCTTCGGAAGTAAGGCTGCTTACTATGGCGGTAAATTGACGAAAGGAAAGTTTGAAGAAATTTTAAAAGGAAATTATATTTATCAAGAATTTGTGCCACCATCTATACGAGCGACTTCTATTTCCGGCACTCAAGTGGAAATGAAAATGGATGTAAGAGCCTATATTTATAAAGATGAGATCCTTCTTTTGGCAAGCAGGCTATACCAAGGGCAGACTACGAATTTTAGAACTCCAGGCGGAGGATTTTCTCCTTTATATGTGATTCCAGATCTATGATGAAAATCTATTCTCTTTAAATCGGCTTAGGACAATTGGATCTCCAAAAATTTCAATGGATTCTATTTCGCTTAGATTAAATACATTGTATAAATTATGGATCTCAAGTAAGACGAGCTCATTTTTTTTGATCGAAGAGTCTAAAAAATCTTTTATGCTTCGAGGTTTATCAGAAAACTTTCTAAACATTCCAATGTTTGTTCTAAGATTGAAAGTTGTAACTCGAATTACCTTGAATTGAAAATTTCGCAGGAATTTCCTAATTACTTTAATTCGCAAATTTACAGGGACAAGTTCACTTAGAAAGATTCTGTCGGAAATTGAATAGTTTCCTGATTCTGTTTTCTCATTATTCTTCATTCAAGTTGGTAAAGAAGTATTCTGGCGGTTTCTTGTAAATTTTCAGTAGTTTAATAAAAATATCCATAGGGATTCGTTTTTTCCCCGACTCTATCTTAGACATATAGTTCGGGCTTTTGTTAATCACTTGGCAAACTGCTTCTTGCGTTAGGTTTGAATCCAATCTTGCCTGTCTTAGTCTATCTGAAAATTTTTTATATTTCAATGGTAGAGTGTCCTTTTTGATTGATTGAGTTCTTTCGAAGCAATTGTAATCCGGAAATTACATTGAAGTAGGTTTGCTCCCAAGGGTTAGCTCGAAAGTTATTGAGGTTTCGTTTGCAGTGCCGAAATGCTAAGTCCCATTTATTGTAGTCTTTGGCTATATGGATAAAATTACTGAAATCAAAATGTCGCCTTTGTTTGGATGCACATAGATACCATTTTTGGGGCCTATAAGTTCGATCGTTATCTCGAAGATCCCTTGCGTAACAGTTAATTCTGTTAATTTTGATCTTGGCAGCCTGCATGAAGACGGGATTTAACTTATGCTCAATAGTTCGTGTGGCGAGTGAGTCTATAATCTTTTTAAGATATTCTTCTCGTTTGAAAGAGAATTGATAAAAAACAAATTGCTGCAAAATGTTCTTAACTTGAATGGATCTAAATTTCCAATATGGTGAATCAAAGAATAATTTTGAATTATTGATCCCAATATTAGGATAAAGATGTTTTGAGTTGATTTTATAGCAATCATGCCAATCTATCCAAGGTTTTAGTTCCTTGAGCTCTCTTTCTGCGGCTGCGATTTTGAAATTCAAAGTGTCACATATCTTTTTTACATACCAATAAGGAATGTTTATCTCAAATAAGCTCTTTGGTGCTTGGTGCGATTTTCTACTTCTTTTTTTTCTGAGAGATAATAAGCCCATGCTTAAGTCCTTTGAATTTAATAATGTCTGCAGCTAAATTGATAATTTCTTCTTCAGTGTAGAAGCGTTTGAGTTTTGCAAGAGGCTCGACAACGAAGCAAATATTGATAAATTTATGTTCCCCTCCTTTTCTCAGGGGAATGATATGTTCAGCATTCGTATTTTCCGGCTCGAGATTCCGACCGGTCAGATAGCATTTCCAGTTCTGAAGTTCCAATAGCTTATAGAAGTCTTTGGCGACAAATTTATATTTACTGTTTCCGGGGTTAGATTTCATTATTGCTAACCCGGCTTGATGGTTTCTTATACTTTCTAAACTTCGTGTATAGGATGAGCGGGAGATCTTTCTTTAAGATCTTAATATAGAAATTAATTCGTCGGTCATAATAGTTGTAACCGACTCGTCTTCGAACAATCAGCTTTAGTTTTAGCCAGCGATTGAGTATTGTTGTAGCTGTGTGCTTATGAAGACTTAGCTCTTCGCAAATTTGATTGACTGAGCATTGATTCCCTTTTGTTTTTTCATGCTGAACGAAGTGCCATATCTTCTGTGAAATTTTTTGATATTCTAATTCACGATTTCTTTGGAATCGTTTTATATTGTTTTCTTGCCAAAATCGGTTATATGATAGGAGTTCTTTCTTATTCCTTTTGGTTTCTTTTTCAATTATATCTAAAGGATTGAGAATTCCATATCCAGTGTGACTTAAAATCTTCGGAACTGATTCAAGCGGTTGAACTTTGTATGAGTTTTCACTTAAGGAAATTTGGAGCCAATTTTCAGTTCTTTTACTTTGGATTTTCCGGACAAATCCTTTCCTCTCCTTCCGAACCGCTCCTTGTTCCGTCGCTCTCGTACCAGAGAGAAAAGCATCCCTACTCAAACAAGAATCATCACCACTAACCGACTCAACTAATACATCCAGTCCGAATACATTAGCATTTTTAATGAATGAAAACTCATTCAGATACAACTGTGAATACTTTGGAGTAATGTATCCATAAGATGCAAAGGCCGTCTTAAGAACTCTATGATTTCCTTCTGCTACTTGATTGTGGACTCCATTCTTACTCCAACGATTACGAGCAAATCTGAACCTATTATCTTTTGATCTTGCAGAGTGATTTACACTTCTATGATTCCTGTAAATTCCCCAAAGCCAAGGATAGCCTTGATCTGTAAAAAGTGGAGTGGTAATAGGCAAATATTCTTTGATTAAAGGTCCAAGAGTCTCAGCTTTTTGATTAGGGACAGAAGAGAAGAATACCGGTCCTTGTTTGATTGCTATAGTCTGAACCAGAGTTCCGATTTGTTTCCCACCAAGCTTTTCTGAAAGATAGATAGAAGAAGTTTGTCCTCTGTGGCTGTATCTTTTCCTACCTTGGCTTGCTCTTTCACCCGCAGAGTATAATACAGCAGTGTCTACGCATACGTAGGGCCTCTTTGCCATGATCTTAGTGATGTCTCTATTCTCATTTGGAGGTAATAGGAAGTCTTTGAACTGATCATTTAAGGCTTCGTAGGTGAGCTTCTTATACTTTGGTAATTGATCGGAACAGAAGAGTTGGAATCTTCTCTTGAGCAGACTAGCGGCATTATATCCTATTCTTAATTTCTTACTTAGTTCTGTTGCAGTTACTACCTTTGGATATTGAAGCAGTGATTCATAAAGGATGTAGCCAAACATCCATATTGGTAGTTTAAAGTGATGTAGAGGAGTGTAACTTAGTCTTGATATTAAATATCTACATTGAGGACATCTAATTAGATCTGGTCTTGTGCTGATTTCTTTATCTAAGATTCTCTCATTACACTCAGGTGTTGGACAGTGTTTCGGATAGAAGTCATTGAGTATCTTCTTGGTTATCTCAGTGAAGTAGTCTGTGTTGAGTGCTGGGTTGTGGTGTTTTGGTAGGCTTGTTGGGAAGAATTCTATACTTGAAGTTTTTCTAATTTTAGAGCGAGGGGGGAGCGAGCGGTTCTGGATTGGAGGAAAGGTGGTCCTCGGTTCGGATTCCGAGTATTAAATGAATAGTTATCCTTTCCCTCCAATCCGAACCGCTTTCCCAGACTCCCCCCGGCTCTCGGAGGAAAGGGATGACTATTCCGATAAGAATTATCACTTTCTCCCGACTCAAGCAACACATCTAAACCGAATACACCGGCATTTTTAATGAAACTAAATTCATTCAGATACAATGTTGAATACTTGGGATGAATCCACCCATAAGAAGCGAATGCGGTTTTTAAAACTCGATGGTTTCCTTCGGCTACTTGACTATGAACCCCACTCTTACTCCAGCGATTCCTTGCCCATCTATATCGATTATCCTTAGATCTTGCAGAATGATTTACGCTTCTATGATTTCTATAGATTCCCCAAAGCCAGGGGTATCCTTGATCGGTGAATAGGGGAGTCGAAGTCGGTAGATGATCTTTAATGATCGGTCCTAGAGTTTCAGCTTTTTGATTTCTAACAGACGTGAAGAAAACGGGACCTTGTTTAATTGCGATTGTTTGTACAAGAGTTCCAACCTGCCTTCCACCTAGTTTTTCAGAAAGATAGATAGAAGAGGTTTGTCCTCTATGACTATATCGTTTCCTACCTTGATTTGCTCTTTCTCCAGCAGAGTATAAAACGGCTGTATCTACGCATGTATACGGCCTATTAGCCATTTTGTTGGAAATGTCAGTATTCTCATTAGGAGGTAGTAAGAAGTCTTGGAATTCATTCTTTAAGGCTTCGTAGGTGAGGTTTTTATATTTAGGTAGCTGTTGAGAGGAGAAGAGTTGGAATCTTCTCTTGAGTAGGCTTGCTGCTTTATATCCTATTTTTAGCCTTTTACTGATCTCAGTTGCGGTGAGTACCTTAGGGTATTGAAGAAGAGATTCATAGAGAACGTATCCGAACATCCATATAGGAAGTTTGAAGTGATGAAGGGGTGTATAACTTAGACGAGAAGTTAAATGGCGACATTGAGGGCACCGTATTAAGTCAGGTCGAGTGGAGATTTCCTTATCTAAAATTCTTCCCTTACATTCAGGAGTCGGGCAATGCTTGGGGTAAAAGTCATTTAGGATTTTCTTGGTGGTTGCTGTGAAGTATGGGATGTTGATTCCTGAATTGTTTCTGCGGATATGTGTAATAGAGGGGAGGCTTTGCTTAGAATTAGTATAATTACTGTTAGGTGAATTTAGAGATAGGGATTTGCAAAGGTTTTTCTTAGTCTCTTTTGGTTGGATTTCGCGGAAAAAGGGCCTGCAGTTCGGATTCGACCTAAGGGATATAGAGATTTCAGACCAATTTAGGGAAATTGTCGGAGATTCGTTAAAAAGACGGTTTTTTTGTAGAGTACTTGCAGGATTGATAATGTTTGAAATTTGCATGAATGTTCCCTAAAAGGACGGTTTTCCCTTTTTTCGGAATTTGGTCGAGAAGAAAATGGTGGGTAACTGCAATCAGGATAGATCAACCTATTCTCGTTATGGATGAGATTATTTCTATTCTAGAAAACGACCAATTCGGTACTGCTGATATGCTATATAGATTAATACGATTATTTAGCCAATTCGAAGTGGCAATAATTTATGATATTCGTTTGATGAGCTTTCATCCGGCTAACACTTTATAATATATGATCTAAGCATTAAAAAATGAGTCAAAGATTAAAGAAATTCATAGTATTATCTTTTTATTCGAAAAGCAATGAGAAAAAGGAATTAGCAGCTTCATGATTGTAACTACGTTAGAGTGCTTGATATGTTAGAGATTACTAGTAAAGACATCGGATTTCTGAATGGCGAAGACCTTCGAGAGTTAGTCGGTTTACTTTGTGAAGCTGAGATGCTTCAGAGAGGCATTTCAACCGTCGGAATTACTTGGGGAGGTAAGCAGAACTCTCCAGATGGTGGAATCGACGTCAGAACAAATATTTTATTAGAAAATTTCACTAATGAATACATCCCGAGACAAGCAACTTGTTTTCAAATAAAGAAATCGAAAATGCCTCCCTCATCAATTAAAAAGGAAATGTCCTCTACGGGAATTCTTAGAGAATCAATCAAAGAATTAGCTAAAGAGAGTGGCGCCTATATAATAGTTAGCGGGTCAGATTTTTTGACTGATTCTGATTTAAAAAAACGTTTAACAGAAATGCATGATACGGTATCGGGACTAGAATTCTACGAAAACTTAAAACTCGATTTTTATGACCAAGGTCGTCTTGCTAGTTGGGTTCGTTCTCATCCTTCTATAGTCCTTTGGGTTAGAAATAAAATGGGTCGGCCAATGCAGGGTTGGAAGCCATTTGATAATTGGTCAAACTCACCGGGAGGAATCGACGAAGAATTTCTTATAGATGATAGGATTAGAATTAATTATTCTAATCGAATTGAAATGACAGCTATAGAGGGAATTAATAGTATACGAAAACTATTAATTACACCGCGTTCAACGCTACGCCTTGCCGGTTTGTCCGGTGTAGGGAAAACTCGCTTACTTACGGCATTATTTGATGAGCGAATTGGAGCGAGACCTTTAAATCGATTGCAAGTATACTATACAGATTTAGGTGACGAGCCGGAGCCGACTCCGTTGCAGTTTCTCAATCAATTAATTTCATTTAAGCTTCCGTTTATATTGATCATCGATAACTGTCCCTCTGATCTACATAAGAAACTTGCCTCAAATTTCGCTGCGCTAGAAATTCTTGGAAGTTTAATAACTGTCGAATATGATATAAGGGAAGATCTCCCGGAAGATACGGATGTCTATAAGCTAGAACCAGTTTCCGTAAATCTAATCGAGAAACTTCTATCTAATCGATTCGTTTATATTAATCCAGTAAATATTCGAAACATAGCTGAGTTTTCGGGCGGAAATGCTCGTATGGCTATTGCTCTTGCAAAAACAATTGATAAAGATAAAATTGCTGAACTTAGCGATGAGAACTTATTCGAACGTCTTTTTTATCAACGCAACCACAGAAATTCGAATTTATTGAAATCAGCAGAAGTTTGCTCTCTCGTATATTCTTTTGATTCCAGAACAGCAAAACAGAAGAATATTGAATTAGCATTATTGAGTAAACTAGCCAATAAGTCGGTTAACGAATTGTTTGAAGATATTGCGGAGCTTAAAAGGAGAGATTTAATTCAGCAGCGCAATATATGGAAAGCGGTCTTACCCCAAGCAATAGCAAACAAATTAGCGCTTAGGGCGTTAGAGTCAATTCCGGTTGAATATCTATTAGAAGTCTTCGAAAATGGAGGCTCCAAAAGACTTTTAATATCCTTCTCTAGGAGGCTAAATTATTTACACGAAAGTGAAATTGCTTTTGCGATCGTTAAAAAATGGTTCTCGCCAAATGGTTTTTTTTATCCATTAAATAGTTTAAGTCGTTTAAATAGTCTAAAACTTGAAATACTAATCAATATTGCGCCTATTGCTCCAAGTTTGACACTTGAAGCGATAGAGGAGATGGCAAGCGAAAAATTAGAATATAATTACCTATCTACCTTGCCATACCGATTTTATAGACTTCTGGATCTTTTGAAATCGATCGCGTACGATTCGGAATTGTTTGAGCGATGCGCTTACTTACTTTATAGATTTACTTTAATCGAAGATGACCACTTTGGAGAAGGAGGTAATGCATCCACTTTTTTGGATTCTTTATTTTATTTGGAATACTCCGGTACACATGCTCATCCGATACAAAAACTTAATTTCATAAAGAGGCTGTTCTCCACGAATGACTTTGGCGATCATTATATTGGTAATTCATTGTTGTCAAGAGCACTAATGACGGGGAATTCAGCCAATCTTCATTCGCATTTCGGCTTCGGGGCTAGAGTAAGAGATTACGGCTATTCTCCGAAGAATCGAGATGATGTAGAATTTTGGTATAAATTATTCTTAGATTTTGCTATCTTAATTGCCAAAAGCACTCTTTTGATAAGCGAGAAAGTTAAAAAGACTCTGGCCTGCCGATTTGAAGACCTTTGGAATGAAGGGCTCATCGGCGAGGAAATGGAATTTGAAATAATAAAAATAAGTAATATACTGTTTTGGAGTGATATTTGGATTTCAGTTTATAGTATGTTAGGCAAAAGTAGGAATGAAATACCTACGGAAAGTTTTACTCGGTTACTGAAGCTTGAAATTTCTTTACGACCTGTCAACTTAGCCGATCAAATTCAGATCTTCCTGCCTTCAGATAAAAGATTATTCCTAAACGTGAATGAAAAAAAATTCTTCGACCAACAGGCTGAAACGATTGGAAGATTGGCAAGTGCCGAGGAGAGAATTCTTAAACAATTTTTGTCTCGACTAAGTACGAGAAATGATTTCGAACTCTATCATTTTGGAATAGGAGTTGCGAACGGTTGTTTGAATCCTATTGTAACCTGGAAGTTACTATGCAAATGGTTTGCTATCCGCAAAAGAGCTAAATTTGAGGTTCTTTGTGGCTTTTTACATTGTTTATCTAAGAATAACCTCCCATTAGTGAATTCGATCTTAGACGAATTTTTATCCACAAAATGGTCTTACGATATATATCCTTTTTTACAATTTGCAATTTCTTTAGATGAAAATGGAGTAAAACGTCTGAAGGCTTTTCTTGATACAGGGAATGTTCGCCCTGAAAGTTTGTTAGGCTTAAAGGAAAAAATAGGAGATCCAATTTCCAATATAAATGCAATTTCAGATTTAATATTAAAAATATCGGATTTACAGAAAGGATTGGCTGTAGCTATAGATATTTATACTAGTTTGATGAAAAATGAACAACTCAATGCTGACCCGCAATTGAGAATGATCGGTGAAATCTTGTTAGTAAAAATCAAATTTGAAGACAAGCATGAATTTGACAAATGTGCTTTTACAACAATAGTTGAATACAGTTTATCTGGCAAGAATGCCCAAGAAATAGCAGATATGCTATGCAAAAGAATTTTCATGGCCTTATTGAAAAAGAAAGTTTCATACGAATATTGCGATCGAACTCTAAGACTCATAGCAGAAAAACATCCAGTAATATTCATTCAGAATTTTGCAAACGAAAATCAAATACTTAACGAAAGAATGCATCGATATTTTCTTCGTCCTTGGATTAATAATCCCTTTTCTTCAATTGATCCGCAGCAGTTACTCGATTGGTGTTCGGTAAATGTATCAGTGAGGGTCTTGATTCTTGCTGAATTAATTTGTCCGTATACTATGAATGAAGATAAGAAAGAATTACGATGGACTAACCTTTCTTTATCTCTCTTAGAATTAGCGCCAGATCCGGTTATTTTGTTAAATAAATATACAAAGTTTTTTAATTCCTATTATTGTTTGAAATTGAAAGATGAGAACTTATCCGACTGCATGCAAAAAAGATTAACATTAATTTCGCAATTAAAGCGAAGCTATAATGGTGCGATATCTGACTGGTCTATCCGTGCTGAGTCAATATATGAACGGTTAATACAAAAGAAAAAGGAGGAAGAAAGAGTAAGGAAAGAAATTAACAATATAAGATTTCATGGATTCGAATCGGACTATGAATATTGAAATCTCCTTAAAGATCATCTTTCTTTCCTAAAGCTGTTTCATAATAGATAATTAGAGATTCGAGGATCTTTTTAAATTTCTCGATTCCTATCGGATCGATTGCTTTCCAGGTGTTTATTTGCATGTCACGCAGCAGAAGCTTAGAAAAAATTAATCCCAAGTTAAATGGGCAGGTCCGTCGAAATAAGGTTGAGCGTAAAACTTAGCGGTCGTAATTGGAGAGGAAGGATCTAAGGCTTTTTGAGCAGCTATAGATCCCGCTTTCTCCAGAAGCCTTTGCCCCACCGAGTGCCGAATTGCATGAGGATGAACTAACTTCCCTTGGCAAGTTTTCTCATTCCAAGAGTTAACGATCCTTTGTAAGCTTCTAGTAGTTAAAAGAGTTCGGGAGGTTTGGTTTCTCTTAGGTCTTGAAAGGAAAAAGTAATCGGATTTAATTTCTATAATCTTGTGATACTTCTTAATTGCTTTCAGTATTTCATTCGTAAGAACTGCGTATTTTGTTTTACCGCCTTTAGCTGTATACTCGATCAATGTTTCTCCACTGGGTGAACTTAGGATCCTAGAAAATTGAAGTGATACAGTTTCTTTAGCCTCAATGCAGTTTTACTCTTTAAGAGAAAGAGGGCGCGATTCCGGTAATCCTCTCCCGTTACGGGCTTAGAAAAGCGACGGGTTAGCTCAGTCATTGCTACATCTGTAAGACTTTTACCAAAAGCTGAAGTCGTCGAATGAGGATCTCTTGGACCCCTATCTCGATTTCGTTTTTTAGAATTGATATCGATTATTTTTGCTGAATAACCCAAGTTGAATATCCTCTTCAAAATATACTATATAGATTGAACTGTCAGGAAAAATATTGTTGAATTTCAGGGGAGCGTGACGGAATCTTATGTCCGAGTTTATCGAATTCTCGGACATTGAAGATGAGATACTAGAGAGGAGTATTTGGATTAGTACGGACTAATAAATTGTCCCTGGTATATCGGATATAAGTAGGAAATGAATTTAATCAGGACATTATTCAATTCGAAAGAGTTCTCTATTAAGTTTCCTGCCTACTATGACAATAGAGAACTTCTTTTATCTCTAATAGAGAATGTTTTCGATTACCTACCGGATTCCGAAAATAAGATCGCCAATCAATCCTTGGATCAGATTCATTCGTTTCTATGGGAGATTCAACTAATGCATCTTCTGAAATATCAAGGATATGAACTTCAACGAGGAGGATTAGAAGGTCCCGATATAATATGTAAGAAAGATGGAAAAACATTTTTAATAGAATGTATGTTAGTTGAAAACTGGGAAAAAGGAGGCCGAGGAAACGCTTACTATTCTTCCCATGAAGAAGATAAAATACTAAAATATACTGGTGCGATCGTAGAAAAAGGAAAGCAATTTGAGAAGTGGTCGGAGAAAAAACTTATTCCCGCCAATTCAATTCGTATTATCGCGATTGGAGGAGCCTTGCAAAGCTTATCGGATATTCACACAGGAATACCCGATATTGTAAAATCTGTCTATCCAATTGGAAATTCATACTATTCAGTTCCACTTGATGGCCCGGAAAGATATCTTGTAAATCATGAACCGAGAAATCGAATAATTAAAGTGAGCGGGGCGGAGATTCCTACCGACTTGTTTTTAAAAGAGAAATTTCAGAATATTTCAGGATTAATCTATAATCCATATTCTATTTTGCAAAGAGACGTATCTGAAGGAAAGGGGTATATTGTTGTTTCTAACCATGGTGCAGAAGAATCAATTCCAATAAATCTTATAATCGGTTCTCTATTTTATTATATTGATGACAAAGGAAATTTGCGACATAAATCGGTTGAATAGATTTGAAGAATGATAGCAATTATTTAATCAATGAATATGCTAAAATAATTAAAAAAGAAATGAATGAGACTCACCTTAAGCAAATTATAAATATTGAAAGTAAGCTTGTGAATCCATTAAGAATTAATAAAGATTTATTAGGCAGAAAACGTCCCGCGATAACGTTCTAATTTTTTCGCACATTTAGAGATAAAAAGAAAGGCTCTCCTAACCTACCTAAGATTGTGACCAAACAATTTTCAAGAAGAGGAGAACCCCCCATGAGGGCAGAAGAAGATAAAAGCCATCTGAAAGTAATCCAAGTTCATGAGATCCAACTCAAGAAGGACTTGAGTGAACTCTTAAGAGGTTCAGTCGAAGAAACGTTGAATGATCTATTGGATGTGTCAGATCTTGTCTAATGTTTTATTATACGTCCAATAGATCTTTCGGCTTTACTTTCAGTCTTTTTGAAAGTTTAAAAATAGAGCGCACCGAAGGATGCGACTGACCATTCTCTATATCTTGAACGGTTCGATATGAAATAGCGTATTCTCCTTCCTCCATCGCTTCTTGAGTAATTCCACGAGAAATACGGGTTTCTTTTATTTTTTGTCCAACCTTCCGAATAAATTCCTCGTATTCCACGCACAAAATTATGTGCTTTTTGAAACAAATATAACACACGAAAATTCGTGTAGACGGAATTTGGGCCTACACGGAAAATCGTGTAAAGGTAATATTTATGAGAATTCAATTATTAATATTTTCTGCACTCTTGAGTATATTGTTTTCAAACTGTATAACCTTCTACAAGAGCAACTATCAATTTCTTCCCGCCTACGACAAGCCTCCACTAAAGATTCAAATTTCTCCTACTCGGGCAGGGCGCTGGAATGGAGGCTTTGGGCAAACGGACCCTTCTTATCAAATAGATAATGACTCTAAAGAATTTTATAATTATTTCGAAAAAAATAAGGGGGCTAAATTTGGAATAGAGTTAGATAGATCGTACCCGCATGAACCAAGTAACTTTCTACTCGGTGTATTTACAGCGTGCTTAGTAATTCCGTGCTATTTCGAAAACTCGTCTTCTGTAACAGTTCATTATTTTTTAAACGATAATCAACAGAATAAAAGTAATGTTTATTCTGGAACCCTGAAGAAAGTCGTTTGGCTTCCTATACTCATTTAAAATTTGCTTCCATTTGGATGGAGCGATTTAGCGGATATCTACCAGCAAAAAAGTGTCTATGATAAACTTGATGAAGAAATTCCACCGATAGTTCATGCAGAATCTCTTAAATATTTTCCTAATACAGGTAAGGAGAAAGAAAATATAGAGAATGACAAAGGGGAAAACGAAGCCTGGAAGAAGATAAACAAAAAGTCCATAAAAGCGATCCTCGCATTCCTAAAAGGTGCAAAATCCGAAAAAGTAATCTCCGAGGCAAATTCATTAAAATCAAACCTGCTAGACCAGAAAGTAAAATCCTTTCTATCTTCCAAATACCCGTTTGCTAAGAAATATTTCGATTCTATTGTTTATTACCCGGATGGTGAAACTTCGGAAAGTCAGTTCTATCATCTCTTCCGATCCTACATATTAGGAATTAATCCCGAGACAGGTTTTAAGGCTCTTCCTATCATAAAAGAAAAGGGTGGCGAAGTTGTTTGGTTAATCGCGGACGGGGAAGAAGGGATTTATCTACATTTTAGGCCATTCAAGAACAGAATGGTATTATCTAAAATAACTCAAAAGAAGGGACCTTTAGAATTTCCTATAGAAGAAAAATCTTATAATTTTGTAGCGAGCCAATTGTTTTCGAGTGGATGGAATTTTCCCAATGATGATAATCTAGATATGGGTTTCATCGAGAAGTAACTACTCGGAACTTAACGGATTCAAATGAAAGAAGGCTCTATATGGCAGTGCAAGAATTAAGAGATAAACACAACAAACTTCTCGGAAAGATAAAAGAGCTTAGTGGCGGCAAGTTGGAGCTAAGGGATTCCCATAACAGCCTGAAAGGCACCTACGATCCTAAAAGAAACGAAACCAGAGACGCTCGTAATAGCCTAGTAGGCAAAGGCAATTTGTTAACTTCCCTTCTTTAAAAATACGATGGCTAAGATAAAATTCAATCCATCTAAAGAATATCCAATTAACGTTTCCCGGTTAAAAGGAGGTCGTCAAATAACCAAAGAGGATTTGGAGAGTTTCTGGGCTAAAGTTCCTAAAGAATATAAAGAAGCTATTGGAATCTATATCTTCGGAATGATTATCGCGAGAGGAGTGATTCCAATTTACGTTGGGAAAACTCGCCGATCCTTTTTCTCGGAAGTATTTACTGATAGAAACCTCAACACTTACAACGGCGAAATTGTAAAACGAGACCGAGACTATAAGCCCTTTATACAATTCTTAGTCTATGAGAAATCAGGTCGGGGAGCAATTAACAGAACTGTTATCAAAAGGGTCGAAAAACATGTAATTACGATGGCTTCTGAGAAGAACCCGAATCTCGCGAATACTCAGAATAAGAAAATTGAGTCAAACTTCATAATCACAGGGATTGGTAGCGATGGAAGAGGAGCTAATACCCTTCCGGGAAAATTCTTTAGAAAAATGATGAACTATTGAGAAACACCTATAACCCTCCGAAGAATTATCGAAGGGTCTTGGATGTTATTATAAAATCCGATTTGCGCAGATTTCTCCTCATTCGTATCTTGTTTCTTAAGAATTTTCTCAAGAGATACTAGCTTTTCTTCGTGATTCTTAATTCCGACCTGTGTAAATCCAAATCTCGCCAATCTCCGGAATATAAAAGACCCCAATAATTTCTTTATATTGGGCTTAGGTAGAGGGCAAGGAAAAGGTGCCCCTACGAAAGCCGGAAAGTTCTTCAGAAAAATGATGAACTTTTAGCTACGAAAGGCACCTTAATTTTCTCCATCTTCGTTTTATTGGCCGCATCAAAAACGACAGATTAGGGTTTCATTTTATCCGGCTATGTCGAAGAAATCGTCTTCAGAAAATTGTATAGTTGTCTTCTCCGCATACTCAAAGCCGAAATTTTTTCGTAGTTTTTCTTTCATCGTTGCTTTATTGAAGGTTTCTACGAAAATTTTTACCCACTCCTCATCGCCTTGAACCAGGAAAGTACCATTCTTGTATAGATTGAAATTAAATTTTCCGATTTGATCAGTAACTTTAATTTGATCGAAGGATTTATGCTTAACCCAAGTCCCCGGAACTCCATAGGCGAGGATAAAATTCTTAAACTCGTTAAGATTTCCTTTTACTTTTCCAAACGTGTGATTGTATAATGATTTAGAGTCCATAAAGTGGTTCTCCTATTAAATTCGTCTTACTTACCTTGCCATTCAAATTGAAACTAAGAAATTCCGTGCATAATCGTATAATCGGGATTACGCATGGAATTTAAATTCGAGATTATATCCCGTTCAGAATAGCCAATCCTCATAAACAGACCTTGGGGGTTTGCGATTATATCGTTTATGAGTTACCTTTGATTTCTGTGGAGGAGGTAGTTTAAAGAAGTCTTCAATAGGATCTTCCGCCTTTTCTTCCTCAGGATTGCAAATTGGTTCTTTTTCGATATCGGGATCAAAGGATATCAAATCCTTTAGCTTATCCTGTAAGTTCGGCTGAAGAAACATTTCTTTCAAGACTGAAACCCAACTTCTATCTCCGCTAATGATGAACTTATTGTTGTTGGTCAGCCTAAAACAGAAACCCTCATTGTCACTATCACTGTCATAAACGAGGCTTTCGTACCGTTTACAAAGAGTCCAACTTCCCGGTACTCCAAGTTGGCGAATGAAATCTTTTAGCTCATTCCGATTTCCAATTACTTCTCCTAACATTGCTAAGTCGTGCGATGACCTATTAAACATTGGCAAATTTACTCCATTTTTAAACATTCAAAATTCTTTCAGTTATTCAATCGGATCTTATTTCTAACTACCTTATATTAGACGTATGAGCGGCTTAATTGGTAGTCTCTGTAAAAAAAATATTCGTTTACTGTGATATACATTATCGTTATTCTTTAAGAAGCAATCAGCATTAAATAGAGATAATATATCAAGGAAGCTATAGCCAAGGGTTTCCTTAGTTAGGCCATTCAATTTAGATTTTAAAATATCAACTAGAAGTTTACGGTCTGCATACTCGGGAATAAAGTTATACGTTTTGCAAAGCTTTCCGTTAGCAGGGTGCTTAAATTGATCCAAAAACAAGATCACATTTGAGAAGAGAATCTGGGGAAAGGAGGACGAATTATCTTTTAGATACGCTTCAAAGTGATTAATCGCATTTAATGAAATAGAATTTCGTTTTAAAAGGGGCGGAAAATAATCGCTATCTACATTAATTTTGCCATTTTCAAATTTGTCTTGAAGAATGGAATCAAACAGAATGAATTTCTTTTCGGTAGGTATTAATTTATACTCAAAGAAGCCTCCAATGTTGAATGAATAACCTACTAAATCAATTTTCTCATTAGTCTCAAGATTTTGTATGAAATTATCGTCATTTACTAGATCGACTGCTAAAATCCCGGCCTCTAGATAAAGACCAACATTTTCCTTTATACTATCCGGGACTTCGGGAAAATATGGGTTCAGTCTCAGCGTTTCTGCGGGTCTCATATGATTGAAATAATTCTCAGATGGGCTTATATTCTTCGTATTGACTACGCTTGTAGATAGAGGTTCATTATCAAGGGATGAAGAAAGGGGAGAATATTGCGGTATTGCAAATTCGAAATTTAAAATAGAAAATATTTCCTTCAGCCTTTTGAGTTGAGACTCATTTTTTAGAATAGAGAATAATTTCATTTCATTCGAGTATTTCTTTCCGAGTTTGATATGTTTATTTATCAAAGATTCGATTTTCTCTTCCGGCTTGCCTTGTTTCCTTAGGACTTCTCTATATTTTTCGAGTACAACGGGACTATTAAGTCGTTCTTCAAAATCTTTATATTGGTTCATTAAAACGATTTCCTTTAGGGGATCTTTTTCGGTAGAAAAATATTCAAGAAGAGCCGGGGTTTCATTTTTAGAAATCGGAATTGGCCTATTGATTTTTAGGAAAGAGGAGAAAAACGTTGCGGTATTCTTTTTAAAATAGCCGTTGATAGAGTCCTGCGAGAGATCGTGCAAATATTTAGATCCAAGCTTATTTTTGACAATTCGAGCGCCTTTGATTGTAAGTTCAAGGCGAGCTATATTATCATTCTTGGTTATATTTTTGGAATTTTCCTCTTCCGTCGGGTTGTATACGCGGCTTGTTCTAATAGGCTTTTTCTTTTCCCTCAGTTCTTTTGCCTTATCGTAGATCGAAATAGATTCAGACTTATTCTTGTAGTAGAGGGTATTTTTGAAATATTTCTTTTTCTTCTTAACAGGGGAAGGGAAATCGAATAGGCCGAAATAAGAATCGTAGCTTTGCGATAAGCTGAGGTTACAGAATATCTCAATTCGGGAAATCATCATTTTCGACGGACCTTTTATCCTTATTCCAGTTCCTTCTAACTTAGAGTTAACTATCTCTATTAATCTTTCATGGTTGATTACAGGATAAGGAACCAAATTAGTCTCATTGAATAGTTTAGGGATAGAGAACTTGAAATAGACTTTCGCCTCATTCGAATTATATTTACTTTTAGAGACGAAGATGTTATTCACGAACTCCAATTTTATACCTTGGCTTTTATCCCCTTTTCTTATCATCTCAGTCGCTCTTTTTCTAAACATCATATTATGATGGCTTAGTAACTCGACATTAGAATTATCGCAATAGAGAGTTAAGGAATCTATTCCAACAGAGCTAAACGTATCATTAGATTTGTAGAAAGTAACGGGTAATATATTATTCTTTTCTTTAACTTTATAAATAGAGCTATTTAACATAGTATTTTAATCCTTTAATTGGGCACATATAGTTATAGTAAGGAAAACGTTTTATAAAATCTTAAGTTTTACGTTATTGTTTTACGTTATTGTTATAAACGGAGGTGGTTAGTGTATGGCTTGTCAAGTAAGCGGCGTTTAAAGCTAAAGAAATGAATTCTCCGGATCGTATTAGTAATATACAGTCCAACTGGTAGGGAAGAGAGGAATAGCTCACCTGAAAGTATGGAGTGATGTTTGAGTGTGCTCGAGAAATAGGAGATTCTCGAATCGTTAATTGCAGGCGCGATTGTAATTTTTCTTCTATAGATTTGTTTAGGTTTTATTATTGTGAAGTCCATCTGTTGAAATTTTCGATCCTTTTGTTCTGACACATGTTGCAAGTTTTATCATTTTATTTTCCAGTACGTCGGATAGCAGGCACGAATGTTAGACGGGATACGAATCGATGGTTACTTGGGGTCAGTTAAAAAATAATTCTCGAGAGCAAAAAAAATTACAGGATTTTGGGAAAAGCTAATTTGAACGGAATGTAGGGGGGGGGTAGAGAGGATATATTAAAGAAAAGCGATAATTCTAATTATTTCCCCTGAATTATGCACTAAATTTTAAAAATGTCAAGTAGAAAATTATTAAGAAATTAGAATATTCGGAATCTAAACTGTAGTATTGAGATAGGTTGCTGAAATGAAACATTCGTATATCAACTTTCTCGGAATTTATGTCTTTAATTCCAAGTTACTACTAATTCATTAGCTCGAATTCGAATTTTGGAAAAAGAACCAACACTACTAGTAGGAAGACCAATGAAGGTAATTTTCTTTTTGAAGAGTTAAATAACAGGAGAGTAACAAATGAGTCGACAGTATAGCTAATCGGAATGGATTGCCTTTTTCTTCAAGGATTATCAATTTCAGCTACTTTTGAATGGTTCAGATAAATATCCGTAAGACACGGAATGTTAAAGACTGGGTTAGTAAGATTTTTAGAGTCCGAAAATCCATCCCGTTCTTCTTGTATCCCGTCTATGTGAATCCATTCGTCGGTCTTAATATTTTTTCCGTCGGCAATTTCTCCTCGGATTAGATATTCATATTCTCCGAACTTCTTTACGAACACTCTTGCATTAGGGGCGATAATTAACTCCTTGCGGAATTCCCAAGTTTCGCTAATACTTTTCGGTTCCCAGATCATATTGTAGTATGAATAGAGTATGCTTAAGATACGTTTGAAAGTGATGATTCCTTCTGCATCCATCTCTTTCCAAGGTTCTTCCTTTTCGATTTCTTCTTTCATAAGTTCCTCTTAAGTTTTATTTATTGATAATCTCCGTACGCATAGATGAACTCGAAGACTTCTATCGGTGCATCTTCAGAGGCCCCAGGAAAGATACTTAGAACCGTCAAAGTAGGGCGGAGTGTAAAAAAGGGAACTGGTGACTGGAGAAGAATGTTGTAGAACTTTTTGGCAGCCGATAGAGCCTACAGTTTTTAACAATCTATGTCCGACCGTATGTCTCATGGCATGCGGGTGAGCAAGTTTTCCTGAACAAGTAAACACATTCCAGGAATTGACTATTTTTTGTAGGCCGCGAGTTGAGAGCGGATTTCGAGTTGATTGGTTCCTTTTAGGTCTGGATAGGAAAAAGAAGTCCGATTTTAATTGGAAAGCTGAATGATATTCTCGAAGCGATTGGAATGTCGTATCGTCTATTACTGCGTAGGAAATCTTTCCTCCTTTACGAATATAGGAAATTAGAGTTTCGCCCGTCGGAGCTTCGAGTAATTGAGAGAATCTTAAGGATACGATCTCTTTCGCTCGTAGTCCTGTTTTACTCATGAGTAAAAATAACGCCCGATTACGATATTCTTCTTCGGTTCTAGGAACTGAAAATCGATTGCTCAGCTCAATCATGGTATGATCGGCAAAGCCTTTACCTACCATCGAAAGATGAGATTTACCGTTTTTTGAAGTAAGATTTTTCTTCCTTCTTGCTAATTTCAGGTCTATAACGTTTTTTGCAAGAGTTTGCATTTTGTTTACTCTTATCCTAAACTAATATGTAGCATAAGGGCAAATCGCAAAGTAAAATTTGTTGAAATGAATGCGACTAACGTGAAATTTTATTTGGGCGTTTCTGAAGCGGTCTAAATTACATTAGAAAACCTTCAAGTTCTGATTTTCGTAAATTTTCGGAACTGAGAAAGGTTTTTATACCAATGTGAATATTCCTTATGAGCTAAATTTGTGAAAAAATAGGTAGGCAAGAGCTTTCTCAGAATGCTATATTTTCGGGTCTTTGTGGAGTTCCCCGATTAAGTGGACACGGAAATGCATTCGGATAGACATTAGATTAATATGACAATAATGAGGTCGATGCCTTTCCCGGATCAACATATCGGTGAGGAATTTGCAATCTATTTGGAAACAATATTTCCTGCGGCATTTCAGGTTGATAAGAATGTTATCAAGCGGGGTCTCTTTAAGCTTCATTATGATAAATATAGATTTATTTCAAAATTAGAGTATGAAGGAAAAGAAGAAAATTTAGATCAAACTCTTTTAGATTTTAATCATTTTCGAAATCAGAAAGTTGCCAGAGAAGAAGACTTTATTCTCTTTTCCCAATTGCCATTAAAAGGTTGTTTTGAATCTGAGCATTTCGTTCTGTTCCCGATTACGGAACCGAATGTTACGCCTAAAAATTTTTTTGGAGACTGGCCCTTTGCCGTTAGAGTTAAATTTGAGGGCTCACCTATTGAAGCTTTGAATACGCATCGTATACGATTTATACAATACGAAATAAGATTTTTACTTAATGCACTTATTCGAGATAGTTTGAAATTTTATCCTGAATTTGATAGACAAGAATGGACATTAAGCTTCCCTGAGATCGGTAAACCGATCCCCGAGTATCGACGAATAGGATACTCATTAATCGAAGAACCTTCTATCCCCCAAATCGGGGAAGTTCCCTTAGTCCCGTATGAAGATTATTATAATCAAATAGGATTGCGTTTGGAAGAGTGGGAGTTTAAGTTACCAAGCAATTTCTTGGATCTCGTTAATGCATACTATGCACTTTCTTCGGGCAATAAAGAGAGATTTATTCGAGCATCTTATTGGGTGAATATTGCACATTTTGTCTATTTAAACTCACGGTCGTTGTATTATCAAAGTTTAGTCAATGCGCTCGAGAGTTTGGTGCCGCCCGAAGTTGTGGAACAAAATTGTTCTGAATGTGGCAAGAAATTTTATTCATCGAGAAGTTCTGATATAAGAAAAATGCTTAAAGAGAATGCAAACTGGCTTACTAATAAAGAATTCAGCGAAATTTGGAGTATACGAAGTAAGATTGCCCACGGTGCTAGGTTGCAGCCAAGCGACGAAGCTCCGGGTTATTTTCGATTTGATCCGGTTAGTAATTCAAGCAGGAGAGAGGAATGGAAACTTTCAAGAATATTAAAGATAATTTTAGTTAATTGGCTAATGAATAATTCTAAGAATTCGTTAGCCTAAATAGTGATTCTGTAAAACGCAACTAGGCTAGAGCTATTTTGTCATGACACTATCCCACTTAAAAATTATAGTAGAGGAAAGTTCGATTTTAATTATTGAGGATTCATTCGGGGACGAAAAATATTAAAGTTCAGTTCTTCGAAAGTATAGTATTCTAGTTGCGGGAAACTTTCAAGACGTTATCTTATTAAATTGTTTGGTCACAATCTCAATCGGTTAGGAGAGCCTTTCCAAAAACGCAAAAAATTTAGAACGTTATCAAATTAACGTATAGTACCTAACAAAGCTAAAGGATAGAATGAATTAATATTGCGATATATTTTACTACAGTTCAATAGAACTGAAAGTTTCTAAAATTACTCCTTCTATTTTTCTAAATTCGCAAGCGAATATATCGATTCCATTGCGTTTGAATTCATTCCGTAAGGATACAAGCATCTCTTTTTTTTGCATTAGATTACAGTATTCTGAAAAATCGATATTCAAAAACCTTTCTTTGTTAATGGCTTTCGTTAAGATAAAGGAAAGAATGGCATTTTCAATTATTTCTCTAACCTCTTCATCATCTGCAAAATTCTCTCTGAAAGTGATTAGATAGTTAAATGTAATAGGGTGTCTTATATAAGGATTCAAGTTCAACAACGAACAGGTCAATAGAATTTCGAGCATTTGCG
Organism: Leptospira broomii serovar Hurstbridge str. 5399; assembly: GCF_000243715.2. Taxonomy (NCBI): domain Bacteria; kingdom Pseudomonadati; phylum Spirochaetota; class Leptospiria; order Leptospirales; family Leptospiraceae; genus Leptospira; species Leptospira broomii. The sequence continues at coordinate 2,243,614 of NZ_AHMO02000008.1, forward strand.
AAATCAATGCGAAGGATGCGAAAAGAAATAATTTTGGTTCGGAGTTGCTTTTGAGTATATGCGACGTTCCCATCTGGTGGCCTAAATAGTTTAAGATTTTCTCCCTTAGAGGCGCGTCCGGGCTTGTCAAAGTGTCAAAAATTAAAGCCTCTTTAAAATGGAGCGGCATATTTTTTTCAATTTCTTCAAAGTTTGAAAATTCTTCGCAAAAAGTTTCTTCACTTATGAATTCTTTCCCAAAAGAGGCACTGATGATATTTAAGAATAATTCTTGCAATCTCGAGAATTGCTCACTTTGGTCGCCATATGCTATGATTTTTATCGGCAAAATGTAGAAGTGATCTTTAAAATTTTCTAATATATTTATAACATCTATATAAACCTTTTTAAAATATTCCTTTGATGGGTGATTTTTGTCTTTATCATCTGGCATTCTAAAGTAAGTGTTAATTTTGAGAAATGGCTCTGAGATTAAGTGATAATCACCTAAAGATTTAAAATAAAAATGCTCGGCGTTTAAATTTCCTAGATAAACAGCACCAGAGAGCAGGAAACATTTAAAGTTTTTTGTTAACCGTTCTAATTCAAATTCAATTATTTGGTACTGTTCTAACCAAAAGAAATTAATTTCATCAATTATTTGTGCGATTTGCTTAAGGCCCGGATCTTCACTTAAAATAGTGTTCTCATGTCTCTTCAATATTTGATAATAGCATTCTTGAGATTTTCTAGTATTAATTAACAAGTTTTCATTCATTGGGACTATTGTAGAAATTTTGTTAAAGCTTCTGGTGTTTCATAGTTTTCGACAATTAGAAAAAGGACTTTTTTGGTCAACATTAGAATATCTGATTTTACATCCGAAAGATTTTGGTTTAAATTGAAATCTGGAACTGTGTGATACCGATGATCTGAGTTGTCACAAATTAACATTGAGCTTTCTCTAATGGCTCCCCATAGGCCGTGAGAGAAATTTGAATCATAGTCGTATAATAAATCGTATAGCTCTTTTTCTCCAACTTCTACGCTTTTTTCCCTTATTCCAAGTTTATCGAAATATTTTAAATCAATATCAATAAACTCTTCCCATTTAATTTCGTTGACTAATGCCTCGACGATTGGAAGTATAAAATGAGACGTGTTTGTTGAATCGCTTTCACGGGCCTTCAGTAGAAGGAGTTTGTATTTACTAATACCGTATAGCTTGTAATCAGCCCAGATATTCGGAATTTCTGATTCTTTTTTGATTAGATACTTTAAAATTATATAAATTTCTAAAATTGTACGAGTTCCATGTCTTCCTAATATGCAGTCTCCAAGAGACTTAGTGGCAATTTCATTTAGTATTTTTAATGAATAACTGGCCGATCCTATAAGGACATCAAATTTTTCATCTAAAAGGGATTTTTCCTTATTTGTCAGAAAAATATATTCCAATAATCTCTTTGAATTACTAACGAAAGACTCATAGTCATCTGAATTTAAATCAAATTTGAATTGCATTGGCTTACAAGGAGTCATCATACCAATATCCCTCCAAAATTTTTTGCTAAATTTTTTATCTATGTCTGTTGCTGTAATTCCTTCCATGCTCCGTATGACAGGTCGATAGCTTCTCATTTTCTCGTCATCATGATGAGTTCTACTATATTCTTGGAGGGCTTGTGTTGTAATTCGAGAATCCATCGATATCTGAATTCTCTTGTTGAAAATATGAAGACAAATGGCCAAGAAGCGTAAATCAGTAGCTTCGTTAGATTGATGGGGGGAGAAAAGGTTTATTGAATTGGAAAGAACTTGAAGTCTGTATTCGAAGGTGAGTTCGGGTACATAAAAGTATTTATTGAAGGTCTGGTGTTCATCGTTTCTATATAATATTGTTAAAGGAGCTATCAATTTGGCATCAACATGGTTGAGAATTATATTGTAAACAATCTCTTGTTCTTCAATAGAAAGTTGGAGAATGGAAGATAGTTTCGGCCCTGTCAGAGCGATGTTAGATTTTGAAATATCGAAAAGGATTTCGGTTGTTTTGTTTAATCCCTCGTGCCTGCCTAAGTTTGCGAGAATTAATCCTAGCCAAAGATACTCCGGCATTCTACTTTCAGTCCAGGAACTTAGGTTTAGTTTATCTCCCAGTCTGTTGTTTAAGGGCGTTTTGACTACCCCCCTTTTTTTATCGAGGTGGTGTTGGTTAAGTTTACTATAATTCCTATCGTTTTTCATTTGCTATTTTAAGAGACGCTAAATATAGCTTCCGTTTTCCGGATTGGTTAATCGTCAAAATTTTCTGCTTCCTGCTTTGTTTGCTTTCGATACGAATCGGAAAGCCCGAGTCATACGGAATTTGAAGAATGAATTGCTTAAAAAGTGTCTCCAAAAACGTAACTACGTCTTTTACACATAATTGCTGAACCCCACTAGAAAGCGCAAATGGTTGAAGTTTTCTAACTCATTATGGTATGATCAGGCGTCATCAGTAGAACTAAAGATATACTTAGCCCAAAAGTAATCAGATTTCGTGTTAGAGCTGCAAGTCGCTTCTTTGTTAGTGTTACTTGAACGGTCTATCCAGTTTTTAATCAACAATTTTATATCGTCTATATCTTTGTCGGTAAGATCGAACCACTCTCGTGATACTCGCTTATCGGAAAATGTTTTATGAATTTCCTTTTCTAAAAGACGATACCCATTTATTTTTTCTGAGTGAACAATTTGTAGTTCGACAGAGGAGGCACTCTTAAGTGTTTGGAATCTGCTATTAAGATCCCTAGTAACTCCAATTTTGAAATATTTTGAATTTGAAATTATATATAGAAATCCTTCCTCAGTTAATTTTTTGTTTTCTTCTATTGTTCTTATTCGCGGTGCATTTCTTTTATATATTTCATTAATTGTTTTATTTCGATCTTTTCCACTTAAACAACGTAAAAAGTCTAAGACTATGTAGGCGATATCCCACTTAATATCTAGATTCGAAAACGTATTATCGATATTCCAGACATTACTGCTGGCGATCATTTTCTCTAGGATAGCTACTTCTTCATTTCTAACGAATAAATCAAAATCATCAATGAAACTGTTCTTTATAGCAAATTCACCTTCAATAATACTATTTTGAACAAAAAAAATAAATTTTTCCAAAATAAACCATTCTGGAACTATATTGATACCAGTCTTCGAGTAATATTCAATGGCAGTTGCCTGGTCATGTGCTGGCATTACGATTCCATGCGTATAGAAGAAATAATTCGTTTGTAATTTTTCAATATCTTCTAAGATTTTAGTGAGATCGGTATACTTTAAGACTATTTCAGTATCAATATTCATTTTTATCGCTTATCTCATCTAACATTATATTTTTTATTGGCAAAAGGAAAATGGCTAAGATGGTTACAAAGAAAACGTTTTGTAAATTTATCAGGAAGAGTTTCATTTAAAGACTACTTCCGGATTAATAAGAATGTATTTATTAAACTTAGGATACTGAGTCCAGCGATCCCAAGCCATAGGAATTTAGGATTAAAACTTTCTGTAACTTGAATATTGTTTTTCGTGACAACGTTCTTCTTCGCTTCCTCAATCGACTTCAAAAGTTTGTCATATTCGAACTTTACTCTTGCCGAAGTTTCCTGCAAACTTGGATCAAAAATAAAGACAGCCTTCGAAGATCCGCTACCTGTAGGATTCTGCGGGGGAATTTTCACGCCTCTCTCCTCCTTTACAATTGCCGTAGTTTTCGGTTCTTCTTGAAGATCCTTCAAATCTTCCTTAGCCCTTAATTCCAAATACCGATTCCGAACTCCTGGATGGCTCGGCCAAGCTTTGAATACTTTCTCATAATATCCATATGCAGTTAGAAATTTACGATTTGAATAGGCAAGATCCGCTTTTCCGATCCAAACGAAATTTTGGTATAACTGCAACGTTGCATCGTTCGGGTTTCTAGAAAGGACTCGATCCAATTCGGTTTGAGCTTTATCCCACTGCGAAGAATCTACGAGTCCTTTAATTTGGATATAAACTTCTTCCGAGGATTGAGCCAGAGAAGGGGCGAAAGCTATCAGTAGAAGTATAAGTAGAGTAAGAAAATATCGCATACAAATCACCTGCTAATGATAACCGCTCTATGACCAAACCGAGCTACAGGCATGGAAGCTGAGATAGCAGTCCAAGGACCACCGATCGGGTTCGTTAGATCGATCCAATAAACAAGGCTCGTAGGAATATTAAGCGAACTCTCTCCGCCGAAGATATAGGCTTTACGTAAATCATAAGAAATTTCCATCGCAGCGAAAGCCGTCGTCGTGGGCAAAACGGGTCCTGTTTGAAATGTAGCACTTCCCACCGGATAGTAGTCGTATCTCTGAAGAGAATTTAAGGCGGTTACTGGTTGAGGCGTGACCTGCGAATTCGATCCACCAGCAACGAGAAGGGCCGGAGGGTCGGTCGGGTGCGGATCTGTAGGTAGAGGACGGTAACATGCACTCGCCGCTCCATAGCTCCCTGTTCCAGATAAAGCTGGTTCATTGAATGCGGTCGTTGAGTTAGAAGAAGGAGCGTAACCGTCTGTCGAGCTTAGGACTGATCCGTCGGTGTAAAGCCTACCTCCTGTAAAAAATAAGGTTCCGCTCACAGCACAACCGGCCATATCCACCCGAGCAAAAATATTTGTGTTCGAAGTGTAAGATTGCCAGACCCCGGTTGTGCTTACGTCGGGATAGAACTTATAAACGGTATTTAAAATCGTTCCGGTCGTCATGTCCGTAGTCGTAGTGCCTGCGATTAAGTAAATGTTCGTTCCTACAGTTCCCGCGACCATTCCTTGTAAGGAAGACGGAATTGGAGCAAGGGTGGTCCAGGTTCCAGCTATCGGGTCATAAACTTCTACAGTGTTCACCGCAGTGAAGACTCCAGCGATTTTAGCAACTCCTCCCATTACATAGATTTTACCGTTATACGAAACGACTCCCGCGAAGGCTCTCGGAGTGGGAAGAGTCGTGATTGCATTGTACCATTGACCCGCGACAGGATCATACATATCGACCTGGGCGACAGGAGTATTCCCGTTACCGATTCCGCCGACAATCCAAATGCTACGGTTTAAGATATTCTGATTAGAAGGAAGCGTCGTAAAGATGGAAGTCCCCATCGCCTTGGGAGATAACTCTCCGCAGAAAACGGAGTAAGAGTACTGAGTATTTGATTGCAGATTCGTTAGAGTAATCGATTGAAGCTTGGACGGAACGAGTCCAAAAATAAAGTTAGTAGGTCCTGATATTCCGTAGCCTATGATTCCCTGGACTTCGGTAGAGCAAGACCAGGTGATTGTAGCGGTCGTGGATGTAATCGAAGTCGGTCCAAAGGCTTGAATCTTTAAACCACTTGTTTCTTGTCCGTTCGTAATTGGACTTCCTTGGCAAGATGCGAATAGAAAAATAGAAATAAAAATCAGTAAATAAATTCGTACTTTCATAATCTTACTAATATCCCCGCTTCTAGTCCTGACATACAGATATCCGAAGTTCGCTCAAAGATACATTGGTTCTTCCACGACAATCGAACTTGAAAATTACTGAATTTGATCCCTTGCCATCCAAGTTGAAACGAAAGAGCGGGATCGATTCCTGCGGAAGTAGTATATCCAGTAACATAGCGAACATCCGATACACCAGCACCCACATTAATAAAGAAATCTAGAAACGGATCATTCTTATAAACCTTATTGTATTGAGCGTATACTTGGTTCGTTAAAAAGGAAAAGTTTCCATTCGGACCGGGAGCAGATAAGTAATCAGAACGAAATCCGATTTGCCATTTATTGTTCCAGTTTAGAAAGGCAGGCTCGATGAAGACTCCACCTCCATAGCTTGCAGGAAACAGATTTCTGTTCGGGCCGAAATTTATTAATAAATCCCCATAAACTCCGAGCTTCGTTTCCGGATGCTGGGCCTCCGGATCGAGCAAGGCATCGGAAAGGGAGGGACTTCCTTTTCTTAACGCGGAAGGATTCTTTAAATTAGTTTTTGGAATCGTTAAGAATCCAAGTTCAGTTTTGAGAGTAACTTCGTCGGAGCTTTCTTCTGCGAATACTCCTTTGATTCGAGAACCATCATGCAATTCTAATGTAGAGTAATAGTAAGAAGTGTCTTCCCCTTTCTTAGAATAATCAACGTGAGCGATATCGCTTTTATAAAGAGTATATATCTTATCTTTCCATTTTACTTTGAGTTGTTTTTCAGTATCCGACACAGTTTCAGCAATGTATGCTTCACCGTTTGAGAAAACGATCTCGGCTCCGAAGAGGCGGTTGGATAGGAAGATAAGTAAGAATGCGAAAAGATTTAGGATTCGAAAGGAGTGGGTTCTATTTTTCATTTATGGCTTTGAAACAAAACCCCTTATCTTTTAAAAACCCTATATAACTTCCGCTACAAGATGGTAGGAATATTGCTTCTAATATATTTTTGAATCTTCTGTGCCATATTTTTATTTTGCGTCATTTTTATCGAGTAGATTGGGAAAAATAACCACAAAATTGTCATTGACTCAATGATATGAAGTAAACACGGTTTCTTAGCAAAATAGCATTCATTGAAGAATGAAATTTAGGGTCCGTTATGTCCTTTTTTAAGAAGAGTCTTTTAATAAGTTTAAATTTAAAACCTTTAAAGAAATTAACAATTCGGATCGGTCTTCCAGTATTCATTCTCCTATTTCTCTCAAATTTTAGCATCGTTACGAGTGTTCTTCGGATGCTCGGAACTCTTCCTCCACAACCACTTCCTCAAGTAATCGTCGGATCGGATGGAAAAGCCGTTACTACTGTCCCGATAGAGCTGCCACCTGGAACAAAAGGAATCATTCCTCAGTTGTCCTTGAGTTATAATTCTGCGGGAGGTGAAGGGTTTTTAGGTTGGGGTTGGCAACTAAACGGAATTCACAGTATTGAAAGAGATCCAAGTTTTGGGGTCAATTACGGAGGCTCGGATTCCTTCAGATCCAGTCTTGGCGGCCAACTCGTAGATGTTTCTGGGAATAGAACTGTTTTTCACTCTAGAGTCGAAAATTTGTTCCAATTTATACCGCAAGGGACATGCGGAGACGGCCCGTGTACTTGGATCGTCACTGATAAAAATGGAATTACCTATACGTTTGGAGGGTCTGCTGACTCTCAAATAATAGCCATCGGTCAAACAAATTCGATTCGAGTTTGGGCATTAAATAAAGTGGCCGATTCGTTTGGAAACGGTTATACGATTTCATACCTTCCGCCTGACGGAACCGGAGCCTATTATCCGAATACAATTTCGTATCTGAATAGATCGATACAATTCAATTACGAAACTAGACCCGACGGTGCTAATTTCTCTTCCACAAACGTGACCGATTATTCGCAAAGCGCACCTGTCAAAGTATTAAATCGACTGAATAATCTTATCATTAATGTGAACGGAAGTCTATTGAGAGAATATGAATTCGGTTATTCCCAAGGCCCAGTCTCAAACCGGTCTTTACTGACAATCATCAGAAGAGACGGGAGTAACCAATTCGGTTCCGAATCCTTCGATGATCTTGAATTCACTTACACGTCCATTCAACAGAGCGGTGGATTTTCTGTAAGTGGAATGCAGCAAGTGACGGATTTGACTAATCAGCAAAGACCTAATGGTAGTGTTTTTACTGCAAGCCCACTCGCAACAGTGACCGGTTCGGAAGCTCAAAATAATTTTCCGCCGAACTCTCAAAGTACTACAACACGTTATAACTCGCTTATGCAATATTTAGTGAATGAGCCTGTTCCAGATCGATTTTCGTGTAATATCGGGACAGGCGCTTGTATCTGTGCGGCTCTTCCAGTCTGTTACGGATATAATCCTTCGATCTTTAACGATTTGGCGTTTACCTGCCAAGCTTTCGGAGGTTGGGACGGTATAAACGGGTGTGCATACGGAATCCCAACCGCGTTAACGAGTTGGTTACCAGCCGATTTGGACGGTGATGGAGTATTAGATTTTATCGCCTTAACCGGGACAGACGGGGCCGTTACTTTGTATGCAAGAACAATAAATGCGAGTGGAGGAACCACATTTCCCGCTAGTACTACGTTACCCATTTTTTATAATACGTATTATTCTCTTTCGGATATTAACGGAGATGGCAAGTCCGATTTCGTATATGAAAGCGGTGGAACATTATGGGCAATTTATTCGAGGGGAGCTTCTTTTTCATCACCCGTCCAGTTTTCGAATGTTTCTTTAAAAGCTGCGGATCGGAATATGACGGTCTTTGATCCTTATGAGTATATTTTCGACTCTTCTATTCCCGGAAATAAACAATGGTTATCTGATTTTGGAGCTTCCGATTATTTCGCGGATATGAATTCGGACGGTCTTGCCGACTTTATACATTACGACGGTTTTAATTTTAGAATTTATATTAATCAAAAGGGAAGTTTCGCAAATCCGATCGTAATCGCCGCGAATGTATCTCCGTATTTGAATCAATTTACGGACATGAATAATGACGGGGTCGCGGAATACGTTTCTCTTTCAACCACATCAACAAATCCGAATGTCATTCTTTTGCAGCAGCAATTAGCCCAGTTAAACGCCCAACAAAATCAAATCCAAACGGATTATAATAATCAGCTCGCTGTTTTACAAACGCTTCTAAAAGCGACCTCCGCTTCGAATCTTCCGACATCGGCGAGTCTTCTTACTCTTCAGAATTATTATACAAATAACAGTTTTCCTTCCGACGCAACCCTGGTCCAAACGCTCGTAACTCAAATTACCGGCGGAACTGCTGCGACGGCTACCCAAAGTTCTACCTTAACGACGGATCTTCAAACGGCATTCGCGACGCTTCTCGGTCCGGTTTTAGTAAACATAAATAGCGTAAACGCGCAACTTGCAAGTGCTCAAGCCGCATCTTCACAAATTTCAACTATCAACGTAACTTATTTTAATCTTAAAAACAGCTCTTCAACGGGATACTCGTACCCCATCGCTTCGTACGATCCTCTTAGAAGCTTTTTAATCGATATAAATGCGGATGGGAAGCCGGATCTGGTCACAATCGACGTAATTACCGCTTTTACATATCTTAATACCGGGTTCGGATTTACTTCCGGCAGGTCCGTCAATTTAAATTCCGGAACTCGAACGAGTCTGGTCCAATTCAATTTTGCGGACGTAAATGCGGACGGTTTTACCGATCTAGTTCTCTATAACAAAGATTCCAAAAACATAGAAACGTATCTATCGAACGGCTACGGATTCGATTCACTCTCCAGCAAATATTCCTTCGGAAATCTCCCGACATTCCAAAGTGCGCCCGATCAATATGGAAACGTCGCTTCGGACATTTATCAAATAACCGTTACAGACGTGGATCGAGATTCAAATCCGGATGTAGTAATCGGATTTCTTGCAAGCGATCTTTCTTACGGCGGAATTCAATGGGTACGAAGCGTTAAGAGAACCGTTCCAGAAGATGCGATCTTGACCGTTCAAAACGGAACCGGTGCACAGGTTGGAGTTTCCTACGGGACCGTCGCTACTCAAACAAACGGTTATATAGCTGGGACCGGAAATTACCCTTTCTTCCCGAACACGTCTCCCGATTTCGTCGTAACTTCTTTAACAACTGATTTAACAAACGGTGCCGCGAAAACTTCCCTTTATACATACACGAATAGTAAGTTTTATATGGGGCTGCCTGGAATCGGTCGTGGTTTAGGGTTTGCTACAATTACGGAAACGGATCTCGCTACTAGTTTTTATACCGTCACCAATTATTTTCAGAGTAGTTATCGGTTAGCGGGACAGCCAAATATTCAAAGTAGCTATAACGCGTCCGGAAATTTACTTTCTCAAACTACTATATCCAACTTTTACTATCCGAATCCTTTTGGAACCGAAATAGCTGTTCCGCAATCCATCGTAAAAAACTCGTACCGTAACGGAATGCTACTTACTTCGGATAATAAAACAATTACGTATGATATTTACGGTAAACCGTTAACGACGACGGATTATTTAGGATCGCATACGATCTACACTCAGATTATTTATGCGGACGATCTAAACGCTTGGAGAATGGGTCGAATCCAGGAGTCTATCAAGACGGTCGATGGAAGTCTAGTTGAGGATAACTTAATCACGTACAACGGCGATTTCGTTTCCTCCATGACAAAATATCCAGGCACCAATGTTGCCCAAACGACGAGCTTTGGGGGACCGGACGCCTTTGGAAATCCTAGCTCCGTTACGGACGCTCTTGGAGCGACTACCCAAATCGCATACGATACGACGACAAATTCATTGCCAGTGACCAAAACGAATGCGCTTGGCCAGGTTACATCCTATACGTACGATTATTCACTGGGTTTAAATCTTACAGAGACAGATCCGAACGGTGGAACTACTTCCAAGCTGTATGACGGCTACGGAAGGCTTTTAAGTGTAATGTATCCTGGAGAATCCAGTTGGAACGAGTATTATACATACAATAATACGGGACGATTTAATTTAACGAATTTATCACAAAATGAATCCGTTTCGAAGCAGGTTCGAGATAATATCTCCGGAAATTCGACTATCACGAATTCTTATTCAGATCCAATGGGAAATGAAATTAGAAGCGAAGTGAATACCTCTGTCAGTAGCGTATTCATCGTTACTACGAAAACCTATGATTATACGACGGGGAATTTAATTCAAAAGTCGAACGCGTATTTGAGTAATGATTCTCCGGCTTACACTACGTATAAATACGCTGATCCTGATAATTTGTTAACGGAAATCGATGAACCGGATCTTTCCGGAACGATCGTATCTACGATATCCTACTCCGGACTTACAACAAATACCAACATCGCGTATCCAGATGGATCGAGTAAGACGAAGAGCGAGACAAAGAATGAGTTGGATCAAATCATTTCTACGGTAGACAATGGAAAAACCGTTTCCTATACGTATGATCCACACGGAGGACAGAAAACGATTACTGACCCAAGTGGACTTGTAACCACCAATTCCTATGATATAGCGGGAAGAAAAACGAGTTATTCCGATTCCAATTCCGGAACGGTGAGTTATACTTATGATCTAATGGGAAGAGTTCTTTCCCAAACGGATGCAAGAGGGAGTAGCGTTACAAATCAATATGACCAACTCGGACGATTGATTTCGCAAACTACGAATGGCGGAGAGATCGCCTCGACCTTTACCTATGACGATACGAGCGTTTCCAATGCGATCGGACGATTGACGAAAGTTACGGATAGTTCCGGTTCTTCCACATTTGGGTATGACATAAAAGGAAACGTTATACGGAAAACAAAATCGATCGATGATTTGACTTTCGTAGTTTTGAAATCGTATGACTCCTTAGGAAGGGTTCTTACGTTAACATATCCCGATGGGAGTAAGACCCATAATAGCTATTCCGTTAATAATTACTTAAATACGATTACCTTCGATTCGGCTGATGGAACAAGTACGGGCTATACAGTAATTTCTTATAACGGTCCGACGATTGATTCGACGACGGGATATCCTACCGTGACGAGATCTACCGGAAATGGGGTCGTTCAAAATATTGGATTCGATAGGATTAAACTTAGAGTCCTGGAATTAAAGACGACTCTTCCGAATAGTACAATCAATGGAGATATAGTTTACTCCTACGACGGCTCCGGAAACATTACAACGCTTCAGGATAAGGTTACGACGGCTCGAACTCAAACGTTCACTTACGATTCTTGGAATCGAGTCATTTCAGCAACGGGAATTTATGGTTCCCAGACGTATGCCTATACTTCAAATGGAAACATCACCCAAAAAGACGGCTATACCCTCACGTATGGCAACTCCTCTCACGCGAATGCGGTGACTTCTGCGTATAGCCAGAACACCGGCACACTGAATTACACCTACGATGCTTCCGGAAACATGATATCTCGAAATGGTGACACTCTGATCTATGATTCTAAAAGTAGAATGGTAGAGTATGATCCGAACGGAGGAGGAAGTATTTTATATACCTATGATTACGCCGGTAATAGGATCAAGGCGAATAATCAGAATACGGCGACAGTCACGTATTTCCTAGAAGATCTCTATGAGATCGTAAGGGCGCCTAGCGCCTCCGAGCAACATACCTTATATATCAAGGGCTTGGAAGGGGACTTAGTTTCTCAACTGACTCGAAATAATGCGGTTCTTATTACTTCAAACAGTTTAGAGAATCAAAAGGAACCGATTCTAGCTTCGGCGTTCATGCAACCATTCTGTAAAGATGTAGCGGGCGATTGTGGTGAATATTGGAAGAATCGAATAACAGGTCCATCTTCGAAATTCTTTACTCATTCTTCTTTCTTTATGAAAGGAATTCCTTCCGATCTTTTTGCTTCCTATTATTATGTTTTCCTTCTTTTACTTTTGTATCTCCTTTATCCGTATTTGAAAAAAGGAAACGAGTTCTTAGAAAGAGCCAAAATTGTAGGGTTAGGATCTCCAGCTTTATTATTATCGTTAGTGGTTGCGTTTTCCGTTCAAGGCTGTAACGGATTTTTAGGGGGCGGAGGTAGCGGTCAGGCTCCTTGGATATTAGCGTTAGGAAGTTCAACGAACCCGAATACACCTACTTTTAATAGCCCTGTTGCAAGCGGTGTCGGAGCTGTCTCCGGTGGAACTCCTGTCGCTGGTATGTATTTTTATCATCCGGATCATTTAGGATCGACGACTCTTATTACCGATGGAAATGGAAATCCGGCTCCTGGACCGGGCCAGTCTGGAGTGAGCCATGTATCTTACATGCCATATGGTCAAATCGATAGAAATGATTCTTTCGGTCCGAATATATTCAGATACCAGTATACGGGTCAAATAAATGATTCCGATACAGGATTATATTTTTATAAATCCCGTTATTATGATTCGGTTTTAGGTAGATTCGTTCAACCGGATGATCGAATCAATCCGGGGATTAATGGTACGAATCGATTCATGTATGTTAGCGGGAATCCTATCGGATCGAATGATCCAACGGGGCATGTAGATTGGAGTCAAGCGATTCACATGCTAGATCAAATTATCGGCCATATGATGTGGAAGAGCTTTAATCATGGGGCTGGGTGGAATAAATTTGCCAGCCAGATCGGAAAGTTTAATTTAAGTAAGGCCACCTTTATTACTAAGGGAAAACTCTTTTGGGACCCGAAGAATTCATGGTTTGGTGCGCGCAGATTAGCAAGATGGTATAACCTCAACGATTGGTGGAATACAGGGAAAGCTCGAGATGCATATTTTAGAAAGACTGCCAATGCGACGATAGATTTCACTTTAACACTATATGGAATGGGTATAATCGGAGATTGCAATGACCAATTTGGACCTCAAGTTTGCGGGCAAATTATGGTTTATTTTTGGAATCAATATGGCATTGATAAAGACAAATTTTTCAACAAGGGTGGTTGGAACCGAGTCTTTAAATGGGACATTCACTTTAGGTTTAAGGATGGCCAAGCACAAGATTCTGCTGATAATGCTCATGCTGCTTGTAGCACTACTAAGTCATTTACTGAATTTTATTGGGGATCTCAAGATTTTGAAGGGGCCGGTTATCCTAACCCGCAAGACGGGTCAATTCGGCATACAGAAGGAAATATTACTTTTATAGAAAATACTTTCTTACTTTATAAAAACTGTTCAGGCAATTCCGGCGGCGATGGCTGAGCACTAGTGAGATATAGTATGGTTAAAATTGAATAAAAAAAACAATATTGATAGAGAGGTATTATTGACTTGAAAGCTATTCAAAAAATATTTTTTATCGCGCTATTAATTTTTCAAAGCGCGATAAATTCAGAAGATTTATCGAATCTAAAATCCAATTTTAAAAACTCCATTTATGCCGGGCTTTCGGTTGTCGATCCTGTACGTGCTGCAACAATATCTTACGAGAGATATATTTCAGAAAGAATCACCATTGGACTAAGCGTAAATTATACGTTAAAGGATTTTGAGTCATCGAATAATCCTGCTTACGATGCTTGTTCAAAACTCATGCAATTCTATTCTTGCGAGACATACGATCATCCCAAGAAATTAGGCGGTTTAGCTTTTTTAAAGTTTTTCCCAACAACAGGATCATTTTTTATTTCTATTGCAGGAGGAAAGCAACCGAATTTAAATGTGGATACACATTTGGGTCAAGACTTAAATGTAAACAATCAACTTTCTGCCTCATCGGCAACTTCAATTAATTTTCAGAGAACGAATGCAGCTTTTGGAGTACTAAGTCTAGGCTGGAGATGGATGCTCAATGAACGGTTTTTTTTACAAATAGAAGGAGGTGCATTAAAGGAATTATCCGGACATAGATCGGCAGTAGTTCAAATCGATGGAAGAGCTTTTTCTCCTGGTATCCAGATGGCCACTATTAATACACTGCTTTACGAACAATATCAAATCTCATCTACGAAAAACCATCCTGGTAAAATTTTCCTTAACCTTTCATTTGGTACAAAATTCTAATGAATAGGTAGATGAAAAATTACTCTTCAAGAATATTATTGAATTTGGACCATCAAGTCAGTCGGTGCAGTTGGGTTAACTGTAGAATATAGGAAAATAACATAAGTTCCAGAAACGTTCGGTTGGAACTGCATTAGATAATTGGAAATTGAAGCGCCTTCATTTCCGTCATACTGTTGATAAGTTATATTGCAGGCGTTGCTGTTGTCGTAGACTTTGAACTGGTAGTTTTGAAGAATTGTCGATGTAGAGCTTACTTTTAGAGTTTGGCTGGTTGTTATTCCATTTACAAGGATATACCCGGCAGTCATTTGCCCAACTGCTACCATCGTAACCGATTGAGAGATTCCACTTGCAGTCGTTACCGCACTTTGACAAGGAATCGTCGGTGATAACGAAACACTTATATCTGTAGGAATTGCTGTGGAGCTTTGCGCAGACATTGGATTAACGAGAAAATTTCCCGATCCCAAAAACATATAAGTAAAGCGATTTGCGCCGCCTATCCCAATATTTTGACCAAACAGTCCCGTCAATTGCTGAGCGTTTGCACAAGGATCGGTCGTCGTATACTCGCCAAACGAATAATTATTTAAATTTGAAGTCTGAGAAGTAAAAACTGCCGCTTGTCCGATCGTGAGATTCTTAAAGAATACATTGCTACTAACATAAGGTTTAGTTATCACAAATCCTATATTTTTAATAACAAACGGGATGGTCTGAGTCGTAGTGGTAGCTGTGACACTTCCGGCACAACTGGTTGCCGCCGAAATTCCTGCCAATGTAAGTAGATCGGTAGTAGTATTCGAACTGCTTCCTTGCTTGCAGCTTAATAAAAAAAGCAAAGTGACTAGTATCAGGACTCTTTTCATCTTTAATACTTCAGAACAATTTTGATAATTGCCTAAAATGGCTTTGTAATTAATGAAATAGACAGAATTTCATATAGTCAATGAAAAAAGTTCGTCGAATTGGCATAATTAAAATCTTCTTTATGTGTAAAGAAACTTCTCCGTGAGAAGCTGCCGCTTTTCCCGCGGCAACGATGTGTAGGGTGCGAAGCAGTCGCAGCGTCTGGGGAAAACGGTTTATGTTAAGAGAAAAGAGTCGCTGAGACCGGAGCGAAAGCGGAGCCCGGAGCAGCGTGACCCGGAACGAAGTGAAGGGGGCCGCCCATAATAAGCATAGGTTGGTCAGTAAGGAAATCACTCGCGTTCCTCCTTAAAATGCGTAGTAGCTAACCATCTCATGTTCTTCATATAACGCTAATATGACCGGATCTGAAATCACTTCGATAGATTCTATTTCTTCAAGCTCAAAGATATGCATATCTCCATAGGTATTGAAAAGAAGAATTTCTCCATATTCAAAATGGGTTGATAAAATTTGTTTCTGATTGAAAATTTTCATGAGAAAGAAATTAAATAATCCAAGGCCTGATCCATTATCCCAAGCGGTTACTTTTAATATCTGATAATCGAAGTAGGAAAGAAATTTTAAGATAGCCTCTTTCCTAACTAACAAGGAATTCGTCTTATCCAGTTTTAGTTTAATTAGATTGGTATCATCTTTCATTTTTTAGAGTTATTTTAAGGGAATTCTCTACCTTAGCAAAAGTCGATTCCCAAGGATTGAGTTTGACATTATTAAAAGTCCTGCGATTCGTTAAGAAGCATAGATCCCATTTGGTATGATCATCAGCAATATGAGAAAATAAACCAGATCTCATTCTTAAATAATTCCTTTTGGCGGAGAGATACCATTTTGTGGGTCTGTTCATATTTTCTTTATAACGAAGATCTCGAGCGAAACAATTGAGCCTTGTCATCTTTAGGTAAGCCGCTTCCATAAAAATTGGGGTTAGCTTTTCAGAAGTACCTTTCTGTTTAGCAAAATCATTTATGGATTTTTTTATATAGGATTCACGGATCGAGGGGAGAGAATTACGATAAGTTCCCTGTAGTCGGTTTTTAATCTGAATGGATCTAAATTTCCAGGCTGGACTTAATTCTGTCTTTGAATCTGGATTCTTGTTTAGAAGACTTTCAAATCTATTGCTATTAAATTTCTGACAGTCTTTCCAGTCTGTCCAATTGTGATCAAGAATCCTTTCCCTTTTGAATGCATAGTATTTAAAATTGATAATGTCTGCAATTTTCTTGGCAAACCAATAAGGGATTTTGTTCTTCATTATTTCTTTTTTCCTATTTTGCCTTGCTTCGTTTTTCAGGCGCTTTGTATCCATATTTAGCTCCCTTCCATAGGAGTATCTCATAGGCTAATTGAACGATTTCAGTTTCTGTATAGTAACGTTTTAGTTTAGCTAACGGTTCAACTACGAAACAAATATTTTTAAATTCATGTTCTCCTCCTTTTCTGAGAGGCTGAATATGCTCTGCATTTGTATTCTCAGGTTCTAAAGTTCTGCCTGTGAGAAAGCATTTCCATTCTTGGATTTCGAGAAGCTTATAGAAGTCTTTCACTACGAATTTATAGTCCTTCTTTTTAGGGTTATTTTTCATTTTTAGTAACCCGAGCAGAAGCCTTTGGTCTAAAGTTACTATAGAGTATGCAGGGTAACTGATCCTTGACGATCTTTATATAGAAATTGATTCTATGATCGTAGGCGTTGTAGCCTATTCGTCTTTTTGCTATTATTTTCAGCTTAAGCCATTTTCGAAGAATGGTCATTGCCGTATGCTTGTGGATTCGTAATTCATCGCAGATCTGGGTTACCGAATATTTTTCTCCTCTTTCTTTTTCAGAATGTATTAGATTCCAAATCTTAGAAGCGATCTTTTGATATTCAATTTCTCGGTCCCTTTGAAACTTTTTGGTCTTTTTATCTATCCAAAAGGAATTGTATTTTTCTAACTCCCTTCTTTCATATTTCTTCGCCTTTTCAATTTTGAGTGGCGAATTGAAAAGGCCATATCCTGTATGATTTAGAACTTTGGAGTCTTGACCGAGAATCTCCGGCTTAAATAGAAATCCCTGTAAAGTATTCTGAAGCCAATTTTCCGTTTCTATTTTTGAATTTTTAGGGCTAAATCCTTTCCCTCCAATCCGAACCGCTTTCCCAGACTCCCCCCGGCTCTCGGGGGGAAAGGGATGACTATTCCGATAAGAATTATCACTTTCTCCCGACTCAAGCAACACATCTAAACCGAATACACCGGCATTTTTAATGAAACTAAATTCATTCAGATACAATGCTGAATACTTAGGATGAATCCACCCATAAGAAGCGAATGCGGTTTTCAAAACTCGATGGTTTCCTTCGGCTACTTGACTATGAACCCCATTCTTACTCCAGCGATTCCTTGCCCATCTATATCGATTATCCTTAGATCTTGCAGAATGATTTACGCTTCTATGATTTCTATAGATTCCCCAAAGCCAGGGGTATCCTTGATCGGTGAATAGGGGAGTCGAAGTCGGTAGATGATCTTTAATGATCGGTCCTAGAGTTTCAGCTTTTTGATTTCTAACAGAGGTGAAGAAAACGGGACCTTGTTTAATTGCGATTGTTTGTACAAGAGTTCCAACCTGCCTTCCACCTAGTTTTTCAGAAAGATAGATAGAAGAGGTTTGTCCTCTATGACTATATCGTTTCCTACCTTGATTTGCTCTTTCTCCAGCAGAGTATAAAACGGCTGTATCTACGCATGTATACGGCCTATTAGCCATTTTGTTGGAAATGTCAGTATTCTCATTAGGAGGTAGTAAGAAGTCTTGGAATTCATTCTTTAAGGCTTCGTAGGTGAGGTTTTTATATTTAGGTAGCTGTTGAGAGGAGAAGAGTTGGAATCTTCTCTTGAGTAGGCTTGCTGCTTTATATCCTATTTTTAGCCTTTTACTGATCTCAGTTGCGGTGAGTACCTTAGGGTATTGAAGAAGAGATTCATAGAGAACGTATCCGAACATCCATATAGGAAGTTTGAAGTGATGAAGGGGTGTATAACTTAGACGAGAAGTTAAATGGCGACATTTGAGGGCACCGTATTAAGTCAGGTCGAGTGGAGATTTCCTTATCTAAAATTCTTCCCTTACATTCAGGAGTCGGGCAATGCTTGGGGTAAAAGTCATTTAGGATTTTCTTGGTGGTTGTCTTGCTCGCGCCGATGGAGCCGAAGAGGGCGAAAATACTCCCTTTTTCCGCCTTGAGATATCTGCCCTTTAGAACACGAAGTTTCTTATAGGGCTTTCGCACCCCTTCCCCTGAATCAAATAGTTTAAAATATTATATAATTTTAACGTTTTTCAAATCGACCCCCATGCCTTTTAGCGCAGCATAGGTCAGCTTATCCATCATTGCGCCGTCAAAGCTGATGGTTTTGATGGCAAGATAGTTTCTATTAGTCAGAGCAAACGCAGGACGGAAAGATACATTTCTCAGTGTCGCACCTTTAAACGTAACTTCGTTCAGCGTTACCCTGTCAAACTTGACGCCGATGAAGGTCAATCCGTCCAAGCACAGGCCTCGCAGGTCGCAGTATTTGAAGTCCACACCGTCAAAGGTACAGTTCTCGAAGACCGTTTTCCTAAGGTCGGTCATCGTTAGCTTTACATCGGTCAGTTTTACGTCGGTGAATTTTACTCCTATCAGCCCTGACTTGCTGAATTCGGTGCGCACGAGAATGGTTTTTTTGAAACTCGCGCCCGTCAGATCAACTGCGGAAAAAGTGCAGTCTGTCAGATTTGCGCCGTCAAAATTGGCTTCGCGCACATCGCTAGCCCTAAACGAACTACCGGTCAAGTCCGTATCCGAGAAGTCGGAGCCGCGCAACATGCTCGCTTCAAATTTTCCCTTATGTACTTTAACACCTGCGAAATCGCACTCTAGCAGATTGCTCGCGCTGAAATTTATCAGCACCTGCCGCTCCAGCGATCGGGAGAGGTTAGCAACCTCCTGTACCGTTTGGTCAATGTCGCCGATGCTATCAATGGTCATCTCAAAAGCCGTTTCATCGTCCTTGCCCTCGGCTTTGAGTTCGCGGAACCTCTCCAGTAAATCGGAGAGTAGATCGGCCTTTAATTCATCAACGCTTTTTACCCCGTCGTAAGGTGCGAAAACGCCGTTTAAATAGTTTATCAATTTCTCATTCATAATATCAAATTTCCTTTACTTACATTAAGTTATCGAGCACGCGCTTTGCGTACTCCCAGTTGCTTTTGTTGCGGGCGTAAGTAGCCTTACCTCTTTCGGTAATTCTAAAATACTTACGCCGTCCTCCTTGAGATTCGTCGCCCCAGTACCACTCGATATCGCTGTCTGTTTCAAGCCGCCGGACGCTTGAATACATCGTAGCTTCTTTTAATTCATACTCGCCGCCGGAGCGCTCGGCAATCAGCTTGACTATCTCGTAACCGTAGCGATCGGCTTCGGATAAGAGCCGTAAAATCATCGTGTCGGTATGTCCGCGCAGCAGATCGGATGTAATCTTATTCTCGCTCAGATAATCACCTCCATAACTGTAATTAGCATACTACTATGTTTGTCATGGTAATATGCTAATTACAATTAATATAAGTAGCTAGAGCTGCAGTCAATAGAAATTAGTAGAAAATTAGAAAAATTCAGGGAAAAATCAAAAATAAAGAGACATAATAAGCAGCCTTGAAAAGTAATTTCTGGCTGACAAGTATATGACATTTTTACGTCATAAAAATAACATAAATTCTGGTTTAAACATTTCCTTTTCCATCGATGATGTATATTAAATCAAATATTCATTGGTTTACAGGATCGTATCTTTATCGGTACACCACGTTGGAATTCATTTAAGATTAGCGCCAAACGGAGTCTTGAATTTGGAGAGGCTTGACACCGTCTCAAATTTTTCGCTTATCCGGATAATTCAAAGGAAAGTTTCTTTGCCGACCAAAGTTTGCAGCTAGCAAATTTAAAGTGTGGGACCTCATCGAGTATAGAGTGAAATAAAAGCCTCCTGAAAAGTGATCAAGGAGGTAAACTCAGCTCCGGTTCATCCTATCGCAATAGGATATCGACAGAGAAGGATAACGATTCCGACAAGAATTTTTACTTTCTCCCGGCTCAAACCAACGTATCTAAAACCCGAACACTACAGAACTCTTGCTCCAACAATTTCTTGCCTGGCTAAACGATTCCCAAATGATTCTAGGCGATTCTAATTTTCAGGTAAAGCGCGCCAAAAAAAATTCGCAAGAAGTGTCGAAGCGTCCGCAGCGGATCCGACTACGAATAAACGAGCAGCTTATGACGGGAGCCTCGTTAATTTCAAGGTGAGGGTCGCTTCAAATGAGGAAATTGATCGTTTCGGAATGGTTGACGCTTGACGGCATTATGCAGTCGCCGGGTTTTCCGGGTGAAGATACCGAGGGAGGATTTAAACAAGGCGGTTGGCAAGGACCATATTTCGACGAAGTCTTTTCCGAGGTTGTCGCGAAAACTGTGACCTCGGCGGATGCTCTATTGCTCGGTCGGAAGACTTATGATATTTTCGCCGCCTATTGGCCGGCGCACCCGGATGAATGGGTGGCTAGAAATCTGAACAGCATGGCCAAATACGTTGTCTCGAAGAACGGCGCGATACTTACTTGGGAGAATTCGATTTTGATCCAGGGGGAAGTCCCCGCAAAAGTCGCCGGACTCAAGGAGCAAGTCGGCAATGATATTCTGGTAATCGGCAGCGGAGAACTCGTCAGGGTCCTGGCACAAAATGACCTTGTCGATGAGTATCAAATTATGATTAGCCCACTGAGTCTAGGCGCCGGAAAGCGGCTTTTCAAAGAAGATAACAGGAAACAAACTTTCGCTCTTATTTCCTCTGCGGTCACTTCGAAAGGCGTACTTATTCTTAAGTATGGAGTGAAGCCTTGAAGGTTAAATTGTCCTACCGAGCTTTGTTTGAACTTCATTTCAAATCGAATCAAGGAGTAAAACGATGAAATATCTATTGTTGATGCAATTGCCTTACTCGGGCTGGAAAACCGACAGCATCGGTCAGTGGCCGCCGGAGGACGTCAGAGCGCATCTCGACTTTTTACGTCAATTTAATAGGGAGCTTACCGACGCAGGAGAGTTGGTCGATATCGTGGCTCTAGTCGGCCCCGAGGAGGCGAAGATCGTGCGTGCCGGAAAAGAAAGCGCTCCGTTGATTACGGACGGCCCGTTTGCCGAGTCTAAGGAATTTCTCGCCGGCTTTTGGATTGTCGACGTTAAGAGTCCCCAGCGCGCCTTGGAGCTTGCGGCTCGCGCTTCGGCCGGACCCGGACGCGGCGGTATTCCGCTTAACATGCCGATCGAAGTTCGTCAGGTGATGGATGGTCCAGGTTAGGGGAGTAAATCTTCACGCGCTCCACAGCAAGCTGGTCGGTGATGCTTTGTTACTAATCAATGGCTTGGTAATAAACAATTCGGAAGGTGAGTATTCTCGAGCGGGACAAACTCAATAGGAAAGTCTATCCTCGAGATTTACTTAAATCATAGGAAAAAGGTGTCGAGATATCTTCGTCCGAAGATCCAGCGTAACTTGCGGGCAGTATGTTTCATTAGCTGCTTATCTAGAAAACTCTTGCCATTTTCACACCTTAAATACAAAACTGATCGCCATGAAAGTATCGTTAAAATCTATAATTTATTTATCGTTATCCTAACGGTAATAGCTTTTCCATACTTTACAAATGGATTTGAAGCTACGATCATGTTCAAAAATTAGATAGCGTTGCAGGCAAAAAGGATTAAATAAATATGAAATGTAAAAAATCGATCACCCTCGTATTTATTCTTGTTACTATATTTTATAGTCAGTCGGTTGGGGCCCAGCCTGCACCCTATAAATTGGTAAATCCTGTTCTTATACGTCCCTTCGGAGATTCAATCACTTACGGCATCGGCTTTACTGATGACTGGAAATGCCCGGTCTATCCGATCGGACAGTATCTTTGTATGCCCCCAGGGCAAAAGGGTGGAGGATATCGCGGATGGATGACTCTTCTTTCTATTTCGGGAGATGGTATCGTATTTACTACGGAAGGTTATCAAAGCGGCGGGTCTTATGTGCAACAGTGGTGGTTTAATACCCAAACTCATGACGGATATCCCGGCTGGACGATTGAACAACTGACGCCTATAGCTAGTTATTCCAGTTTTGCCGATATAACGTTGGTACACGCCGGAACGAATGACATGTGGCAAGTATTAAATATTAAGAATCCGACTGATGCACAGATAGACCAAATTGCTTCCGCGGCTGGAGCCAATCTTTTTACTTTGATAGATACGTTACTCAAGAAAAATCTAAAGACCCATGTGTTCGTTGCTCAAATCATTAAGGTCTCCCCTCCGAAAGAGGGTTATAATACCGTTAATAAAGTAATCTTTAAGTATAATAATTACATCTCGAATAACTGGTACAATCAGCCTCCTGAGAACAGAGCGAGGATGACTCTCGTAGACATGCATCATACCTTACAACCGGGCCCTGATTATTCTCCGGACGGCATACATCCGAGCGCACTAGGTTATATGAAAATGGCCTGTTCCTGGATTCGAGCGATCAAAAACATGCAACCTAACCAAGAAGATCCTTGTTCGGGAATAACCACTTCGGATGTGGAAAAAAAACTGACTCCTTCTCCGGAAGAAAACAAACAGATGATTCCTCCGAAAGATAAATTGGAACTATTATTGAAAGGAAAAGCAGGAACAAAATAGGATAACAAAAGTATTTTCTATCGGAATTCGATGGAGAGTATCGGTCGTACGGGTTTCCTGATTGGAATATCATATTGCTTTTCGATTAGGACTATTTCTCTAAGTCCGCTATTACATCGGATACGAGTTGGCCTACACTTTCTATTTCTCCACCTCTCCCGTGAGATACTCCTAAGCGAACTATCACTAGCTTCTTTGACGGAATTATAACGATATATTGACCCAGGTGTCCCCGACCGAAAAAAGTATCTTTAGGCGCATGAGGCATACCCCATCGAATGCCAAACTGGGGGATCTTATTGTCTGTGACGTTGAGCCAGAATCCGGCGCCGTAACCAGTATCGAGTGTTTGCATCGTTGAGTATTTCAGCCAGCCGTCCGGCAGAATTCGTTTACGGCCCGCGAAACCGTCATTTAAGTATAGCATTCCGAGAAGAGCCCAGTCTCGCGCACTAGCAAACATTCCGTTGGAGCCCACAGGAATGTCGGAAGAATCAAAAGTCAGGGTGGCTTTTTTTATTCCGAGGGGGGCAAATAATTCACGATGAACGAATTCCATAAAAGTCTGAGCATCGCGGCCGGTAGAATCTCGGACTATTCGAGAGAGAATTTGATAACCGGCATTGCTGTAATTCCATTTTGTGCCGGGATCTTGCTCGAGGGAAAAGCTTTGGGCATACGAATCCATATTGGATTCCGTAAACCACAATCGAAAAGACGGCTCGTCGAGGGGCAGTCCGCTCGACATTCTCATAAGTTGATCCGTCGTAATTTTAGATCGCGGATCTTCGGATTTTTGCCAAGCGGAAATTCTAACCGGACTTTCAATAGAAAGCTTTCCCTGTTTAACTAGAATACCGGCGATTGCATTTATTGTCGATTTTGTTAAGGAATTGCCGGGGAATATGCTACGTATCGAGTAACCCGGAGAATAGCGCTCCGCGATGAGCTTTCCGTTATGAATTATTACTACTGCACGAGTCCATCTATGCGGTGTGTCCGAAGATTCTTCGAATGCGCGATCCAAAGCTAGTCTGAGTCCTGCCGTAGCAGGTTCTACTAATTCCGGCCATGCGGTTTCAGATAACGTTGCCGGGGAATTCGGAAGAGTGACCTTTTTTGCGGAAATATTTTCCGGAATATCGTTCGCAAGAAGACAACCCATTCCTTCACGATATCTAGATCTGCTTTCGGAACCGCCGGCAAAGTTTGCCGTAACTTCTTTCCGTGTTTGATCGACGCGATATCGAAGAGCCCAATCCACAAGTCCCATTCCAGTCGCCGGCCTTAACGTTTCTTCATACACCCGATCGGGATCTAAGTTAGAAATAAAAACACCAGAACAAACGTATTTACTTGCTGCTCCCGTTGCGATGCGAATCGGATTGTAGGCGGAACAGGATAGATAGATGGAGGTTATAATGAGAAGGGATAGATTCTTTTTTGTGTTTTTCATAAAGTTTCAATAATTTAAATTCCAAGAAAGTCATTCAAGAATTGGGAGTGGGGAGTTCCGATAATCTTATTTATTAAACTGCTCTTTATTTATGCACTTTTTAATCTCGTCCGATGCCGAAATGAATATCCGTCTTAGCCGTGTAACTTCATTGCAATAAATCAATAGGATAAAATTCGTTCTACGCCGGAATAGAAAGGGACTTTCAATTCAGTGAGGTCTTTGAAATAATTCTTCTCTCGGATTATAAGAATCGCAATTTTTGCGACTTAAGTTTAGACGCTCCTTGTATAAAAATAGGGATAAATTTTCCAGAGGCTTATTCTTAGACCTATATTGTATATCCTCGATTACGTACGAATTCGGTAACTTATTTGAATGCGACAACCAAGGGCATATCTTTTCGGAACTCTCGCTAACTCACTTTTTACGACAGTAGCAAATTCTGAAAACGTCGTTTTCAATGCAGTATTGGGCGCTATTTTTGTCGCGGATTCCGGAGCAAAATACCGTCATCGTATTGAATGCAATTAGTAACGCATATTTTTACGGAACTTTAGCCAAGTCGAGTTTGAATACCGATCAAACCCATTTTAATGCGATTTTAAAGAAGTGTAATTCGCAAATTCTGATTTTAAAAATTTAAGGCTATGCAATCGCTGATTGTTACTATTCTTTAAAATCGCATAACATTCTATCCTTTTCTCTGACGGTGTTGCTTCTCCTTGCTCTTACTTAAAACAAACTATGAAACTTTGTTCACGGTCTAATTCCGAAAACGGAAATCTTCCGTTTCCGAAAAAAGCCGGGTGTCCTAGTGAATATCGAAAGAGTTTTAGCGAAGAAGTTTATTCAACATTTATTTAAAGTTCCTTCTGTTCGTTAGTCGGCGCGAAATAACCGATTTCCGGTGTAAGCCGAATTTTGCTTTTAGCAAAACTTCCGATTCCTCTGCCGATTTCCTTACCTCGATTATCGAAGAGATTGCTTTCCGCAATGATTAGGGTTTTAGAGTTCTGAACTACTTTCCCTTTCGCAATCAGAGTCCCCGATTGAATCGGTCTTAAAAAGAAAATAGTAATACTTGAAGTAAGAACAAAAAAATCCGGCTCTAAGGAATTTGCCGCAAAAAAAGCCGCATCATCGACGGCTTTAAAATACACGGCTCCATGAGCTGCACCGGCCGCGTGATGAAAGTCATTGCGAATTTCAATCGTTAATTCCGCGAATCCTTTTGAAACGGAAAGCTTAGGTTGGAAAAAGCGGTTGATCGGGGCCTGACTGTACATTTGCTCCAAGCTCCGAAAATGTTTCTCCCAGTTGTGCATCTTAGATATTTTCCACCGGAGAATTCTTTCGAGACTGAAGAAGGATCTTAAAGATTACGAGATGAGATATCACTAATAGCGGCGCATAACCTGTAAAAATATAGAACATAAAACCCATTAGGGGCGAAATATGAAGCGTTAATGCTTGATAACTTGCATACAGGAGATCTACGAATCCCCAAATATTAAAAAACCAAACGAGCGGAATCGCAACTTTTATTTTCCTTCCCAAAAGCAGATAAGACGAAATTGCCAGAATTGCGGCGATATAATCTCCCCAAGCGGCGGGTATCGAAAAGTCGGCGGGCATACTTGGGGAGGTGATTCCAGGTATAAACATGCTTAAACCGACAAATCTATAGCCGTGAATCAGCAAAAGGGATTGAAGAAGCTTAGTCCTATTTCCACCGGATTTGGTTAGAATTATGTCCCGAATAACTAAAGTGGCCATGATGGCGCCGATAGTGGTTGCGAAAATGAGAAGAAATTTTGGTTCCATTGGAGTAGAATAAAAACGTACGAACGTTCGTAAAGTAGAATAAAGGCGGCCATGGAATTTTTTATTTCGCCTCTGCATAAAGAATCCAGAGATGTAATTTAGAACTCCTTTCGAAATTACAGCGAATTATGGAAAAAAATGAGACCCAACTTGAAATCCTTCGACTGGCCGCTAATTATGCGTCATTACATGGACTGAATGATCTGACGATCGGGAAGTTGGCAACTGCCGCAGGGATGAGCAAGGCAGGTCTTCACGGATCTTTTGGATCAAAAGTAGATCTGCAAATGAGCACGATTCAATTTGCTGCCGAGATTTTCACTCGTGAGGTCATCCAGCCTATTGCAAAAATTGATTCGGGTTATAAGCGTGTGGTCGCTTTTTGCGAAAATTGGTTGAGTTATGTTGATCGAAAGGTTTTTCCGGGAGGATGTTTCTTTGGCCGGATTTCCATCGAAGGAGCTTCGCTACCCGAGAGAATCGACGCGGAAATCAAGCGTTTGTTTCAAACTTTTCGGCAATTTCTTAAACACGAATTAAAGAAATCGAAACTTTCGCCGGCCAAGTCTTCCGAGTTATCCGATCAGCTTTTAGCCTTGGTTATAAGTTACAATTGGGCAGTTCATGCGCTCAATCAACCGTCGGCAGCAGATCATGTCAGGTCCTTAATCTTTCAGAAACTCGAAGAATTAAAGGATTTAGATCGGGCGCAGGGTCGTAAATAAGAAGTCCATTTGCTTCTTTCCGTTTAAAATAGATTATCCATAAAGAGTACGGCAAATAAATTTCTTTCCGTAAAAATCTTATTTCGTACTCTCATTTCCTCATCTCCGATGCTACGCGTTACCCACTTAATCGAATCGCCTAAGGTACGAGGTATCAATGAGTATGCGTTAAACCGACTAACCGGTCCGCTCGACCCGTTAGTATGCTGATAGTTTGCTTTATGAGCAATTCTTGGATTGAATACAGAAACTGGGTGATCTTGTGAGAAAATCGTTTAAGATCTTCTTTTAATAAACGAACGAAGAAGTCCGTGTTTAATGTTAGGCAATATCCGTAGCGGAGTCTAATTGTGGAAAATTAGTCTAATCATTATTAGGGTTTGCTTGAGCTGCTCGCAAAGCTTTCGTTTCTAGAAGCCGAGTGTATTTCTCCCAACGCGCACCGGCTTCGGCGCTGTTTTTTTCCACATGAAAATAGCAAGTTTCCGCTCCTGCCGGAATTGTGCTCTTGAACATTACGTCCCAATTCCCGGTCCTTCCTTGCGTCTTCATAAATTCTATAGCCGCATCTAACATACCCTGCACGAAATATCGTTGTACTCTACAATCCATCGCTCCGTAGTGATCTTGGTGTGGACACCAATCGATGTGAAAGTTCGCTCGACTTTCATCCTCGATGGCAGGTGATTCAAGGGAGGCATAAGCGATACGATTGATAACGGTCGCATAAAAACTTATCCATTCAGAATCAGTCATATCATTCGGAATCGTTGTGCCTTTAATAATTTGCACACCAATATCATGCCCGATTTCACGGAGACTATCATAGATAACGGCTTGGCCTTCCGTGCCGAATTGCTTTTCCACGTTCTTTAGAATTCCGATGACAGCCATTGCCTGCATTGTTCCCCATTGCCATAAGGTTGCCGGATCGAAATTTGTTTTACCAAGGATCTCTTCTCGGAGCCGTTTCAAGCCCTTTTCATACGGCTGATTGAATTGAAAACGGTCCCAGGCCGGTTCCGATCTCTGCTTCCAGTGTTCCTTAGTTTTATCAAGATGCTCTGTCTTCGAAATCATGACAGAATCTTCCCATTAAAGTAAAGGATTGCAAGCACTTCTGCTTAAAAATGTTTAACGCGTAAATCCGTTGAGCGGTTCGGATTTGTCGATGTAACAGATTAAGCTGCAATGGATGACGGGATGGAAACATTTGCTCTATTAGTATTTATGCATTTACTCCGGATGTGGATGATCGCGTGTCGCGATGAATCGGGCGTTCGCTTTTCTGAAAGGAATATACTATTTGAGATAACTAAGGCATTCCGGCTATTTCCATAAAATTATCATACAAAATTCATTAAAATATTTACATTCCAATGAAAAGGAAATCCCAGTTATTTTTAGGCAATAGCTTTGAATGAAATAGAACCGTTCAATTTTGCTTTTAATTCATTATAAAATTGAATGGGTTCTTTTTTTTCTTTGACTTAGATAAAAAAGAAATTAGGATAGCCTTCCCTTATTCGCTATGAAATTTCTTTTTTATTCCATTTTGCTTTCTTTTACGGTTTCTTGTATGAAGTTCCAGGAAAACTCGCTCGATCCCAATTCTCCGGGAGGATTCCTTTTTTCACTTTTATCTTCAAATAGTTTGTACGTCGCTGTCGGGACCAACTGTACTTTATGGACCTCCACGGACGGAATAAAATGGACCGCTCGGGCAAATACTCTCTTCCCGAATTGCGTAGGTACTAGTGGCGCTACAATTAATGCTGTCGCATACGGGAACGGTAAATTTGTAGCAGTAGGAAGTCTTAGTTCTAGCACTGTGGGTTGTGGAATTTGGACTAGCACGGACGGCCTTAAATGGGTTCAAAGTACATGTGGGGGAGGGATGACTACTCCGTTGCATTCAGTCGCTTATAACGGTTCGAATTTTGTCGCCGGAGCAGAGGATAATTATCCTACTTTTATGACTCATTTTATTCAACAATCGGATGCAAGTGCTTCGACTTGGACCCAGATTTCTTTCGGTGCAACGTCTATCAACGGTTTCGTTTCTTCGATAATCTCGGTAGCTGGCAAGTATTATGCTACTATCTCGACGATTGATTCATTTTATTCTTCAACCAACGGAGGAAGTTGGGCCCAATTTTCTTCCTCCTTGACTTCTTTGGGTGCATATTCTTCGAGCACTAGCTCTCCTCTAAAAATTACTACGGGGCCCGGACCCAGGCTGATCGTGTATGGAACCAACCCGAGTTTCATTCCTGGTTGGAGTTATACGGATGATTTAGGGGTCACATGGACGACGAGAACTTCGACGGCTGGTGCGAATACGGGATTTAATGCCGGAGTCTATAATCCGATCTCCGGTTTTTTTGTAGCGTTAGGTACTTCTTGTATTTTAGGGCTTTCCTCAACGGGCGGTACGAATATTGATCCGCCTTCAAATATTCAGAGCGGATGTACGACTACGACTTGGAATGCTCTCGTTACTAATCCTAAATCGGGGTTATTGGTAGCCGCCGGCACGAACGAAAATTTCGCTTTTTCACCGCTTATCGGCGATCCCGGAAGTTGGATAATTTCTACGACGGGGAATACGAATACGGTAAACTCGATCGCGTTAAGACCCTAGAAGATAGCGGACTATACGGTTCATGTCGCCCGGAAAGCAATCTTTAACTGTAGGTTTCATAAGCCTATCGATTCCCTTTCAAAGTTAGTGATTATTCCGCTAAAGCTTCCGGCTGCTCATTCGTAGTAAGGGCCTCCGGGTAGACGCGCGATTCGAAGACCGAGCTTACTTAATCTTTTTTCCGCTAAATCCTCACGCAATGTTTCTTTGCATAACCAAAGCCGGACGAGTTCCAATCAAAAATGTGAATAATATTTTGGAAGAAAAATCGACCACTTTATTTACTTTTACTAAGGATAAGGTGGACTTTAACTTCGTAACTTCTCAATTAAATACGTTTGCGGAAGCGGTTTTATTGAGAAGACGGAAGATTGATGCTAATTGAATAAAATTCGGCGAGGATCGAATGAGGAACGCGTATACGGAAGGAAAAAGGTCATATTTTAATCGACCATAAATCCTACAGGTGGTGCATGCACGGTTAAATAATCCGGTAAAGAGATTTTGACGGAAAATTTTACGCCAAGCAGAAGCTTTTCTATTTCGCCCTGTAAAATGAATTCTTTTCTAACGATTGATCCTTCGAAGTGAATTTTTTTTCTTTCATCCGGACTTAATACGAATCCGGAAATGTTGGAGCCAGCCAATATTCTGTTCGCATCCTGCATTTGCGTAACGATACCGACTCCCAATTCGGAGATATCGAAT
Source organism: Leptospira broomii serovar Hurstbridge str. 5399 (assembly GCF_000243715.2). Classification (NCBI taxonomy): domain Bacteria; kingdom Pseudomonadati; phylum Spirochaetota; class Leptospiria; order Leptospirales; family Leptospiraceae; genus Leptospira; species Leptospira broomii. The sequence goes on from NZ_AHMO02000008.1 coordinate 2,274,221, forward strand.
AGAAACCCATTAATTCCGATCTCATCGATTTTAGCGCGAACTTTGAATTTGCCGATTTCCTCAGAAAAATACCGATCTGCTTTCCTACGCTCCATAACCCCGTCCCCGCTGAAAAATCCTAAAATATTTCCAAAGCCCTTTTGAATCTGCTCAATAAATCCTATCGGCTATCTATCGATAGGATACACCCAGCTTAATTTCGTGCTTGTTAGTGTAGACTTAAAAAAGGGGGAAAAAACGATAAATCTAGAATCGTTGGTTAATAGAAAATTCCGAAAATATATCGATTCCACTGACTTAATATTAACGGAATATGGAGTTTAAAGTCATTTTGGGACTTAAGTATATACAAGTTTCATAAAAATAACTCTCCCAGGCCTTGAAGAAACGTGATATTCAGTACACCTTGTCGAATTTTAATAACATTCATGTGAAACGATTTTAAAGAGATGTGTGATATTTTCGAGACTTCGATCTGATTGTTGAAAACGAAATATCTTTTTTACACAACTGATTGTTGATCGGAAAGTTGTGTAGGATACGAATTCAGTCGATTCGGTGCGATTCCTACTCTAATTGGCACGCGGATATAATTCGATCTTTTCGAAACATTCAAGTTCGTAAGGGGAAATAAGTCGGGTATGAAACTTTCGGGGATAGAGCGTAGGAAGTAGCTCTTACATCATTCCGGTCGCGCCTACGCTGATAATGACGACCCGTTTCATTTTAATTCACTCCTTCCTTTATTAATTCAATCCCCATGTTTGCGAATTCCAGGGGGCCTTCAGAGATGCGATAAGCGTTTAACCCTCTTTTTCTTAGCATCTCGACCGCTTCTTTTGATAAGACGCAATACTTACCGCGACAGTAAGCGACGACCTTCTTTCGTTTCGATAGAGTATCTATCTTCGCTTTGAGTTCACTCAAAGGAATCGAAATAGATCCGGGTAGATGACCCGAATCAAATTCATTTGACGGGCGTACATCTATGAGTATTATTTCTTTTGCCAATACCTTTTTTAGAAAATCCTTATACTCAAGTTCGCTTAGTTCTTGTTCGGAATCAAAAAAGGAATCCATCGCGACCTTAATTTCAGAATTAAATTCTTTACCTGCGGAAATAATCGCGTCAAGAATCGAAACACCCGCATCCTCAATTTGATAGAAAATATTTCTACCTTCTTTTCTGTCTCGAACCAAACGCGCTTCTTTTAAGGTTTGAAGATGATGAGAGGTTGCGGCCACGCTCATGCCGATTTCCTTTGCTAGAAGATCCACATTCTTCTCCGACTGAACCAAAAGATCCAGTAATTCTATCCGTTTCGGATCGGAAATCGCTTTTCCGTATTTTGCCAACATGGAATAGACAAAACTCTTGAATTCGCGTCCAGTTCTTAGGGTGCTCATAATTCCTCAAATATTCAAATATATACTTGAATATTTAATTGACAGCCGTCAATCCCGTTTTTTTATGAAAACATGAAAGTAAGGGATAGTGGAATGCCGGACGCCGAGTATTGGGATAGCCTCTTCGACGTACCCTTGATTTTGGATAGAATGAAATTGCTTCGCGATGTCGGAACGATAGTGGAATTCGGTTCCGGTTACGGGACCTTTACACTACCGTTGGCTGAGAATCCGAAAAACAAAATAATCGCCTTTGAAATCGAGAAAGAGTTAGTTAGGAATCTTAAAGAAAAATCGGCATTGCAGGGATTGGAGAACATCTTTATAGCGGAAAAAGATATTATCGGAGAAGGGACCTCGCTCCTTTCGGAATCCGTCGACTACGTAATGATTTTTAATCTTCTACATTATGAAGACCCGGTTTCGCTTCTCAAAGAAGCTAACCGTATTTTAAAACCTGGAGGAATTGCCGGCTTAGTTCACTGGAATTACGATCCGAATACGCCGAGAGGCCCTAAGATGGAAATAAGGCCTAAGCCGCTACAAATTTATGAATGGGCTAACGAAGCGAATTTTCAAATAGAGTCGAATCAACCTATCAATTTACCTCCTTACCATTATGGATTAATAGCTTATAAGTGAACGATCTTTGTCTAGGACAACAAAAGTTAGAACGCTATAAAAGTGGAGTTTAGTTTTTCATTTTCGTTTTTCACCGATAGGCTTGAATATCAAAAAGTTTTGAGTGGGTAGAAAATCGAAGCTATTGCTTTCCTCAAATCCGGCTTCCTTCATTTCTTTTTGCATCATTTCCACCGAAGACCAATGTCCCTTTGTGACGAAGATCCTTAATATTCCTGTGAGGTTATCCTTGTGATCAATGATTGCAATTCTTCCGCCTGGTTTCAGATATTTTTTCAATTCCGAAAAATATGCGGGCCGATTTTCTAAATGATGATAGGTGTTGCAGGAAAATATCAAATCTACTTTTTCCGGTAAGTTAGCGCTTGCTTGATTTCCGAGAATTGCCCGGACATTATTAGGATCTCGATCATGAAATTTATTTTGAAGCTTTAATACTAATTCAGGATCGACTTCATTCACATATATTCTTCCGGTTTCACCGACTGCGTCTGAAAAGTACTTCGCGAAGTACCCGGATCCTGCTCCTAAATCTGCGATGAATTGTCCGTGTTTTATTTCAAGGATTTCTACAACCTGCTCCGGATATTGCCATCCTGCTCTCGCATAAATTTTCGAAAATTTTAGTTTCTCTATTCCGGCACAAGAAATCGTAATGCAGGCTAAAAATACGGAGAATGTTTTCATTTTGAACTCCTTAATTTCTTTCTTAAAGTTTCTTTTATGAATAAGCTGAAGCGAACGATATTTGTTTCAGTCCCCTACAGCTAGTAAGGCAAGGGCCGCTGTTTTAGTATCTATTTCAGGATCGCGAAAATAATGATCGAGTCCGATCTCAGTGATGACAATTCCTTTCGGAACAATAGAATCCACCGTTAGTGTCAGCCCGTCATTCGGCCCAAACTGAGATAATTTCCTATAACGAGAATGAATCTCCTCGTTCACTTGCGAGTCGAATAATATTCCTTGGAAATGAATCACTTTAAGAGTCTTCGGGACACGTTGAGCTAAAAAACCGTCTGAGGGCTCTAGTCTTTGTAAATCTCGTACAAGCGCAGCGGAACGGCCACGAAACCCTAACATAATTATCGGTAACAGCGATTTTGGAAATTTACAAAATTCATTTGCAAGCAATGTTCCGCGGTTGATTCCTCCGATATTGACCCAGGCGTGTACATGTTTAATTTCTTCTGGCGAGGCAATGGCAAAATACTCCAAAACGTCCTGACTGCCTTTAGAGGCACTGACAATTATTACTTTGCGTCCGTCGGAATGTAGCGCTATATATTCTTTTATTCTTATCGCGTTGTCCTTCGCGAGACCCAACTCATCGGTTTCAATTAGGCTTGACGTAATACCGCTTTTTCCGAACCAATTGCGCTGTCTGGAAAAATCGGCACCCGTAGATTTATCGAGACGATAGGCTAAGCCAGGAACAAAAAGAATTTGGTATTTCTCTAGCTTTGTAAGATCCCGTTTTGTTGGAGCCTTTGTTCTAAGTTGTTTTACGAGATCAAAATACTTCTTCTGGTATTTTGCTTGGAAACTATCGGAGTATATTGCTTGCAATAACCGGATAGTAGCGTAGTCCGGAGAGTATTGTTTTACTAACAAGGAAAGTTCTTCCATCGATGGAATAGCTACACTGCCAGGTGGCGTATTCTGAAGTCGCACTGCTGCCGCTCCGCTATCAACAAGGAAGTCCCGTTTCTCGCCCGCCAATATTCCCTGCGCGCGATAATATCTTTGTGTTAGTTGACAATTAAAACTAAGCAAACTTAAAACTCCTACAATCACTACGTTCCACATCTTGATAGACCTATCAAATCAGGCTTTCAGCTCCTGCTGAACATTCAACGGTTTACGTTCCGTTATTTTTCTGAATGTCTTCTCATAGTCGGGATGGACGGTTCCGAAAATGGAATCCCAAATCGTAGTATAAAGTCCGAAGTTATATCTAAAATATTGATGATGCATATCGTGATTAGTGTTTGTGTTGATATGTTTCAAAATTCCGTTCGATATAATCCAACTGGGAAGCATCTCATAACCGCTATGACCTAAAACATTTCTGATTATTTGAAATGTCATAAAGATCACGAGCGCTATCGTATGAACCGGAAATAAGGACGCGACAATCGGCATGATCATTGCGTGTATTAACGCTTCCCAGGGACTAAAGGAATAGGCAGTCCAGGGTGACGGTGTGATAGAATCATGATGAACTTTATGAAACGTTTTAAAGAACAAGCGAGTGTGCATCAGGCGATGCGTCCAATAAAAATAAAAGTCCTGAATCGTTAGGATAAGAATTACGCTAAGAATTAAATAGCCCCAACCGTAATCTTCCACTTTATCATAAAATTTAAAATAACCGTATTGTTTTAGAGTGAGGACGATAAAAGTTACCAGCGTATATACTATCACCGAAGAAACGGAATATAAAAACTCTTTTCTAAACTGGGACGATTTGGCGATCCTATCTTGGATTTTTCTATGCTGGAAAGGATGCTTCCAAACGTACAATACGGTAAAGACGATACTCGCAGATAAGAAGTATCTTAAAAAATCGATCAGAAAGATTTTTGGAATATGCGGAATTATACCCGATACGGCTTGAAAAAAAGGAACTTGCTCGTTCATAGTTTATCCTCAAAAAACCGGGGCTTAGTCCCGGGATTTACGGACGATTAGAGCTTATTTTTAGATCCTCCTCTTATTGAATTCTGCAAAAAGTCTATCAAATCCGGATTCGATCAGCTTTTTCCGATTCTTCTCCGGTTCTTAAAATCAGTAGGATGACTTTATGATTTCTTTAAAAGTTCAATGGGAAGGAGCAAATGGCCCGAAACGAAGGTCCGCAAGGCTTTTGTTTGTGCAATACAGGTGAAATAATCGCTTATGGGATCATACTTGTTCTTATTTTTGCCCTTGATCGTGCCATAAAATAATGTTTAAGAAATCAAGACTTTTTTGACGCAATCGGGTCCGGGACGATTATTCAAAAGAATTATAATTTTCGTAACGCTTCGATAGTCTTCACTTCTATTCTTGCGATACCTGATGTAACGGTTTATTCGTCGCGCTCCGATTCTGCAGTAGTCCGGGAGTTTCAGGAGTTAATTAAATTTCGTCGTCTTTGCTGAAAAATTTATAAGATACCGATATCGTTCAAGCGGAACATTTCCGGTTATGTTACCCTCTTCTTAATTCGAATAGGGAAAGGATTTATGCGCAAACAAATAAAACGAAACAAGAATTCGATTCAGGATTACATTAATAATTTTAGAATATCCTTCGGAATCGTGCAAGAATGAATACTGAATACAAAGGTTAGGAAGTCTTACCTATAAAATCATCTCCCATTGAGTCCGGTAGCGTTTCGAATGCGGAATTTTGGGATCACAAATGAAGCAAACCAAATGTAAAACGATTCTCGTTCTAATGTTTTTCTCCTCGTTACGTAATTTAAGCGCAAAATCTTATGTCTTTGGGAGTATCGGAACTCAGTTTGATCTCGGTCGACTTGGAAAGACGATAACGCAAGACGGTCAAAATGCATATAGCTATTACGATGTACAATCCTCCGATAGATAAATATGAATTTCGGGTGAAGGAATTTTAGGATGGAAGGTCTTTTCGAAGGATCCTAATATATATTTCCATTAAAAATACAATTAATATAGAATATTTTGATGTTTAAATATTAAGATTGATACATATATTACTCCCATAATTCGTATATTGGAGCAGAATCGACTGACAGCCCAACCGAGACTCCTTGAAGCAAGCCTTTGTGAATCAAAAATTGTCTAAGGAGAAATTTCTCAACTTTTCGATTTCTTCATAAACTCTTTAAACGAATTTAGGGAAAACTTTATAAAATTCTCTCTGCTATCCTGCCGAATTAACCATCGAAATATCCGTATCCTTACTCCAAACCGCAACCAGGGTTAAGGATATTTCGATAGAATTTTCCCGAATTCGAGTCTTTAAACTTATGTTATCTATGAAAGTTTCGAGGAAACTTACATTGTTTCAAACGTAATTACAGACTGGCGATAATGGCTCCCATTGCCGCCATTACAACAAATGAGCAAGCACATTCGAATAACCATAACTTAGCTTTTCTGCCCATCCAAATAACTTCGATCGAAGTAGCAGTTACTAAAAAGCCGAACCAAACCCAAAGAGCGCAAATGACACCTCTCCAAATTCCAACGCCGCTCAGGAAAGGAGAGGAAGATGCAAACAAATAAATTACGGCCAGTCCGTAAGCAGTGATAAAATTCGATAATAGGTTCCACAATAATTGAGGTACCATATCGGAAAATTTTTCATTTCCGGTCGGATGAACGTCGGCCAATTTCATCCAAAGTTTCCCGAACAGAGGCCCATGAAATAAAAACCCGAGGATGAACGCCGCGAGAGCGGCTAAACTAACAGCCATTAAATTGATCGGTAACATAATATCTCCAATATCGTAATCGTCGGTTTTAAAATTATTCTTCGAAAACCGTAAGTCGGAATAGATTTACATACTAATTGGTATGTTGTAAACAAAATTTTTTATCGATATATTTTTTGTTGCACTTGAATTTAATCGATTCGTTATTGAATTAAAGCGTATTCGGCCATGAAAGAAACCAAGGCTACTTTGAAGAAATCCCGTAATCTTGAAATTACAAGAAAGCAAATTCTAGAAGTTGCTTTTATGAATTTCTTTAAATACGGTTTTCAGGGCACTAGCATGGATGACCTTGTAGAGCAAACTTCCTTGACTAAAGGCGCCTTTTATCATCAATTCCCTACCAAACTTGCGCTAGGTTATGCGGTCGTTGACGAGGTTTTAACATCTCTTATCGTCGATCGTTGGGTTAAGCCGCTTGAGGAGTATGAAAATCCCATTATAGGAATTATGGAGCTCATGCAGCGTCATATCGGCGATGCGAAGCCCGAGATTCTTAAGTTCGGTTGCCCGTTGAATAACCTAGTACAGGAAATGTCGCCTGTGGATAAGGGTTTTAAGATTCGTCTTCAGGCAGCTCTTAAGTTGTGGATCGATGAACTGGAAAAATTTCTAACACGGGCTAAGAAGGCGGGATATATAAAAAAAGAGATTAATACCAATGAAGCGGCACATTTTATAGTAATGGCTCACGAGGGCTTTTACGGACTTATCAAAGGAGTGGGTGACCACCAGCTTTTCGGCATTCTATTTAAAGCAATGAGCCGATATTTCGATTCGATCTCAAGATGAATTTTAAATATATTTAAAATTCATCTTTTTAAACGGTGAATTGTCTAGTTATGGCGACAAAAACTTGGAGATAGAATAGATTATCTTTGAACTGCCATTCGCATAATCGCAGAAATACGAGGCATTCGATTACCATCGATCAAGTATAGACTAATTTGATGCATTCAATCAGTCAAAATTTTTGTCGTCGATGTTGTGCCATTTTCTCCTTAACAAATAAATAACGTCTAAATGTAAAAGTTTCCGTCAGATTATCGTTTCGTTATATCGCATACTTCATTTCTAAAAGCTAAACACCGAAATAATTGATCATAGATTTTCATTTACGACAATTTGAATCTTCCCGTCGGTCATGTGTCGGTTATAATAAGCGTAAGCTTCTGCCGCTTGAGCCAAATTGAATTGCTTCCGAATCTTAGGCTTAAAAATTCCATTTACATTATTGATGACTTCTCGCGATAGTCGAAATCTGGCGAATAGAGATAGAGATTTTACGTAGTATTCGGATTCGAAGAATTCCACTTTCCAGCCGTTGAACAATTTTTGGGCTTCGAATTGCATAGGCCCGGTATTGAAATAGCCGTACATACATAATGTCGATCCTTGAGGCATTGAGCGAATCAGAATTAAAGGCATCTCTCCGCCTATGCAGTCAAAGCCGTATGCGCAATTTACTTTTTTGCATAATTCGGTAAGTTGCAATTCGAAATCAGGGTCCGCTTGATTAAGCACGTATGAAGCGCCTTCTTCCTTGCAGATAATAGCTTGCTCCTCCCTACGAACGATAGCGATGCTTTTCAATCCGTAACTATGGGCAACACGCATCGTCATTCGGGCAACTGCACCGGCTGCAGCCGTAATGAAAAAATATTTAGATCCGGAAGCCTTGGCCCACTTTGCCATTCCGACACCTGTGATTGGATTGGCGACAGACGATGCTGCCTCTTGAAATTGCACGTCGTTTGGAAGTACGATTAACTTCAATGCGTCTGCTAAAACGTATTCGGCAAAGACACCATTTTTACTATATAAAGCTACGCGCCTACCGATTCTCAAGCGACCGATAATGCCTCTGCCAGCCGCGACTACCACGCCAGCCCCTTCGAATCCAACTCCACGAGGATAAGGATAATCCAAAGTCGAACTATAGACTCCCCTGATATGGTAAAGATCGTTAGGATTCATTGATCCTCTATTAACTTTTACAAGAACCTGACCCGGCCCCGGTTTCGGAATATCTATTTCAGTAATCGTAATATAGTTTCTTATTTTGTCCGGATTTAAAAGCGCCTCTTCGGGCAAAGGTCCGAGTTGACGAAGTGCTTTCATTTTGCTAGGTAGATTGTTTATCATCGATTAATTCTCAAAAATTTATTTTTTGGTGCTAAGATCAGTATATTGCCGTCGATATCTTTGAGTATTGCAGATTGACTTCCCCTTCGGCTCACAAGAGTTCCCCCCTCGCTGATTATTTTCTTTATTGCGGTATCAAGGTTTTGCACTTGAAAGCCGGTTGCAACGAACCCCATTTCGGTCATCGTACGCGGTTTTTTTGAGGACGATTTGTTATAAGTGAAAATTTCGAAAGTTGGACCTCCTTCGCTATAACCGGGTAATTCAACATGCCGACCACGCACTACAGCCCCGTTTATGCCGGTTAGATTTTCGATGAATTCCCCTCTGTAATTCCTTTCGAATCCTGTAGCGGAAGTCCCCAACGCTTTAGTATAAAAATTCATTGTCTTAATCCAATCTGTTGAATTAATATTTACGTGAAGAAATCGTATTGCGTCGACTTTCGCGGGTGCCAACTTGAAGCTAATCCGTACTAACGAATTTAACGATCGATATATTGTGCGCGGAGTTACTGGCGCAGGAAATGGTAGATGGATCTCGAAAACATTTCCATCCGGATCAGTTGCGTATGCCGCGGGAACTTTTTCCAAATCTTTGAATGAACTGAGTATTTTACCGCCGTTTTTTAAGATTTGTTCGATCAAACCGGGGATATCATCGCTCTCAAAGCAAATATGAGCGTAACCTAAATCATTCGGCAAAGGCGATTCGATATTCGATTTATCACTTTTTAGGATGGTCAATAACGGTCCTTGCTCGTCATAGCCTGCTGTTCTAAGAGATATAACCGACTTGATTGATCCGTCTAAACTCCATACTGCCTCTTCCTTAGATCTTTGAGCTCCTAAGGCGTTTCGATAGAATTCCGAAAGTCGCTCCGGATTCGGGCTGTTTAAAATCAAGGTGGCATATGAAAAATCAATGTTGTCTATCTTATGATAGTCGCTCTGAGATGAGGTTATAGCCCACCAAAATGAGATGCCGGTAATCAAAATGCAGATTGCGATAAGTAATTTTTTCATTTTGCTTTCATTTGCGGCTTTCTTTCATAGACGTTCATAGCAGTGCATTTCCTTTGCAACGATCAAAACTTTAATTTGTATCGCGCGATTAACCCGCGTATTTGCCTTAATAGATCGGACCGAAAAATTAGTGTACATATGAGATAGAACCTGGAACAGATTCGAACTGTATTTATGATATCCGAATTGTAGGGAATCCGCTTGAATGATTCCGACGCGGTTAAAAAATTTTGGGTACATGATGCCGGTATCATTCAAGCCAAATGGATTCCGCTGTTTTAAAATGAATCATTGAAGAGATACATATGACTTTAAACAGAATAGTAATTTATCTAGTTGTATTCGGTTATGTAATTGTGAATATTTTTATGCAGATGGATTTTTTTACCGGAAGAAATATTTGGGCAAAATATTATCAGGTAGATACCGGCCTTACGTCGAATCAGAACCAAGAGTTTGGAACTGGCGAGCTCGAAGCGGGAAGAAAAGCATATTACGCAAAGACGGCTTTTTTGCTGTATTTGTTAATTTTACTGGTTTTCAACGTTCCGTTCCCGCTTGGGGGAGTAAGACCCAAAGGAGTACGAGCAATTTAGGAACGAGAGTAGCCGCTCCCAAGGGAAGCTAAGATGCGACTATTCCCGCTAAAGGAATAGAAAGACTGTTCAATGATAGTAACGCAAGGGCCGTCTTTGCTGCTTGTTTTTCTTTTCCATTTAAAAAAATAAATGAGAAATACCAGAGAGAACATACGAGCATAGGCAGGGGTCCCCAAAGGAAGTTAACAACGAAGATATTTTGCGGGAGATGAGAAAAGCAATAAAGCAGCCTGCTAATTTTTTTTTAGGCTTAGAGGTTCTCGATCGAAGCATTTTTGTTTAAATCATAAGTGTAAACCCATGAAACTAATTGATACTATTCAAAAGACTTGCAAAGCTAAACATTTTCAAACCTGCCTGAAATTTAGGATTTGTCCAGCTTTCGATTTCCGATTTTTCTTGGATGATTTCTTTAATTTCGGCTAACTGATTTCAGACCGTTTCCTTTAACTTTACGCTGATTCCGGTTAACATCGAATCAATCCTTTTGAAAGAATATCAAAACGATACTTAGGTATTTTCACTCTCTGCCAAGAGAAATAATGGAAGTGGCCCACTTTTCCTTTAATTGAAAAAATGGAGATAATTTACGTTTAACATCGGATCAATAGGTTTGACGGAAAAAGGACGTACGATAATTTCTTCTTTTTGTGAACTATATAGTGAAACTCTTATCTTACTTTTTCCTATTTTCCTTTTTTTGGAGCTGTTCAGATGATTCAAGTAAGTTACACGAAAGTTATAAACAGGCACTAGCTCAATTCCAATCTAAACAGTTGACTGAATCCAAATTTTCCTTTGAGAAACTTTATAGAGAACATCCGGATTATTTGCTTGTTAGGCTGATGCTCGCAAAAACGTATTTCTTTTCAAATAATCTCAAAATGGCTTTGAAACTATTTGAGGAGGATTACTCTAAAAACCCAACTCGAATTGAATCGGCAATCTGGATGTATCGGACGAAATATATAGTAGGCGAAGATCCGAATTCTATTGTACTCGGCCTTGATAAAATAATTTCGGATGATCCCAATAATATCGAAGCCTGGATTTTACGCGGACGGATTTACGAAAAATTAGGTCGTCTTGATCATGCAATTGAAAGCTATCGAAACGTTGTAAAAAATGATGAACGTCTCGGATTTGCTCATTTCAGGTTATCGGAATTGCTTCGAGTAGCTTCTTCCGAACAAAGAGATGCGGAGCTAATAAAGGCGAAAGTATTAGGATTTGATCCGGAATTAGAAAAGAAGCGAACAGTTTCAGGCACCGCTGCAAACGCTAAACATGAAAAGTAGAATACCCTTCGATATATTTTCCGGAGATAGAGTGACAGTTCAATTCCTTCAAAAATTATTTTCCAAAATCATAACACTATTTTTATTTTCCATTATAGTTACAGCGCTCTTCAGGTTTTTGAATTCAGAGCAATCAAATATTATAAACGCAAGTATTCAGGCAATGAGCGTCGATCCACCCTTGGTTACAAAATGGATTTACCGAGATTCATTTTATTTTCTACTGGGTTATGGAGTTTGGATCAGTCTTATTCTTGTTACTCTTAAATTTCTAAGCAAATTCAATCTGCTATTCGACGATAAAATAGTAACGACGGCGTTGGTGCTCATTTCTATAAGTATGGCTTTAATGCTTCGCGATATACCCGACGTTTTTTATGATTCGCGTAAAAGGAACGTTATTATCGCTTTCCTTGTAATATTTTCGATTGCTTTGGTATTTAAGGGAAGTTTTATCCAAGAATTAAGCCGCCGAGTAGCCAGAATACTGAATGAAAAATATGCGATTCTTGTGGGTTTAATAGTTTTATTAGGTCTCCTGCAAAGATTACTTGCTTTGCAATTTGATGATGGGTTATTACAGAGCGGAGATGATCCTAAAACTTTTTATGAGTCGGCAATTAATCTCTACGAAAATGGAATTAGACCCAATTTAGGATTTAGCCCAGGTATGAGCTATTTCCTTTTTGCCTGCTTTAAAATTTTCGGAATCGGTCAGTTAATTCCCAAAATACTTTTGGCATTGATCGGCATGCTTGGGCTATTTTGTTCAATCGAGACAGCAAGAATATTTATAAAATCTAAATTTGCAGGTATAGCAGCAGGAGTATTTTACCTTACCTCAAGTCATTATGTTTCTTTTTCAAATCAGCTATGGAACGAAAATTTATTTAATCCTCTATTCTCGATATTCATTTACATAAATCTGGTGGCACTCCGTAAGAGCGGTATAAAATATATTATATTACAAATTCTAATTACGGTCTTCGCTGGTATTTGCTTTTCATTACTTAGAAGTTGGTTTCCCTTAGTGTTCTTGGTATTTTTGGCTGGCTATTGCTTCGAATCTCGTAACGGAAACATTCTTAGAAAAGCCCAACTTATCTTGATCGCGCTTTTATTTTGCTTCTCTTACTTATCTCCACGATTTCTCGGAGGACAAGACGACAGCCTGATTGCTACGAATAACTCTCAAGTGAATTTCGTGATCGGAAATAATCCGTATTCGCAAGGAACATATACTCGACATTGGGTAACGTTTGTAGCGGAATCTAAGTTGGACGTAAATAGCAAGGAGATGGCTAATTACCTCATGCAAATATATAAAAAGAATCCGGAATTAGTTTTTACAAACCTATATAAAAAGCTTATGCTATGGTTTGTTGGGGCTGGAGGTCCAAGGCCGCTCGGAAATTATTATCAGCATCCATTGCTGATTTCTCAATATTTCTATAGGATCTCGATCAGTTTGCTTTTGCTAGTGGGTTTAATTCGGCTAATCAAACATAAAAAATTTATTCTCCCTTCGGCTTATTTATCCATTCTATTTGTTCATTTAGTTTTTTTTGTGGATTATCGATTTACTCTTACTGCCATGCCTATTCAGGCGGTGTTAGTTCCTTTTGGAATAATAGTTATGGCGAATATTATTAAAAAGAAAATAGCGACTTAAGTGAGTGGTTCTTCTATTGCGCCGTTAATCCATTCTGTAAAGGGAAAAAAGGGCCTCTTCTCACTAAATTTGCTCGACATACAATTTATTTAAAATCTAATTTATAACTCAAACCTGTCAGCGCGGAGAAGAGGGAGAATGGATTTTATGATTAGAAAAGGGCGATATATTCGTCATGATTCCATTCCTGAAAGGCTTATGTCATGCAGCATGCTCTCAATCTATTTTTGGGTTCTCTTTTTCCCGCTTTCTACCCTTTTTTCCCAAAACCTTAATAATTACCCGACCTTCGTAGCCCCTCAGTTTCAACAACAAAATCTTGATCAAGTTGTCAGCCTAGCAAATCAGTCCAATTCTTTAAATAACTGGGAAGCAATTTCCGGCCAAGGACTCAGCGCTATTAAGTCAAATTGGGAGAATGCTTCAGCTTTAGAAATAGAATCGCTCGTCAGTTCGATTACCTCAAGCCCTAATTCCGGTACGAGTTTACAAGATTATCAAAATGCGGTTTCGGCTTACTTGTGGGCACAGGAAAATAATGCCGAAACACAATGGCTAAATCAGGTTGATTCCCAACTCTCTAATGCACGTGACAATTTTATTAATGGTCAGTTAGCGATTAATATTTCGAATAGCACGACGCAAAACCAGCAGCTGGTAGTTACGAGTAGCGGAAATGTGAATTCAGCCATTGCAAACTCTGCTGATTATAGAACTGCACTTAATACTGGATTGCAAAGTTTTTCCGACTCTTTAACTGCATTACAAAGAACTTATGAGCAACAATTATCATCTTTAAACCAAACCGATGCGCAATATAAGACGAATCTACTGCAATTGCAAAGCTACGAAAATACTGTAAAGCAGGGTATGCAGACTTCGGTTTCACAACTTCAAACTTCCCTCCAAACTACAGCTTTATTCTATAATACCAAACCAAACGGAACTCCGAACTGGAATTCGATGAACCAATCCGGATTAGATCTGCAAAACTTGATTACTAGTTTAAGTCAGGGTCTCGCGAATGGAAGTCCGCTCTCGGCACTTGCAAATCAAATGGTCTCTTATCTTCAAGCTCAAGAAACTCAGGCACAAAATAATGCCACTTATTGGAGCCAAAAAGCTACTCCGTACAATTTATCGCTAACCGGAACTGTTCTCGATGGGGAGCAGGTATTAAACGGGCTACAAGATCTATATAATTATGGGAATTGGGTATCCTCTGCAAATCCTGTTATCGGAGCTATTAAGGGTTTCATCGATGGTGGAAGTAATAATCAAGACCCCACGTTGATTAACTATCTGTACGGTAACGATTTTAACTCGAACAACTACAGTATTTTAAAGATAAATTCAGCAGATTTTAAAGGATACAATACTGCTTACACGAATTATAGTGTATATCCCATCCAAACAGGCTATGCTGGCAATGACCTTTATTATTCTTCAGCAGGTTATAATGCATTCGATTTTAATGCTACAGGTTTAGGGTTTCTCGGCGGTTTTGTTCTTCAAACGGGCTTCTTCGCGGAAGATAAATTTGATTATAGCATTAATATTCAGCTTCAAGACAAGAATGCATTATCGAATTCGCAAGTTTGGAGTGGGTTCCAAAACAATTTAAGCACCGAATTAAATAGTTGGAATTCAATCACTTCATCAATTTCAAGTTGGGAGGGACAAATTTCTGCCTATCAAGCACAATACGCGACTTGGCATGCACAAGCAGCTATCTATACTGATAGCTTACAGCAATCCTATTCTACAGGAGTTGCAAATCTAAATTCTCAAGAACATAATTGGCAAAATGGCTTATTGGCTTCCTTTCAAGTCATTAATACTAACCCTGTGGCAAGTAGTTCCACGGATTCTTTAAAATCCTCCTTCTTAGATTCGGTTTCTCCTAAGATTACACAGGTACTTTTACCTTCCGACAATTCCGTTCTTTCTCCGGCTGCCCAAGCGCCAGTGATAGATCAAAGTAGTTTAAACAATACTTTATCTATTTTTCAACAATCTTTAATGGGTGCGTCTAACATAGCTTTAGAAAATCAGCTGAATCGACAAGCGATTGATGAGAATAAAAACGCTATTCAACAAATTGCAACTTCACTTGGGAGTAACGCGGTTGTCGATAGCCATGGAAACATTGTCTATACTACTTCGATAGAAGATGGACACGCTCGATTAAAGGCGGGTGGCGATGCAACAAACGCGAGCGACTATGAAGCAGCCACTGTTAAACAAAATATATTTCTTTCCTCGCCAGCCACAATTAAAATTGCAGCTGCGGGAGATTTGTTTCAAACTTGGAATACAGATTCGGTAATTTCTCAGAATCAAGCTAATCTTGATTCATTTAATGTTTCGTATAACTCTACAATTAATTCGCTAAATTCTCAAGTAGCAGCATTAAATTCTTTAAACGCAAAGAATGATAAAGCTTTTCAGGACGCGGCTCAGGCTGCCGCTAGTTTTGCTTCCGATCAGAAAAGCTTAGCTCAGGCATTGTTCCAGGGTGGAAATTTTGAGTCCTGGGTTAAGGGACAAATCCAGGACAAAGTGAATACCGCAATGGCAACAGCTATAGCCAACGCAACTGGAATGTCTCCGGACATGGCAGCTCAACTCGTAAGTTGGTTTGAGAAAAAACAGGCGGATAAGAAAGCAAAAGCCAAAGCTAGGACACAGGAGATTACTTCCGGACTTGTGACAGTCGCAAGCATAGCAGCGTCATTTATCGCAGGCCCAGAGATGATGGCAGTAGGGCAAGCTGCATTACAGGCGGTACAGGGCTACGAAAGCGGAGGGGTGGAAGGAGCACTTGTCGGAGCGGTGAGTGGGGCAGCAGGAGCTTACGCAAGGAAGGTCGGTGTAAACGTTAATGTTGCATATAATTCCAAAACAGGTTTTAGCGGTGGCTTGGGAATAGGCTCTTCTGAAGCAAATATTGGGGCGAACTTTTCACAACACGGAAGTACATCTTTTTCATTAGGAACGAAAGCTGGTAATATAAACTTTAATCCGAATACGGGCTTCAGCGGTAGTGTAAATGTTTGGGGAACAGAAGGCGGACAGGGCCTCATGGTTAATGTCGGCCAACATACTGGTCCAAGTTTAACATATCAAAATACGGATGAAGCTTCAGGAGTAGGCGGATCAGTTACTATCGACGGTAAAGGAAATACAACGGTAGCGGCAACATATAGAAACGCTACAGTCGTTTCAGCCACAGGGAATCTTCATAACCCAAGCAGTTTTGGAAATTTGGCACTAAACGACAATTTTAATAATGATCTAAACCAAAACTTGGCGATGAAGCGAGCGGACGAGAATTTAACGGCTGGACGTGCAGAGTTAACGGCCGGTAGAAATGCCATAGCAGAAACGGGAAATGAACCTCAGAAAGAGATCTTAAACAATGAGAATGCGAGTGCAGCAGATCAGCATGGAGTCTTGGCGACTCTTGCCAAAGCGGGAGAGTTTCTAACCGATCCTAGCTCGGCGTCTACTTGGTTGGGAAGAACAACTCAGGATGTCGTGGGTAGCTTCCTTGGTAGCACGGGTTTAGGTGCGAGTGATAGTAATGGGTTTATAGATAAGAACACCGGCAAGTATGTTCAGAGGACTTGTTTTACGGCAGGGACACTCATTCGGACCAAGGATGGCTTAAAAGGGATAGAGAAAATACAGGTAGGAGATTATGTATTATCGATCAATGAAAATAGTGGTAAGCTCTCTTACCAGAGAGTAAAACAATTATTTGTCCGTGAAGTTCAATCTGTTAATAAACTCACGTATGAAAATGGCTATGAAGTAACAACGACATCTAATCACCCGTTCTATTTGAGAGGTAGAGGGTTTACCGAAGTTAAAAACATAGGTTCGGATGAAAGGTCCGTTACAGTAGCGAGTATCCGTAATTCGCATTTAATCCAAAGCCGTTCGAACGTTTCGATTGGAGCATCCTTAGCATCGATCGGTAGCGAATCTTCCCGATCTAACTCAGCGTCTTGGTCGAACGAATATAATGGAACCCTTGGGATTTCTAAGATAGAAGAGGTTAAGGAAAAGACTAAGGTTTATAATTTCGAGGTCGAGTATAATCATACTTACTTCGTTGGAATAGACGGTGTGCTTGTTCACAATGATTGCATATTTCCTAATTTAGAATCCGCTCGGGGTCAAGAGCACGTAGCTGCAGTTAGAGATTTAGAGAACAAATATAGGTGGATTAAAAATGAGATTACGGGTTCGGATACTGAAACCCTTAATTCTTTCGGAGATTATAAATCCAAATTAAACAATATAGATTCTCTAATAGCCGCACACGGTTCGGAACTTTCCCCAAGCGAACGGAATACACTTACAAATGAAGTTCTGTATCGTAGAACGTTTCTTGCGAACGAGCAAGGTGGCCAGTTTGTAGATATTAGCGGTCGAGCTATTGATCCGAATCGGGTTTCAGACGTAAATATTGCCAATGGTAGTGGAGATCATGATTGGTTAACCACTAACAAAGGAAAAGAAGTGGCCGTTCATCCCGCGGATGGGGTTCCTGCCGGTATAGAACATCCCCCTTTTGACCCGATGGACTTGATTCCTCTAGGTCGCCTTGCCTCCGGAATTAAGGGACTATTTAACTTTGGTTTTAAATCTCTTTCTAAGGAAGGAACGGAAAAAGCTGCGGCGCAAGGAGCGAAGGAAGCTGAAAAAGCTGTTACCGCAGCCGCTAAGGAAGGTGAAGCAGGTGGCCTTAACTTATTTAAATGGAATGATCCTACTTCAACGAATCCATCTGGTTGGAAACAGGGGGATCGTTTCTTACTTCTTCCAAATAAAGGAAATCCAAGGGCGAACTGGGAACAAAATTACTCGCGGTTACGAGAAGAAATGGTAAAAGGTAAACCAATATATGAATCATTTGTTGATAGTTTTGGGAATTTAAAACCGACAAAATCAGGTAGTTTTTTAAATGCAGAAAGATATACTTTAAGGACAAGAGGTTGGACTTATGATCCGTTACAAAAAGCCTGGCTGCCACCAAAACAATGAGTTTAGTTATGATTTTACGATGGAATGAGCAAAGTTTAAACGATTTTGAATTATCTTTAAACCGATCTGGCTTTACGACTAAAGCAAAAAATACGAACTCAATTGAATTTGAAAAGACTGGTCAATTTGTACTTAAATACTTCAAAGATAGATTGTCTTAC
Source organism: Leptospira broomii serovar Hurstbridge str. 5399 (assembly GCF_000243715.2). NCBI lineage: Bacteria > Pseudomonadati > Spirochaetota > Leptospiria > Leptospirales > Leptospiraceae > Leptospira > Leptospira broomii. The sequence goes on from NZ_AHMO02000008.1 coordinate 2,292,693, forward strand.
GAAGCGAATCTTTATATAGAGAGAATTAACGGAAAGAAGGATCAATTGATTTATTTGCAGGATATTGCTGAGAATATTGAAATAAAAGATCCAGTTAACGATCTCGATTTTTGGCTTAGGGCAGTTGAAGAAGTTTGTAATAATTTTGATTTCTATTTAGATTTATATAATAGTATGGCGATTACATACACAAAATCGGTTATTTCTGAGCCGTTTCATATAGAACTTAAAAAAGCATGGGAAAGGAATGATTACGCGGGAGTTGTAAAATTTGCTGAAAAAATATCGGATAACCTTTCTGAATTTGAGCGTAAGGCTATTGCTTTCTCGAAGCAGAGACTTTCATAAAACTATGGATTCGCCGCTCACATCCCGCGAGGGATGCGCAGGGCTTTGTCCAACACGGGATAAATAAATGAAAGGTAAGATAACAAGAGAGAGCGTGTTGGATGAGGGCGACTGCCCGAACCCGAAGCAGCCCGTCCGCCAGGGCGCGGCCATATTCGTTCTTTTATCTTTCCTTACGTCATCAATCGTCTCACCTTTATTCTCACTTAACTCAAAGAATGGAGGAATGGAAGGTGCGTTATTGGGAGCGGCAACAGCATACGCAAGACAGTTCGGAGTCCAGCTTTTCTGTTAGAAGTTAATCCCAAGGATAATATGCCTAAAACATTCGAAGAAGATTTGGAATCGTAAATGGACTTTCCTCGTAAAGACATTCTTTATCTATGGAACAGTCGCGTGATATTCGCCACGAATGCAATGCAAACCGATTTTCATGAACATTATGCAGCTACCTTGGCGGTTTCATTGAAAACGAACATATGTATTGAGACCGACAAAGGTAAAGAAGAATATAGGGTTGCTTTGGTCGCACCGAATACTTATCATCGAACGGTTTCCCCCGGAGTGGAGATGGTATCTTTGCTGATCGATCCTGAAACGTACGAGTACGGAGCTATCTCCGAATTCATAGGAACAGGAAAGGTTAAACGATTGGAAATTTCCGCGTTCCTTCCTTTGATGGAAAGATTGTGGGAATTATATTATGGAAATTTAAATGATGCTCAAGCTTGGGAACTCCATCTTGACTTGTTGCAATGCGTATATCCTTTTCGAAAATTGGAAAAGAAGATAGACGAAAGAGTCAAAAAGATCGCGCATAAAATTCGAACGGAATTGCCGGATAGCATTCGGATGAAAGAGATAGGCAAGGACTTTTCGATTTCCGAAGATCGACTGATTCGTCTCTTTAAGGAAAATTTAGGAATTCCTCTCAGAAGATATCTATTATGGGTCCGGGTTATGAGGACGGTGAAACTTTTAAAGGAAGGAAAAAATCTCACCGAAGCTGCGCACTTCGCGGGGTTTTCCGATTCTGCGCATTTTACCCGCACGTTTAAGGAGAATTTCGGATTCGTGCCCTCTTTTTTTTTCGGTAATTTAAAATCGATCGAAGTCCGATTCTGCGAATCCGAAGGCTTCGGCTCTTAAAAATTTTCTAAAATACCGGAATCATTCAATACAAACGGCGCAGGTTCTGCTAATCTATTTTTCAGTCGAACATAGAGAAGAACGTATGCCAGTACAAACAGAAAAAGGATTCTTATCCAGATTATCCTCCAGGATCTCTCGATATCGCTCCGAATCAATCAAGACTCCGAATGATGAGGAGAAGGAAGGTTTTCGAAAAGCTCAAAGACTTGCCTATCAATGTGTTACCGAGATCGAAAAGGAAATGCAGGAAGGATGGACAGAGATCCAAACCGTAAAACGTATGGATACTTTTTTAAGGGATCATGGAGTAAGGGTATTTTTGCACCGGCCTTTTGCCTGGTTCGGAGAGCATGCAAGATTTGACGGTTTTAAACGGTACACTCAGTTTCATCCCAGTAAAAAAAGATTAACTTCAAGCGAGTCCTTTATCCTGGATGTTTCTCCCGTAGTGGACGGATACATCGGAGATATAGGCTACTCCTCCTCTTTAGGCGAACATCCTGAATTGAATTCCGGAATGGAATATCTTCTGAAGCTTAGAAATGAGATTCCCGGGTACTTCACCTCTTCTATGAGTGCATCGGAGATTTGGTGGAAAATCGATCGAGAAGCCAAGCAAAACGGCTTTGACAACGTGCACTCATTATATCCGTTCGCGGTTTTAGGACATCGAATATATAAAGTAAATCTTCCTAATATATCCTTTCCTTTATTGCCGATCAGTTTTGCCAGTTGGTTTAGTTTTCAGGGATCTTTCGAATTTTTAAGTCATAAGGTCTTACCGGAACTTCTAACTCCCGATCATGAAGGGGATAAAACCGGCTTATGGGCGATCGAACCTCATCTCGGCAAAGGTAAGACCGGCTTTAAGTTCGAAGAGATCCTAGTCGTGGAAAAAGAGAGAGCCTATTGGCTGGACGAAGATGTTCCTCATGTAAAGAAAGTTAGGAAATTGCAAGTAGCAAAATGAAACTAAATCATAATTTTATTATATCTATCCTTATTTCGTGTGTAATCGGCTGTAATCCGGAAAAAATCAAAATCGGAGGAGCGTATCAGTTGGGAGATATCCCGCCGGGTATCTTAGAAGTAGAGGCAAAGGAGGATCCGTTTTTGAACGGGTTGAAAGTGGAAATGACCGATCTGCCCGGTCACGACGATTTGATTTTTGATTCGGAAAAAAAGCTGGGGTATGCGTCGAGTATGGACGGCTGGATCTGGAAACTGGACTGGGCTAGAGGAAAGTCTTCTCAATGGTTGCGTCCTCCCGTAAATCCTGCCGGCATGCAATATTCCGACAGTAACAAGAACAAGATTTTGGTCTGCGCCTCTAGATTAGGAGGAGAGCCCTACGAAGAAACGGATCGGGTCGGTCTCTATGAGGTTGAGATCGCTACCAAGAAATTAAAACCTTTGGTATTGGATCTCCCGAAAACGGAAAAAGAAGAATTCGAAAAAGTTTATACATCCTCCGAAAGACGGCCTATTTTGTTAAGAGACCTAACTTCCGCCAACTCCAGACCGTTTTCCCTTTGCAATGATCTTGCCGTATCTGCGGATGGAAATCGCATCTATATCACCGAACCGTTCGAAAGACCGGCAGCGTCAATGGGGAGCGGCGCGGTACCGGAAGCGATCGGCTTGTATCCTCATGGTAAACTTTGGATGTACGACCGAAAAACAGAATCCGTCTCGTTGGTCTTAAACGGATTCACTTTCGTAGACGGAATCCTTTTGGAGGAAAATCCCTCTGGGATGGAGGAGTCGGTTATTTTTACTGAGACTTCCAAATTTAGAATTCTACGAGCTTTTATCTCAGGTAAGAACGAAGGAAAATCGGAAGTTCTCTTTGAAAATTTGCCCGGTTTAGCGGATGGCCTCGAACGGGATGAAAAAGGACGAATCTGGACCGGGATCATTAAGCGAAGATCCGGACTTATCAACTTTGTTCATGGTAATCCTTGGATGAAGTCCGTCCTTCTCCCTCTTCCGCAGTGGATTTTGCCGATCTCTAAAAAAACGGGCTTTCTCGTTCTGGACACGAAAGCAGAGAAGGCTTTATATTACTCTTTGCATGACGGTTCCAAGATTAGGGACATTTCCGTCGCTGTTCCCTTTGGAGGAAGAGTCTATTTTCCTTCTTTCGATCGATCTTCGAGAGGATTGTATTCCCTTGCAGTCCCGGAGTTGAAACTAGCGGAATGAAAACACCGCCGTTTAAACGAATTCCTTTTTGATAATGATGAATTAGATATAAAATTAAATTCCTTTAATATTTTGAACGTTCTTGCTCGGCATAATGAGGAAAAAATTCCGCTTAGATGGCGAAAAAATTCGGAAAAGCACGGCGTTTATTAGAGTATCGGGCGCAATTTGCTGGAAAAAATGTTAACGTATGTTAATGACAATCCTAAGAAAGCTCAGGAAGAATATTGAAACCATTTAAACTACCTTTAAACGTGAGAATTAAATGGAGAAAAATATGGAATTAATTGTACTGTTAGCACGAATTCTTTTCGGGGCTATTTTTATCGTTGCGGGACCGGGACATTTCTCTTCGGAAAGAATTGCACATGCCGCGCAACTAGGGGTCCCGTTCGCTTCCATCGCGGTTCCTCTTTCGGGAATTATCGCATTTTTTGGCGGTTTGAGTATTGTTCTTGGGTTTAAGGCAACCTGGGGCGCATGGTTAATCGTGTTATTTCTCGTACCAGTCACGGTTATGATGCATCAGTTTTGGAACGTTACCGATCCTACGGCTGTCCGTATTCAGCAGGCAATGTTTATGAAGAATCTTGCGATGTTAGGCGGAGCTTTGCTAATTACTCATTTCGGATCGGGACCTTTTAGTTTAAAAGAGTGAGTTTCCGCCCATTATTAGCGGAGAAATCAGATCGGTTTGAATATGAGAGAGAGGAAACATATTCTTTTCTTATATTCAAACTTATAATTCCAGATTAGGACACTGATGCAATGGTTGAATATTAGGGAAGGTTTCAATAGCCGCGCGAAATTTCACGGGCAATATCTTCAATTCCGGCTTTAAATATTCTTCTATTCAAAAAGTATAAAACTTAAAATTAGATGCGATTGGAGTCCATGCTTAGTTTTTTAAAGATTTGGTGAAACGGCTCGGACATCCTTTGCTAATTCATTGCGGGCATCCTAGCCTGCGCTTATGAACTCGGTCGGTAGGCCCTTTTTTATACATATAATTATATGTATAAAAATATGTATTGACGGCAATTTATTATCTATCTATTATTTAGGTGCATGGATTTTGAGTGGGATTCTACGAAAAACGATGAAAACTTGCGAAAACATGGTTTAGATTTTTTCGAAGCCCAACGAGCATTTTTGGACGCCAGACGAGTAATTACTATTGATGAAGCTCATTCGTCTGAAAATGAAAAGAGATACTTTTGTTTCGGATTGGTTGATTCGTTCGTGGCAACGGTAAGATTTACATATAGAAATCATAAAATTCGGATTTTTGGAGCAGGATACTGGAGAGAAGGTAAGAAAATTTATGAAAAAGAAAATAAAATACACTGATGCGCCGTCTTCAATTTCTTCGTCTATAAAGTCTTCAGTCGTTGTTGAGGATTTTCTGCCTCCTCCAAATAAGCTTATTTTAAAGGAGGAAAATTCGAAGGTTACGATAATTCTTAGTAAAAAGAGCATTTCATTCTTTAAGGATCAATCTAAGAAATCTGGAATTCCATATCAAACAATGATTAAGAAAGTCTTAGATTTATATACTGATCATTATAGTAAGTAATAGATGCCCACTGTGTAGCGGCCGCCGAGGCGCCATCCTTGGATTGATTTTTAACTATAGACACACGAGACTGTCGGCTAAGTACGGCTTGGCTACTGCGCTGCGGGATCGCTTCTCAACCCTCGCTTGGAATTCATCAAACACGACTTTGTCACTCGTCTCGCCTGCGTGGACTCCGAAGCAACTCTTGATAATGTCCTGAAAGTTTCGCATAATTCTCTTTTTTGACTTGATTTGAACATGCATGATGATTTTATTCTCGTGGTTTAAAGTCAGTCTTCGATTTTCATTATCGGAGTGGCTTGAGTCATCGAAGAGACTTCACGGATGCGGAGTCTTTCGTTTATTATTGGCAGGATAAAATGAGCCGCACGTTAAATGTAATTTTTTCTCCCACAGATTCTCGAGGTAACACTATCATCTATGTCCCCAACCAATCCGGTGATCCGGTATCCTCGGGCGAAACATTCCAGATTCAGCTCATGAATACTAGCGGGCAAGCTGTCCTATTAAAAAAAGGGGATCCGGTTGGTGATCAGGCGATTCCCTCTAATTCGTTTTTGCTTAGCATATTCCTTCCTGAAATTTTTACCGCCTCCGATTTGGAGGAGGTCATGGTCAGCCCTCAGGAGAATTGGAAGATAAAATGCTTTTCGGATGACGGAATCTACTTAATGCTCGCTCCGGTTTCGGATACAAGTATTCCGGCAAACGGAAGCCTTACGCTAAAACTTTCAGGATTCAAAACTTCCTCTCCTCGTCAGATTCCGCAGGCCTTGAATCTTAACTTGAATAATTTGGACGCGCCCATTGTCGGCGATGGAATCTATTCAACTCAAGCAGAAATACTCCAAGTGCCGAAGCAGGGGAACAAGGATTTGATTTTAATCGCAAATGCCGAAAATTCCCCGGTCGTCTACTTAACTCCGTCCGATGCGCCCGCGAATAATACGAACTCCGTCAGTTTCTATTTGACCAATCGCGATCCTAACGCGGCTCAAATACCGGCCACAGCGAACGTCTCCTATATTAGGATTTCCTTTGATACCGGACAGGATTTGGGAGATTTGACCGGCGCTGCCGATGCGGAACTTGCAAATGTTTCGCTGATACGGGAATACCAGAATTTATTCTCCCTTTCCGTGGAAAGAATTCGGAACATTCCCACCTGGAAATTTACCGCAAGTACGGACGTTTTTCTCAACGGAGGAAGCAATGATCGTTTAGAATTCCAGCTGGATAATTTAGTCAGTCATATCCAGCCCGGGATCGCCAATGTTTATTTAGAATTTTTTAATATCCCAGGATTTAACGACGGTTATGCGACTTTCTCCCTACAAAAAGAACTCCCTGCCGCGGTGATTAGCGCCTTTTTCATCTCGCCGTCGCAACTCGCTTACGGGGATTCCATCACGTTGCAATGGCAGACACAAGGAGCTGAATATTGTACCTTAAGTACGAATATCGGCAGTCTTTCGGATCAGAACGGCCAAACCATCCAGGCCTATCAAACTTTTCCGGCAATGGAATCAGGCCTGAAAGTCACCCCTGTTTTGCCTCAATTGCAAAAATCTAATTCACCTATTTTGTTCTCGGTCGGAATTTCCGCGTTTACCCAGGACGGTCGTAGCAATAGCAAGCAAGAAGGAATTTTAATCGAACCTGTGGGCTGCTCGTTGGCGTCTTCCGTGACCGGTCCGATTAAAGTAGGAGATTCGGTTCAGTTAAGTTGGAGTTCTCAATTCGCCCATTCTCTTTCGATCGATCAAGGGATCGGAAATGTAGCCGCGAGCGGTTCAGTTAACGTTTCTCCTTCGCATGACACGACATATACGCTCACCGCTCAGGGATTATACGGTCCGATCACTTCTGCGGTTACCGTGAAGGTGCAATCCGTTAAGATTAACCTTTTTCAGGCGAATGTGTCCAGCGCCAAAATCGGCGATCCGATCGGCTTCTTATGGGATACGGAATTCGCGACCACCCTCGATATTAACGGAACCCAATTGCCGTCCGGTAAAGGAAGCATCGACCTTTTCTTAAGTCGTTCGACCGAAGTCTTCACTTTAACCTGCAACGGGGGAAATGGTCCTGTCTCTCAATCCATTTCCATAACGGCGACGGATGGAGTCGAGATCACTAGCGTCGGAGGTTTATGGGAATCGAATAAATTCTATTTCGAAGAAGCCATGGCCGTTTTCAACTGGACGACACTTCGCGCAGTTTCCTGCCAAGTCACCGTTAACGGGGGAGTGGTCTCCACTGCGCTTTCGGGAAGCGCTTCCGTAGGTGCAGGAACGGGGGATAATCCGCAAAGTACGACGTTTGTTGTGACGGCCCAGGGGCCGGGAGGTCCCGTCTCTCAAGCTTACACCGTGGTCCCGCCGTATAGCGTTTGAATCGATTTCTCTCTCGCTACTTACATTGCGCTCGTGACCTCAACGTCGAAAGACTGCGTTAGCGAGGTTCCGTCTTTTCCTTGGCAGACTAAGGTGAAGGTTTGGAAATTGTTCATGGGAAAATCGGTAGATCCCGAACTAGCTACTTTAGATCCGTTCAGAGTTACCGAGATTGCGAAGGCTACGTCCCAGCTGATCGTAACCGGTTCCCCGATTCCGACAACGTATGCGCTGGGCTTAAAATAGTTGATCACTAAGACGTCTACGGTTACGACTACGGAAGAAGTTACCGTGCGCAATCCCGTAGCCGTTAACGTGTATCGAGTCGTATTTTTGGGCGAGACGATAATATCTCCCGAGTCTTTGACGGTACCGATTCCCGGATCGATCGTCAACGTCCGTGCATTTTGGGATGTCCAGCTGAGCGTGACGGAGGTCCCGGGTGGAACCGGATTCAGGTTGGAAGCGGAGAGATTGCAGCCGGGCGGAAGAATTTGGATGCCTAATTCTTTGCTGCTACTTCTTCCATCTAAGCTAAACGCATGCAGCGAAATGGAAAAGACGATCCCTCCGGAAGCCGGAATCACTGCAGGCGGAACAGGGATGATTTTTATCCCCGATTCGAGAGTCGGGAAGGATTGAAAGGCCGGGATTGTCTGGTTATTTTCGTCAAGCAGACTTCCGGTGGCCGCTTCCAAGGTGCAATAGGAAGCTCCTTCCGTTTCCCATTGCAACCCGATTTCAGTACCCCCGACAATTGCGTACGACGAAGCGAAAAAGCCGGTAATAATCGCCTCGGGATATTCCTTTGTCAAGGTAAAATCGGAATAGCCGTCGTTGTATCCTGGAATATTATAATATTCTATATAACATTTTGCGATTCCCGGCGATAGATGGGTGATCAGCTTCTGGATATTGAATTCGATTCTATCGTTACTTCCACCGTTTAGAAAAACATCGGTTGCCGCGGTGAATTTCCAGGTGGGAATTTGGCCGATGCGTTCGAAATTTAACGTAAAGCCGTTTTCGTACGCTCGTTGAATATTTACGGTGATTCCTTCCAAATCCGCGGCTTCCGCTATGTCCCCCATCCCCTTCCCCGTATCGAAGGAAATTCTGATATACGTTTGGTTCGCTTTAGCCGGAATTGCGTTGAGCGAGCGACCCGAATTCAGAATATAAAAATTAACCGTATTCTCGCTGTTCGGAGTATTCCCGCCCGGTGTGATAAAGACTATGTTCCCGTCGATCGTTCTCGATTCGATGCTAAGATCCTTATTTCCTTTTTTCGGGACCTGTTGGATGAATATATTGAAGTCGTATTCTCCGGTACCTATTGCCGAAGCGTCCACATTCAATACGTTGATCGCAAGTTTTTGCGGAATTTGCCTCGGAGCGGCGACGAAACCGATTAAAGTGAGCGAGATGATTCCTTCGGCCGGGAGCGTTAAGTCGCTAGCCGGGCAAATGACTAGATAATTTCCGTCGTCCGTAAACGACTTTAGCTTCCAGTTCGCCGGGGAATTCAATCGGATGGAAGAAAGGGAATCCGCCCCGATGCTCTCCGGTAGATAGATGACGAGCAGGGAGGCCGCTCCCGAAGTTTGTCCGTCGGGTACGGGCTCTCCGCCTTTCAGCGAAATCGGTGCACTTCCGTTATTCGTAATTGTTAAGGTAAAATAATTTTCGCTAGAAACGGACTCACCGTCCGCATTCGGAACGTATAATATTCCGTTCTGATTCGAGTCGACGGGCGATATGGAAAGAGCTAGGCGGTTAGTTGCAGTGATCGTCATAAAGTTTATTCTCCGTTGGAATTTTGTTTCGGGTCGGTAGCTTTTATTTTTAGCCATCCTTCTCTAAATAGCAGATTACTGGAAAAATTCGTCTCAGTATGGACCTTCTCGATCGAAGAAAGATTCTGCCAGGAGCCGGACTCCTTTTCCACCCAGGTCCAGTCCGTTCCGGCTATAAGCGGTATAGGTACTTGGAGACGGTCCGATGGAGTCAAAACGGGCGCCGTTTGAAACGTTACGCTCATCTTTTCCAACGCCTGCGCATAATGATATCTCGGGATATCGATCCTTTTTTGGGGAACGATTCCCGTAGTGGCATGAATTGAAGCTCGCGGATCGACGAGAAGTAGAACCGTCGTAGGATCCTCTGCAGGATCCGGTTTAAGGGTAATTGTTGTTTCCGAAGGGATGGTGATTGTCGAATCGGAGCCGTCGGAGTGCGAGGAGTAGAAAACGGAGAAATCCGTTTTGCCGTCTTTTTCCGGATAAAAGCCGAGTAATCCGTCTTGGTATTGTAAGGCGCTTCCTAATCTAAGAGGAAAGGAAACTTGGGTGAAGCCCGCGACATCGCTTCGGTTCTGATTGCTAATATTATAATGTAGCGAGGCCCAACTTTGATTTTGAACCGGATTTCCTTTTAACTCCACCTTTAATTTCGCCCTCACAATCGCGATCGGTCGACCGATGAATTGAACTAAGCTAGTAGTCTCGCTGTAGTTTTGCGGTTCTATAAATTGCAGGGATTTGTCCAGCGTGCTTATGAACGATTTCAAAAAGGTTTCCTTCCTATTTAGAATATTAGAAACGAATTCCAGAATATGCGAATTTTTGAATGTTTGGTTCATCTTTTGCGAAAAATCCGCATCCTGAACTCGTATCGTAATTAGGGGATTGCTACCCGGAGAACTTTCGAAAAAGATACCGCTATCATCGTAAGCTGCGATCGATCCTAATGAATTTCCGTCTTGGTCGTATAAAATCAGGCTCCCGTCGAGATAGTTCGGTAGAATCCAGCCGTGGATCGGCGAATTGATGCTATTCATTTCTTCCGCGTCGTCGTACGTCGATAACCAACGAAACAACAATCTTGCCGGCTGAACAAAGCGCGGAGGAAGGAAAGCTGGATAAATATCGTTTTGAACAGAAAGGCTACGGGAGGCTACCGTAGGCGGGGTGTCATAATCGCGATATTGACCGAAAGCGTCGATCACTCTTAGTTTCTGTATACGCGCAAGCCCGCATCGGATCGGGTTAAAGTTGATTTCCGTCAGGGGATTAGCGTCGTTCGTTCCGTTGACGAAGCTCTGTATTTTTTGGTTAAATGTCCTTTCGAGTCCGCGCGCCAAAGGATCGTGTACTTGAAATTGCATCTCTTGGGCTTGCATTCCCAATGCTTCGTTGAATCCCGAAAGTGCCTGCGACAAAACCGGAATATTCACTGCCTGTTCGAGGATCTTCTGAACGATCGGATTCGAGGAATACTTTTGATAGTCGTTTACTCGATCTTTCAAATTCTTAATCGCTTGGGGAGTCAGTATCGTAGCGCCGGTATAGTTTTGCTCCTGTCCCAATCCTTCTCCGCCGTATTTTAAGTCCGTTTCTCCGTCAGGAAGTTTACAATTCTTTTGAATAAAATCGGGGATATAGTTCGGTAGCGCAATTCCTTGGGTGACTGTTTCAATCGTCTGGTATGGTCGAAATGCAAAATTCCACTGGAGAAGAATCGGATGCCAAGGACGATCCCATATATTAAATTGTAACGGTGAAGGTATTACACCGGACGCGATATGATTCTTGTAAAATGTCTCCGACCCACTCGAGTCGAATTCGCTCCGCAATTGTTCCAAGATGCCAGGGATAGAAGATGCTTCACTTGCTTTCAGAAGGACTCCCCATTGACTTTTATCCAAATAATACAATTCCGAGAGAACTAGATCGGGTAGATTCCCCAAAGGAATATTGGAAATGTCGGAGTACTTAGGCAATTGGCCGGATACTATCGCATAAGATTTTCCCGAAGACGTGAACTGAAATGCTGTGATTGTTTGCGTGTCGAGTCGGCAGAGTAACTTACCGCTCTCAGAAAACGCGCCGTCGAATCCGTACCTGCTCGAGGGCTGAAGATCTTTGCCGGAAATTAATACTATCGGATCATTGGGTTTGTAAAATCTAGGCGCTTCGATTGCCTTTAGAGAATATCCTTTTCCGATCTCATCCGAAATTTTTTGCGAAAGGGTTTGGATTTCGGAAGTAAGCGTGGAGAGATTATCGGAGAGAACTTGAAACTGCGATTGGTCGCCCGTATTCGCTTCGATGAATTGTCTTATATCATTCGAACTTACCGGAGGCGGATTCCCGGTTGCAGGATACAAAGACGCGATGAACTTATACCAATCCGCGAATACCTGTTTTTTTATGGAAAGGATCTGCGCGGAATTTTGATCCGCTTGTATTTGATATCGATTTAATTGATTGAGATCTTTAGAGACTTGCTCCGATAATCCGGTTGCGTCTTCGGTTTTCGGATCGGCCGGGATGATGGTCCATAATGTTTCCGTTTGTTTAGTACCGAAAAAGCTTTTATGCAATACTCGTTGCAGGTCGGCCATTGCCCCTACGTCCGTTAATTTATCTAGATATCCGATCTGCAAAGCCTCGATAAAACGCTCCAATTGGCTCCTGCTCAAACCGGGTATTTGGATCAAAGCGGAAAGAAGGCTCGCTAATCCTTCCGAGTTCGTATTTGCAAGGGCGACTTGAGTTGCGCTCAAATCCGTTTTGGAACTTATGTAATTCGTCGTCGGATTCCATTTTACGTTTCCGAGCATTCCCACGCATGCCATCTGTGAAATGGAATCGATCTGAGTTTTGTCGGGGAGCTCCCAGTGGAAGGTATCTAAAGTTTTAGCAAGATCGTTGGATGAATGAATCGGATCATTGTTTTGATCGTTATACCAGCCAATGACAGCATAACTGATCGAATAGTTGTCCGGGTTAAAATTGACCTGATCTGCGAATGTATCTTGAAATCCGAATACGGTTTTACAATTCGGATAGTACGAGGCAAACCGAGGCTCCCCGTATCCGATCGCAGTAAGAGGAGTTAATCTTTCTATATTCGGGTCCGGACTTTCGGACCATTTTTCCAATTCTATCGCTCTTCCCATATATCGAAAAGGCGGATTCGTTTGAGAGAAGGCGAAATTGCCGCCTTTATTAAAGGGAATATTCGTGTGATCGTAATATGTATTTGCGTCCGTAGATAGAAAATCGGATTCCACGATCCAAGATTTTTGAGTCGTTTGCGATCCATCTCCATCCAAACTTGTTAGTATTCTTGTGACTAACCATCGATTCGGAACATTCGGAAACTGAATAGATACGGCGCCTGTGTCCGTATTTTTTATCTGCATTCCTTGCGTAAGTGCATCCGGTAGAGCCCAATGAAGATGAACGCCTATTTTTAACGGCAAACTTTCCGTTTGAAAAGGTTTGTTCACGAACAGATCGCTAAGATTCGGTCCTTGTGGGCCGCCCATATACGGTAATGTGACGAAGTTTGCAGTCGCAGGTGCGGTGAGAGAGGTCCGCTGCTCCGAATCTTCCTTTCCTATGCACATAGCATCCAAATCAATCGGGACGAGTAAAAAAGAGGACGTATTATTTGTCTGGCTCATCGATTGAATTACTCCTGAGTTTTGAGAAAGCTGATCTTATCCACGCCTTCCACCATCTGCATTGCGAATTGAGCGGAAGTAAATTGATCTGCAGTGACGTTTAATTTCTGCACTATTTCGTTCGTAAGAAGGTCGATATTTAGAACGCCGGTGTAATCTCGAAACGGAATATTATTCAAGATTAAATTAGTTTCCAAATCTCCGTTCGGATCCCTGAGTTCCTTGCTAAATGTCTGATCGAAGTCTAATCCGAAATGAACTCCCTCGGAAGGAAGTTGGATATCCACTTGAAGTAATTCTCCCGCAAAAAGGCATAGTATCACGTCCTTAGACAGATGATCCATTCGCAGGCATATGAGCTGGTCGGTTGCGAGATTGTTCGCATCTTTCTGCGGAGTTGCGTAACCCCTGATTTCGAGATTGGGCCAACCTGCAACGGCGGAAGATCGAAGAAGCACTCCCGCTATCTTTTGAGGAACTTGAGGAGAGGGATTTGCACCGGATGATAATTTCCTGACTTTCATCGAGGTTTGCACGACGGATTGTCGAATCGAAGTCGCAGTTTTTTGGTCGCTTGCAAGATCTCCGGCAGTGGAGCGGCCGATACTAAATGCTCCGTCAATTAAGGAATCCACCCAATTCGTATCTAGTTCGAAAAACCGAATCGATTCCATCGGGAGCATTCGTTCGTCAGGCACTAGATAGGAAAAGGGAACTCCGATCAATAGAGAAAGTTTTCCCAGCCAACCGTTTATAATGTCCTGCCAGTCTGATCCGCTGGGCGCATCGGCGGCAGCTAAGGATGGATCGCCGAAAAGTTGGCTGATCAACTCCTTTTCGGCGACCAAAATATCCTGCCGTTTTTGGGAAAGTTTCCAGCGATACAGTGCTATAGAGAAAGAACGACTTTGCAACCCTAAGAGTCGACCTAACTCCCAAGCCGCAGAATAGGACAGGTTAAAGATTCCGTTGTTGGAATCGTATAAAGTCAATTCGTCTGAGGAAGAGGCGGGAAAGGCGGCCGTTACCGGAACGGCATACGGCACAAGCGGTCCTCGATACCAGGAGACTGTTTTGTCCCCCTGTCGTAAACGGTGCGGTAGAGGTAGACAACCTGACTTTACCATGTTTTGAGCAACTGTAGAGAGTCCGGGAAGGTCAGGCAAACGCGGCGTTGAAGGATTTCGATTCAGATTGGAAACTAAATGCTTGAATGTGAATTGTTCTGACTCCGCGGAAAAACTCCATTTGCTTAGCAAAACAAGCGTGACATTCCCCATTGAATCAGGAGCATAGCGGGAGTTTATTAGAGAATCATAATATCCTTCTAAAGAAACGAGATATGCGGTGTTAACCGAGCCGGGTTTCCCGATGCGGTTCCCCACGACTATCGCAAATTCGCCGGGTCCATCTTCCGTTGCGGTCGCTTTGTCCGAAGTCTCCACGAGTCGAACATGAGTGAGTCGGTTCATTTCACTTTCGAGGGGAATGATCGAATCTAAAATTTTCTTGGGTAAGCTAATAGTTTGACATGAATCCGATATCTGGTCGCCGGATTCCAGCGGCCACCCGAGGTTTCCAATCGTCACCGTATTCGTTTTCACCTGTGCGAATTCCGAGGAATCGATTAAGAGAATGGCAAGCCAAGGAGTGCCGCTGGTTTCCGTTCCTGCAGTTCTTTCCCAAGGTAAGGTAGATTTGGAAATTACAATGTGAGGTAAACAATTGGAAAAGTCTCCGAAACTTCCATCGGGAGGAAAGTAAGCGACAATCTCCTCGGAAGCGATTTTGAATCGCTCTCCTCTTACCGAAAGGACCTTGGTTTCCGAAAACGAATCCGTATCTCCAAAGCCCAAGTCGACTTGGTGTTGTATTTGGATCGTGTAGTCTCCCGATTTCAAATCCGGACGATGATATTGTATGAATTCCACTGTTCTGTTATCTGACATGAGTTCTCTCGTTAAGAATATATTTTCGGAGCGATCAAGAAGGCATTATCCGAACCCTTCGAAAGGTTCGATAAATCGAAATCTCCCGGGACAAAACCGAAGGCAGAAAATAAGTCGGATCTAGCGCTAGCCGTTTGGGAGATCGTCGCAATAATTTTTTCTCTTCGTTGTTCCGGATTTAGATCTGCTATATTCGGTTCCGTTACGGTTTCCCAAGCATAGGCATTTAGTATCGGGTCATCCGCGAACTCTAATCGGAATACGGGGATATTTGCAGTTACCGCCGGATTGGGAATCGGCTTCGGAGCGATTTCATAACCCATTAGAATTCCTGAAAGGACCGTCTTTGAATTCAGATCGGCGTTTATGGATTGTCCCCAAAGGGAATCCGGAACGTTCTTATAGAGCGGTCCTAAAACAAAATCTCCTTCTGCGCTTTCTCCATCCCTAGTGATGGTAATCGACGCCGCCGAATTTAGAATGTCGGAACTTTTTCTATTCATCGGGGCGATGCCGAATGTAGGATTCTCGCTAGTAAGAGTATCTTTTCCGAACGAGGTCTTTCTCAATGGAATCGACGTTGCAAAGGAAAGATGTAATGTATGGGGGTTGATGACCCATTGCACTTTCGAAGAAGTATCTTTGCTTAGATCTTTGACGATTCCCGATGTCGCGGATATTTCGAATCCGCGAGTCTGCCCGTTCTGTTGCGGCAAAAAGGACGTTTTAAATTCCGACCACTTGATCGGATCCGGATGTTGGCCGCTATCTCCGAAGCTAATCGAGAATGAAACGATCCATAGATGAATTTCCGCGACTCCGCTGAAATCGGGACCCCAGAAATGAATATCAGCGCCGATGTGGACTGTGATAGTGATATGTATAGTATAGAAAAGTAGGTCGATCGAGAATCTATAAGAAACTCCGATATCGACACCGCAATCCGCGTCATAATGAAAGGGTTTCCAGCGAAGTAGAAAATCAACGTAAGCCGAAAACCAAGCGCTTAAATCCCCGCAGCTCCAGACTGCTTCTAATCCGCCTCCCGCCATCAGATATCCTGGAGTCAGAGCAAAATAAGAATATCCTTGAATGCTAATATTCGATCCGATTTGCCAATAAATACCTAGACGCGGTACATTCGGATAATGGGAAGGGACTTGGAAACTTGGATGGTATCCACCGAAAGTCACTACAAAATCCCCGGCGTGGTCCCCGCCGAGCCAAATGAAATATGCGAATCCTCCCGTTAAGTGACAATCTTTCGACAACACATAGGAACTTGGAGTTAGTTGCGCACTGATTCCGAAGAACCCGTTTTGGGGATCGAAAGAAGCCTTGAGCGCCATTTGCGCTTCCGCTATAGGATTCGACACACCCTGAGGAATAGTCAGGGTTGATAATCCGACGAGGTCCAATTCGAAATGATCGCCTAACTGCGCAGTGGCGAGAGCGAACGAATCGATCATCTGGAATGTCAGAAATCGTATACCCGCAGCAAACCAATATTCTCCCGATTTCGGAACGGTGATCCGATTTTCATCCAAATACTGAAGCATCGCGACTGGATCGGAATTCGCGGAAGACTCCGAGCCTTCCGCAATCTGTACGAACGGAAAATTCCGTATTTGATCCACGTCCGGAACATTCAGAGTAAAGTTATAGCCGAACCCGCCGGCTAAACCCATTACATAGAAGTAAGGAGGTCCACCGAGCGGCTCCGAATAATCCAGATACACGAAGAAGGAAACCGTTCCGTTACGGTTCGAATACGCGCCTAACGCGGAAAGTTCAAATTGCGTGAGACCTAGAATCGCCTGTCCTTCATACAATCCTTCGGCAGCTTTCAGGAATCCTCCTCCGATCGTAACAGGCGCATTGGAATAGGTTATACTTAGTCCTTCGAGCATGAAGCTAGGTTGAAAATGATCGAATGGACTCGTAACGCCTAATCCGGCTAAGCCGATTTCTATACCGCCCATACTAAGGTACGCATCTAAGAGAAAAGTGACTTTCGAGTTTTCAAATCGGACTCCGATTCTTTGCAATGTCACGGAACCGAGATGAATATTCAACGCGAACCATTTGGTTTTATCAACCGTACTTCGCTGTGCAGGGGTGATGGGATAATTCGGCGGAAGGGGAGTGGTCGGATCGACTGGAAAATTATTTCCACCACCTCCTGTAGGGGGCCCGTCCAAAGGCAGAGCGAGCGACATTACGGAGCTTCCGAGTTGTACGTGTGTGGAAAAGTTCTTTCCTTTATCGATATCCTTAACGGGAGGGATTAAGGCACCTTGTGGCAATCGATTGACGAGAGTGCCGATTTCATCCTGGGTGAATTTTCTAGAGGCGATCGCACAAGCGATGGATTGCAATTTCATCGCTTGTATAGAGTTGATTTCCGAACCGACTAAAGGAAAATTAGCCGCATCAATATTGATCTCTACTTCAAAGTCGAGTATGTAATCCCAATATGTATTCGGGGCAGATTGATACGTTCCTGAGTTGATGGAAGTTAGGTAATCCTGTACGCTTCCCAAATATGTATCTGCGGGATCGTTTTTTTCGGCGAAGAGGCTGAACCTTCCTAACAGCGTGCTCCCGTCGTAAACGGCTCCGGACGAGATGAAATATTTGTTCGCGGTGCCTACGTTGAATTCGAGATAGAACTGTTGTAAATTCAGATCTCCTACCCACATCGGAAGGTCGATGCCGATCCAGCTTCCGAATTTTTCGATAAGCTTCCCGAACGGGATCGGCGTATTCTGTTGTTGTAATTTAAAATTCCATTCTGTGGATGGTTTTCCGTTTTGTGAAGAGGAGCTCGAATCGTACGTCCCCGAAAGCACGAGACCGACTCCACCCACGTCCAGAGTGATACTGATGCTCGCAGTACTAGAATAAATGCCTTTGGTCGGATCGGTAAGTTTGCGCTGTGCTTGAAACGAATCTATCTTTAAATCCAATCCCGAAAAGAAATCGATCGTATCCGAAGATCCGCCCTGGATGCTAAATTCTTTCGTTTTAGGCGTGATTTTTACGTCCAGATTTTGGATCGTAAAGTCCGGAAGCTCGATCGGTATATGTATTTCATGTAATAGTTGATCGATCAGCCAGGATACGTTGATCTGCGGAATCTGTACTTCGATACTGAGGGAAGTCCCCCAATCGATCTCCACATCCAAATTCCAATTGCCGATCAAAAGAATTCCCACGATCGAGCCTGTGCTTGTAGGGTCGCCCGACGAGTCTCCGTCGGGAGGGGCGTATTCGCCCTGGATTCCCAGCTGGCTGAATACAACCGGAAGGTTTCCGCCGAAATCGATTTCCCAATCGGTAGTGCAGTCTATTTCAAATGAAAATGAGGAATCCTTAAAATTCCCATCTAATTCGAAATCGACTATATCGATGTCGGGGAGTTCTTTCGTTGAAAAGAAACGATTGATCAGCTCTCCGGCGTTAAGGCTTTGGTCCGCCTTCATGGATACGAAAAATCCACCGGAGGAAGGATCTAAAGACGTGTAAAATTCCGTTCCGCCTAAAATCCAATCTCCCGCGATCGAGAGCGTCGTGGTCGCAGAATCCGAACCTTGCGGATAATATCGGTTCCAAATAAGTGTTGGGGTGATCTGCACTTTATCATGAAATAAGGAAATCGGTTTTTCCGTCGTTATGTGAAACTCAAGAGTATCCAATCGCATCGGAGAAATCGAAATTCCTAACTCCAGGTAGTTCAGCGTAAGCTGACCTAACTCATGCCCCGCCGGTAGCATCGAAGCTAAATTAGAAAGACCTAATAAATTTTCGATTTCAGAAAGAGTGATTCCTTTATCAAAAATTCCTAAAATACGAGCGTTCGTAGAGCCGATTCCGGTTTGCACGATCAGATCGAGACCGTTTCCTTCCGGACCCAGATAAACCTCGAAAAAGAATCCCGGAGGAGCTCCACTGATGTTCTCCAATCCGGAGTAAATACAAAGTCTTCTCAGTTCGATCTTTAATCCGCCGATACTTACGGAAGGATACTGCTTAGTAGCAACTTCTTGAAGACTATGACCGATGAGTACGCTCCCGGATCCTTGGTCGTCTACTCCGATGACACCGAAAATGGAAAGCGTATTCAGATCCGGCCGAATGAGTTTGACCTCGTCCCAAAAATCCCCTTCGGCCTTGATCGTCGAAGAAAAATTGAATCCGGCTCGTAGGAGTTCCAGGCCTAATGTGGGATCCGAAGGCAGAGTCGTAAGAAGTTGCAGTCCGGGAGTCTCTGCCTCTTCGTTTTGCACCCGCCAAAAATCGTAGGAACTAAATCGGGTTTGAATATCTTGAAACGATATTTTTCTGAGGAATGATTCCTGGGCTCCTTCCGCGAGCATATCCGTTTGATAATTTACGTATGGGGGAAGATAAGGATATAAGGAAAGGATGTCCCACTCGATGGGCAAACCTTGAAAATCGATGACGCATTCTATTACGGTTTCGGTGGGTTTGGTGGAATCCCGAGAGGCATAAAATTGAATTTGCGCTCCCAAATTCTGGAGCTGTATTCCCTTGTTTTGGAAGGGGATCAGATCGATTTTACCGCTTACCGTAAAATTGCCTGTCGAGCTGTCCTGCGCCCCTACTTGGATGGAACCGAGTTTCAAATGGTCCACATTAAACACCGTATTCCAAATCTTCGGAAGGTGGTCCTGTCCGAGTAAGTTTTGGTCGATGAGAAGATCTCCTGCCGTGTTTTTTACACGGTTAAAAAGATCCGTCAGAAGTTTCAGAGCAAAGGTTTGGGTTTCTACTGTAGGCATGTTAAGACTGAAATACTTTAATTAATTTGACAAAGGTCGTTTTAATCGGTTCCGGGATTTGGTTTTGATCTCCGAGTATGATTCCGCTTTCGTCGTCGAACTTAAATTTGTCGTATACCGGCTTACCCGTACCTGCGGTTACGAAGAGGGCTACCGCTTTCGGATCTTTTTTTTTCTTTTGGTTTGCGTCTTTATAACCGGGTGGAAACGCTTTGAACGGTGCTAAATCCGCCGCGGTGCAATCGATGGGGGGCACGGTCTTTGCACAATCCCGAAATAATCTGTCCAAGAATCTGGATATCAGAGAGGCATTGTATTCGAATTTTGCCAAGGGATCCAAGAGAGATACCTTCCAGTCCACAAACTCTTCTAAAATTAGAAATTCATTATAATCGAAACTTTGGCTTTGCGCGTCGTACCAATGATCGAACACTTTCTTTCCGCCGTGATAGACCTTATAGCGCATCATGTGTGCAGTCGGTAGCGGAAATTCCTTGAAATCGGCAAGAGGCTTTTTAACGTCTTTTCGATCCGCTGGTGCATCGTCGGAGTCGGCTCCGGTATACCAGACCGTCTGCGCGGGAAGCATGTACGCGGTGATTTTGGCAGTGAGTCCTTCGATTTTCCTTTTTCTCTGACCCGTTTCGATCGCAAGCTGTTCGGTATTACAATGTTTGCTTCCCGATACGAAATTTTGCGGGATATCCGGGCCTCCGTCTCCATGACCGTAGAGGTGGCACCATTCTTGATCGGTTATGACTCTCAGGGCCTGAGATCCGCCTTTGGGGACGAGCTGATTTTTAAAGTAGGGAGTCGCTTCCTTATACAAATCTAAAATTTTAGTCTTTAATACCGTATCTTTTTGAGCGAGGTAATTGGTCAAATCGGTGGCCGGAAGACTGCTTCCGGAATCGCCGGGGTTATTTTGCGTAAAGTATACATCATAGCCCGTCTTAAATGTGTCTCCACTTTGATCTTTCTTAAATTTTTTATTAAAAAGGAATTTGCCCATGACGGTTCCAGCGTTTTCCCTCTCCATCGATTGCCTATGGCTTAACTTGACTCCGGACGCTTGCTTGGCGTCTTCGCTCCCTTTCATTTTTTTCCTGGTCAAAGCTTGTTTTTCGATATATTTAAAATTCTTAATAGGTGTTTCGAATACCCTTGGAGGGTCGTAGCCGGTCAGGGGCTTGTTCTTTCTTTTTACATCCGCTCCCTTGAATCGTTTAAAATAAAAAATTGAAGGAAATTTATTGGAAAATTTCTTGATAGGCGGTACGGTTTTATTCTTTATAATTCCGTAAACCATCGCTTCCGCATCCTTGGATAGAAATGCATCCGGTTCATACGTCGAAGAAGGCGTATTGGTTTTGAAGACTCGATCGGCTTTGGTGGACATGATCGCAGATTTATCTTTTACTTCGATTGGCAATCCGATTGCATAGGCAATGAATGCATTTCCGCTCCAAAGAATCACATTTTCAGTTACGTTATCCGCTCTTCCCCTGCCTCCGACGCCTCCTCCTCCGAGACTCGGGATAAAACGTCCTAGTATCCCGGCGAGTACGCCAGCCTGGTCGACCCAGTAATACGGAGTTTTGTTGGCCAGATTAGCCGGTACGGATTTGGCAAGGGCTCCTACAGTTGTCGCTTTCAACGATAGAGCCGCAATCTCTACCGGATCCAAGTTGGGAGACACTTGAATGGCAGTCGCGATCGCGAGTAAATCGTCGTATTTCTTTACCGTGCCATCCAGCCATCGCAGCAAAAGGAGTCCTTGGTTGACATCTCCTTTATTCTTAGGATTTAATAGATTCTTAATATTATATTTAGCGATTCCTGTCTTTCCTGCAATGGGATACCAAGTGCCCTGGTCTATTCCGGAACTGAATAAATTCGTGTATATTTGGTTACCGAAGACCAGATCTTTCAGATTCGTAAAATTGACGTATCCCGCTAATCTTTCCTTAAAATTCGCTATTTCAGGATTCGGTAATTGGACCAGAGCATAAGCATTTTCTAAATTCAAGATGGTTAGGTTCCCGAGGATTTGGTTGTCCGCAGCGCCGTACGTGATCGGTTCGTCGTCGGAAGAAAATTCAAAAAGAAAAAAGTTCATCAATCGGTCGGTAAACGCGAATATATACTCCAACTGAGCGGCTTCGAGTTCGTTCAAGTTGGGTCCGACGGAAGCGATCGTAAGTTTGCAAGGGTTTGCCTCGGGGTTAAAAGCCGCGAGATTCAGTTTTGTGGCGTCGTCCGTTGCGGGTAGGTCGTCGATATTTTGGGTATTTTTATAATAGTTTAATGTAATTTGGATAAAGTAGGAAGGAACGAATTTAGCCGCGATTTTCTGGATTAAATTCGCTTTGATGTAGGCTGCACTCATTCCTCCCACTCCGTCCAATTCCGGGAAGGCATTCATGAAATCTCCCGTTATTCTGTCGGGGTCCTCATAAAGATATACGGAGGAATAGTTCGAATCAACGTAATAAGGGTAAACGGAAAAGGGCATATCGTTTTATCCTAGCCGGTCGTTCGTTATTTTCTTATTCGAATCGATAGGAAGACGCGTTCGTTTCGAAATAAAAATAAAGAACTTTACGAATATTTTAACTATCATGGATCTTCTTTTTGTTTACGGTTGCAGTGACTTGTCTATGACTCGCGAGAATAGGTGTTGCACGTCCGGAGGCAGACTCTTCGTGGCCAATAAAGAGAGTTTCTCTTCGAAAATGAATTGCTCCAATACCGGTTTTCCGTCGCCTTCTAGAAATTGGACGACGGTATTTTGCCGATCCGTTTTTTTGGATTTCGCGTTTTTATACCCGGAAGGAAAGTCGTAGAACGGCTTCAATGCGACGTCACCGTACGGTATGTCGTTGGTCTTACAGTCTTTGAATAGTCGATCCAAGAACCTGGCGATAAGGGATCCCCTGTATTCTAAACGGCCCGCATCGTCTCCGATCGAGGTCTTTCGATCCACGAACTCCTCCAATATTAAAAATTCATTATAATCAAAGCTTTGCGCCTGTGCGTCATACCAATGATCGAATACTTTGTTTTTTTTGGCGTCATATACCTTATATCGCATTACGTGCGCTAAGGGAAGACTGTCTTTTACGGACTTAACTTCGGCTCCCGTTCCTGCGTCCGGATCGGGGTTGAACCAGATATCGCTGGCAGGAAGCAGATAAGCTGTGATTTTGGCGGTAAGCCCCGCGATTTTTCTCTTTCGTTGCCCGGTTTCGATGGCGAGTTGTTCGGTATTACAATGCTTGCTTCCTGAAACGAAGTTTTTAGGGATATCGGGACCTCCATCTCCGTGCCCGAATAAGTGACACCATTCCTGGTCCGTTTCGACTTGGTAATACGGATCTGTCTTTAGTAAATAAGGGACGTCGGTTGGAAACTTCTGGATGGCGTCGGTGGTTTGCCCGTCTTCGCTAACCGTGTAATTGGTGAAATCAGTTGCGGATAAGCTACTCCCCTGGAAAGGCGTAGGATACCGTTTAGCATAATAGGCGGTGAACTTGGCTGAAAACGTATCGGCTCCGTCTACATCCATACCGCCGGAGAATTTCGTGGAAAATAAATACTTCTTCATTACCGATCCGGCGTTCTCCCGTTCCTGGGATTCGCTATGCTGTAGCGGTAATCCTTTTGTTTCTTTCGTGTCGGGAGCGATTTCGCCTTTCATTATCTTTCTATAAAGGAGGAGTTGGTTTGGGTTCTCTCCTATGTATTTGAAATTTTTTTGAGGGGGTACATTGCTAAAAACCTTGGGCTTTTTATACTCCTTGGGTAAATTTTTTCTCGGGACCCCCATGTTTTGTTTCTTGTAGTAGCCAAGTTCTTCCAGTAACGGGTAAGTTGCGGCCAGGGCAATGGAAGACGTCGATTTTGATCTGCCCATCGTAAAAAACTTTTCCACGGGAGTATTCGTCATGAAAAATCCGGATAGGCTAATACGGGAGAGTCCAAGATGATTTTTTAACGGTAGTCCGATCGCGTAGCCGGTAGGGAAACTACCGGTCCATAGGAATTCGTTTTCATCCGGGGAATCCGCTCTTCCCCTGCCACCGACGCCTCCGGACGTTTCCGGTATATATTCCCCGAGGTAAGCGAGTAGGTTTCCTCCAGCATTGTAATAATAAACTCTTCGGTTCGTTAGAGGACTAGCGTCGTCCGGAATCCTGCTGATCTCAGACGGTATTTTATCCGAAGAAAATTCTTCGGAATTAATGATATCAATCGTACTTAAAGCGCGTAAATAATTGCCTCCTTTCGAGAAAAAGATCGTGGTCTGTAATTTTGCCTTTCCTTGTTTAGTAAGACCGCTCGATTTTATCGCGATTAAGTTGATTCGATCGAGCACGGTATTGTCTTCGAGGCGAACAGGGTACCAGTCGCTCGGCTTTGCCCGATCGACAAACAATACATTCGCGATAGTTCTGGTGATGGTAAATTCAGTGTACTTTGTCGCCGCACCGCTGAAGTCGGAGAAATTAACGAACCGCTGCAAACCCTTTGCGAATTCGCTATTCTGCCTCGAAATTTTCCGAATTAAATTTTGATCGGTCGAAAGGGTATAGGCGCTCAGTAAATTGAAAATGACTAAATAGTCCAATACCGCATCTTTCGAAGCTCCATAAACGAGATTCTCCCCCGCCGAATTGACGACTTCGAAAGAAAAGAAATTCATGATTTGATCGCTGAGGGTAAATACGTATTGTAGTTGTGCGAGCCTTAAAGTTGGATCCGGTAAGCTTGCAGTTATCTTAATAGTACACGGATCGCCAGCGGAGAAATCTAATCTCAGCTTGGTTGTCGCGTCTCCGTCGGGGAGATTTTCGTCCCCTTGGATCGATGCATATGCGGCGAACGCTAATTGTAAGAACGGGAGCGGGGATACATTTCCCTGCGCTAGCGGGGTTACTAGATTCGTTCGAATTGATTCTTGCCCGATGGTAGCAATTTGCGGAAATTGAGCAATCAGAGCTGCGGTGGCCTGTATTACGGATGCATCGGTTGTTAAAATCACCTTTTGATCGTTTGCATCAATATAATAGGGACGAAAGCTGGTAGGCATCGGTACTTTTCCTTATTGAAAAACGTTTTCCTGTTCGTTTCCGTTTCGTAACGGAGTCCGAGCAGGAATCGGAAGATCGGGGTGTTTTGCGCGAAGCTCGTTTAAAAGAATGATTCCTTCATCGGGTTGTCCAGAATCGATCAGGCATAAGGCTAGATTGAATTTCGTATGTAGGTTCTCTCCGTATCTTTCTAGGGATTCGCGGTAGGCGGATGCCGCTTCCGAGGATTCCCCGATCTTTCCGTACACAGTTCCCAAGGCAAAGGACACGTCTTCTTCGGTATCGAAAAAGTTCTTTTGGCGAATGAAAAAAAGCCCTCGCTTCAACGCTTCGATTTGCGAAACATCCGACGGACCACTATCCAACTGATTTATAATTTTATCATAAAACATTAGGAAAACTTTCGGATCCCAGCTACTGATTTTTAAGCAAGAGATTATTTCTCGTAATGGAACTATCTCGGTCAGTTTTTCCCAGCTTCTTCGAAGATAAACGTAATCGTCTAAAGAAAGTGCGCGATTGATTCTATTGTATTCTCGATCGACGTTTGCAAATTTCGATTCGAGTGGGGTATAAATGTTCAACCGCAAATAATCTCGCTCTTCCTTGTCTTCCCAGACCTGCCAAGCTTTATTTCGAGCCCATTGTCCTATCGCGTGAAAGTTTACGGGTGTTGAGATACTTCCATGTTCCACCGGCCCTTGGGCGCGAGTAGGGTCCAAATCTTCTATATTAGATGTTCCTTTATCACAAATAATAAATATACTATCTCGGAATCGTTCGGACAAAGTCCCAATACATCGGATCGCTGTCGTGGGAAAAGAAAGGAAAAGCTCCTTACTTCCCGTTCGATAGGTCCTTAAAATTTCGTTCCAGCTTATATCTTGATACGGTTCATCGTTCCAAACTCTTTCTTCTAGTCGAATTTGGATTTTGCCGAGGTTGTAGGGATCCTCCTCGATCCAAGACGATTCGGAATGTGTGGTGCAAACCCTGACTTCGAAAAGGCGATCGTTTCTGACTTCGAAGAGATCCTGGGGAACTCCGTCGAACACATAGTTGGCGATAAAAACGTATTGGCAGTCCGGCTCCTCCAAAAGGGGAGACCCGTTCGATTGCAAACGAATATCCTCGGGTCTTTCGAGATCATATAATGCAGAATCTAAAATTTCTTTTTTGAACCACGGCCGGAGGGCAGGCTGTATAGGGTATTCTCGAATATTAGAGCGGGTAAAATCGGTTAAGATATATAGGAAATTCTTCTTCTGGATTAGTTCGGGTCGGATCCTCTCTAAGGCGCAGAGGAATAAATGGGCAAATTTACCGGTGCCCGCTCCCAATTCGATGATTCTTATTTTGCGTTTCGGGTCCGGGAGATCTTCTATTAGCGAAAGCGTCAATTCAGCCTGAGTACACGCGGCAAAGGAATTAGATGTTCCGTAAAAGGGAACCTCGCCATCGAACCAGGCTCTTTGACCTCTTTGCTCGAAATAGTTTCGCTGGTATTCCCATACTTTCGATTCCGAGAGGCGAACGTTCGTTTCGAGAATTGTATATGTCTCTTTCTTCATTCCGGTCGGCTTAGTCCCAAGCAGCAAATCTTAGTGGAGTCACCAATGCGCTAAATGAGAATAAATGTAAATATTTTTATTTATTTTGCCTAAAATTCCTTCTTTTGTGTCGGTCTATCGTCATCACTGTTAAACGCATATCGTTATCTACAAGATCAGCAGCTCCAGTTAGACGCTTAAAGAAAAATTGATAGAAAGCCTCTTTGCGACGAGGCGCTTCGCCAAACTGGAAGAAAGAAAACTTTTCTTAAGTAAATCGAAGCTGGAGAAGCTCGCGCTATAAACACCTTGCAAAATGTAAACAAATTTGTTAGGGAGGCGAAATCCCCCCGGAGTCTGTTGGAGCTCCAACACGAATTCCATAATGAAAAATGTTTGCGTTCTCGCGATTTTTGTGAAATAAGGTGACTCCACCGCTTCGCTCCGGCCCCCGCCCACAAGGGTGGGGAATTTACCGATCATTCTGTACTAGATATTAGGGACGAAGGTCGTCACTTAGGTCGTATAGATCGAGAATTCCGTTTGAGCTCCAACAGGAATTCCATAATGAAAAATGTTTGCTCCCTTCCAATGTTTGCGAAATAAGGTGACTCCGTCCACTTTGCCACGATGCCCACGTATAGGTAACGATATGCTGTTAAACGATCTTTCTTTCGTTCTTCGAGCCGGGTATGAGAACTTGCAGATTTTTGCCAACGAAAATGATTTGGTCACTAAAATTTCCGGCGCCAAGTAAGACTTAATTAAACGAATAATAGTCATCATCGTTTTTCCTTTCGTTAAAATTAAACGTATCCGATTCCGAACGCAGATTAAACGGAGCGAATGAGAACTGCGATTGTGAGTCCTATCTCCTTGAATTGACTTTGCAAAGAAGCCCATCGTCATCCTGCTAGGCCAAGCGAATGAAGGATCATGAGAGCCGCTCTCATCCAGTTAGGAATGACTCGGTTCCTAACTTTCCTTGGGAACGATTTCAAAGAAATTTAATGCTTTACGCATTGGGAAGCTATAAAAGTATTCATCCGGCGAGCGGGCAGGCATAATCGGTTATCGATTTCATTCTGAATGAGTGACAGTCAGTTTTTCATTTAGAAAGTCTAATATATCCATCGGAAGTTGCATATGAAACTGTTCCCGATCAAAACCTTCAGGGTCAATCGAAGGGGGAAAGTTGGGATTTTTCATTGTGGTCGGAAAAGGACTTAGGAAGGAAAAATGTCCGGCATTCTTAATCGTCTTAAGAGTAACTTGCGATCTATCGGGAACGCTATTTAGTACGATTTCGGCATTCCAAGACGGGGTAATCGGGTCGTGTTCTGCCATAAATATAAGGATAGGAGCGGTGACATCACCCAATGAATTCATAAACCAGCCCGCACCCGGCGCCATTAAAACGATAGCCTTCACTCTTGAGTCGGAAGGGACTTCGATTTTTTTTCCTTCTTTCGTCCAAGGGACACCGCCGGCTAACGCCAAGGCTGTGTAACCGCCCATTGAATGTCCTATTACGGCGATGCGATCCGAAAGTATACGCGCTCCGAATCGTTTGTCGGAAAGTATCGCATCGATCGTTAAGCTTACATGTTTCGGTCGGTTAACGAGATTTTCGGTCGTATTTTCTAATTTATTATTATTGCGATTATTTCCGTAATGTTCTAACATTCCGACCACATACCCGTTTTTTGCTAAAAAGGTACTGATTGTTCGATAGAGAAGATGAGACCCGCCGTTGCCGTGTGAAATTATAACTAGAGGAAATTGTCCTTCAGTTATGCTCGCTTCGGGACTGACATCCATCGTGTACGGACCGAAGGCCGTTAAGGTAGAAGGTTCTAAAGTAGGGTACTGTATTAAAACAGGAAAGGATATGTCTTCAATTTCGGCCCTAACTTGTATCCCTAAACTGCCTACAAAATTTTTAGAATGGCAATCGTTCATTTTTTGCTAAATTTCATTTGTAGCTTCGAGTTGAAAGCCATGATCCGATTTTTTCCCGGCAGCAGATTGACGTTCGGTTTCGATTTTAATTCTTTGAACCTTCTCCTAGGCGTCAACTTATTTCATGCTTCTGAAATTTTGTATCTGCATTGCGTATGAGGATCTTAAAAAGAATTCCTACTTTAGATCAAATTGAAATTCCGCAAACCGATTGTAACATGCTTTTGATCTGGAAAGACATAGCCTCATTGTAATGAACCGTATCCAACATCAAAGACGTGGGAGCCGATTCTCCCGGGCCGACTCCGAACAGAGGCATCGGATCATAATAGCAGGAATTACTCAGAGTTTGCACATATGCACCGACTTTCGAGTTCGTATAATCTTTGTTATTATTGATTGCCGCATTGCGAGTCGGATGAATACCGATCACTGCGATCCGAATGGTCGGCCAACGATCTCTAATTTTAGAAATCAAACGCTGAACAGTAAAGACTATATAATCGTTGTTTATCCCGTGTAGAAGTCCGTTTGCATCCGCGGTTGAAATGATAAAATTCTGCGGATTTTGCGTTTTGATCGCGCCAAATTGAGTAATGGCATCGCAAGCGGTATTTCCTATAACGGCGACAGACAAGGATTGGCTCGGGTTTAAGAAACCGCCGTACTGCCTGGAAATATCCATTGTCGAATCGATTCCGATAATGTTCGCATAATCTCGAGTGTCGGATGAAACTCTTCCATAGTAATCTGGAAGCGGCCAACTCAGGTTCATCGCTACATAAGTATTCATGCATTCGTCCGGCGTTAATTCCATTTGATCGAGGAGCAAATCTGCGAGGAGAATACTATGTACCGGATCGATTGACGAAATCCCCGACTTTGAATTGGAATTGATTAGATTATTTTGAAAGGCGATGTTTTGGCACGCGAATAAACTGATAAAAATCAAGGAGAAAAAAAAGGTGGTTCGGATAGATTGTCGAGGTTCCATTATCGCACCTCCTCGACCCTGTCTACGTCGACGAAACTCGCAAAACTATAATAATTAGACTGTATCTTCAATTTACTAATCCGTAAATTTGCAGATTTCATTCGGATTTGATTACTTGCTTTGAAAAGAAAAGAATAAATATTCTTTTGCATTCAATCCTCCAACATTTTCTGTTTCTTTTACTTAGACCATCTGCCGAGAGGAAGGTAACATTTTTTGGATAAAACGTCAATGGCAGCTAGGGGGACCTGCAAAATGAGAGGAGTAACTGCGAATTGACAGGGAATCAATTATCGGTTTTAAACGTATTATTAAAAATTTAAATAGAAATTACGATCGATAGGCTTTCGACCGGAGTTCTCTATGCTATTGAAGTTCGAGTTTAGGCTTGAGTCTAGATTATGAAGCGATTTTTGAAATTGAGAACGTCAAAACTCTTCCGCAGCTTTACAGAACTGCTTTGATGTTGAACGCGAGTCTATATTTTCGCTCGTATTTTTTTTCGAAGAGTAGATCCGAAAGAATTAGGTTCCACCTAAATCCTTTTCCAGGGCAAGAATTTCCTGATCACCGACTACGGTCTTGGGTTTGTGTTGCTTATACGATTGGATCGCTTCCAGCGCTTTTGTTCGAAGGAAACCTGCCTCGGGGCTGATGGTCGTAGCTTGCATTCCCCCTGAAATTTCTAAAAAACGTTTTGCGTATAATAATCCTGTTAAGCGATGAATTCGATAATCGGTAATATTATCGAGGCCGGCTTCTTTTAAAAGTCTTTCCGAGATTTCCCAGGCTCTATCTTGGCGTTTCCTTAGTTTTGCCGATTCTTGAGTATTTTGCATATTGGGAGCAAGCTTCTTCGGAGAATATGCTAGATAGAATCTATAGTAGGTTTCGGCGCTCCGAACCAAAAGTTCATAATCCGATTTTGAGATTTCAAAACCGACTCTCGCAACGTCCTGAGCTATGTCCAATTCTTCAGGGGCTGTGCCGCCTTTTGCGAATGTGGGAGATTGTTCCGATTTACAGTTTAAAAAGGAAATATATTCGCGAGTGAATCGGACGGCATCTTGGTCGGAATCGAATCGTCCTCTCTTCTTCCAAGCCGATGCGAACTCGGCTCCGGCGCTCATCGGTAAAATTCCGGAACAGGAGGAGTCTTTAGAGTCGGTATTAGCTTCGCTTAAATAAAGTAATCCAAGACGGAAATGAGCAGTTGGAGAAGACGGATCCAATCGAATTGCTTTCCGATAAGCTTGAATTGCCTCGGGGATCTCGTTTCTCGTAAAATAATAATCTCCCTTTTTACGTTCTACTAGCGCGGGACCTGCTTGTTCCGATGATAAAGGATAAGCGACGGAAAGTACTTTTTCTTTCGCTATTCCCAAGTATCCGACTCCGCGTAATTGCTTTCCGATAAACGCGGTTTGAAAAACGGATTTCACTTCGATCTGCCCGACGATATTCCCGTCTTTAAAGGTTTCATGGTCGAAGTCTTTTTCGATTAAATAGAGAATTTGACCTGGACGAATCCCGGGATCATAGTGAACCTTTACGGTTACGATATCGGGGCGAATATCGTAACCCAATTCTAGATTCTTGTACTGACCTTCGTATTCGATCGGCTTTACCTTATCGAACATCATGGTTTCTCCGATCAGTATCATTTTCTCCTTTCTAGGTTTATCGTCTTTTTTGGTGCTCTTGGGCATTCCAGGGTCGCGGAAGGCGTATATCACTTCTTTGGCATGAACATTCTGAGAAAAAAAAGTATAAGAAATAGTAAGAAGAAACAGAACACGTAGGACGGCCATACTACGAATTTCGGTCGAAACCGAGGATCTCCCTAGTCTCGAATTTAGCTAAATTCGGCCAATAGGCCATCGAAAGAAGATAAAACTGGAAAAGAATGTTTTCCCTGAGGATAGTTTCCCGGACGTTCTAAAATATAAGGATGCAATCCGGCGACCTGAGCTGCTTCCGCTTCTTCCTTAATATCGGTAAAGAACACGATCTTAGACGGATTGACTTCTAAGATTTCGGCTATGTGACGATAACTTTCAGCCTCTCGTTTACCGCCTACGGAGGTATCAAAGTACGCTCGAAAATTCGGAGTAAGGTCTCCGGCCTCGCAGTATCGAAAAATTAAAATTTGCGCTTCCACACTACCGGATGAATATACCGCCGAAGCCTTTCCGGATTTTTCGATGCGCCGTAAAAATTTCGGGACGTCGGGGAAGATCGTACTTTTTAGTTCTCCGGATTCATAGCCTTGCTTCCAAATCCTACCTTGAATTTCCTTCAATGCTCCCAATTTTCTATCTTTAGAGACGAGAAAGACGCAAAAATCGGCCAATGATTCCGGTCGAGAGTCCAAGACTTTTCCAAACTCGGATTCTTGTTTCGAGGCGATGGTCAATTCATCCAATAATTTTTTTTCAAGGGAAACGGATTGAAAGAAAGGGAGAAAATTTCGCGTAGAATAAGGGAATAAAACTTTATGCACGAATTCGATCGGCGTGGTTGTTCCTTCTATATCGAATAAAAATACTTTTGCATCTTCCAAAAACACTAAGCTGTCCTCCGCAATCTTTGCGCTTCTTCGGACAGGATTTTATGCACATTCGCTTCGTCCTGCCGGAAATTCTTTAAAATGATCCACCAAAATAAACCGCAAGGTATCCAGAAAAGAACCGCAATGGTAAAGGCCGTAGATCGCTCGGCGACAAAACCTAGAATAATGGCAGCCATCGCCGGTCCTAATCCTTTTCCTAAATCGTCGGTGAGATTATAAAGCGAAAACATGGCGGCTCTATTTTTGGGAGTGTTCACGTTCAGGATCAAGGCTCTCACGTTCGGTCCCGTCACTGCTATAATAAATCCGGTAATTACGTTTATCCAAATAAACGAAGGTTGAAGCGCGGTCGAACCCGCATGAAGAAGATAAACGCTCGGACCTGTTCCTAATAAAACCATTACCGCGCAAAAGATCGGCATATAATATTTATTCTTATTATAAAGTTTTTGTCCGATGATTCCGCCTAGGAATGTTCCTATAAAAATTCCGATCGCCGCAAACGTCATAAGACCTGCGGCGCGGGCTTTCGGAATTCCATAATCGTTTTCATAGTAGTCCGCTAGAAACGTAAAGAACACTCCCCAAGGTACGCATCCGGGAATCCCTTGCAAAAAAATTCCGATATTGGTCTTGTTTGCAAATAATATTCTTAAATCATTCCACGTTAAACGAACATCCGCCTCGCCGGTCACACCTGCTATTTCGGTGAATTCTTTTTCGGTTCTGCCTCTGGCGGGTTCCTTACAAAAAAGGGCATAGACTATCATAAAAAAGAACGAAGGAGCCGCCATGTAAATGAAACTCATCCGCCATCCGTTCTCTAAGTCCGCTTGGCCTATTATTCCTCCGAAGAGTTGGCCTACGCCGACTCCTAATCCCATTGCGAGCGAAAGATAACCGGAGGCGATCGACCGGGACTTGTCCGAAAAATAATCCCCTAAGATGGAGAACAATAAAGGAAAGCTTCCCCCTAGCCCGAAGCCTGTTAAAGTTCTAAGTAGCAGGAACTCATTATAAGTTTGCGCAAATCCGGAAAGTAGGCAGGGAATTTCACCTAGCAATACGGTTCCGACCACTAAGGCCTTCCTGGAAAATCTTTGGGTCAGGTAACCCATATTTACGGAGACAAGTCCTCCTAATACGAAGAAGAAAATCGGAATTTCTCCTCCCATTTTCCAATCGATTTCCTTTTGTTCGGTTATTCCGAAGGAACGCGCTATATTACGAAGGTTGGGCGCGATTAGATTTTGATCGGCGAATAGGAAAAACGCCATTCCTAAAATCATCCAAAAGGCAAGGACCGCGTTGCCTCCGCAGGAGGCAAGTTCGCCTAACCCGATATATTGTAATAAGCTTTTTTTGGAAGATGACTGAGACATCCGATTTCTCCGATCCTTGATTATTTAATCCTGTACATTTTATGATCCGACTATCTTCGATCGTTACTTATTCGTAACCGATCCAAAAATCCCGATAGGGAATGGGGGCCGTTTGCTTGCCGAGGACTCGATAGTAAAGTTTACAAGCCTGGACTCTGTAACATGGAGAATACGAATCGTCAACGAATACTTTCGACGGGAAGAAGGGAAGGCGACATACTCGTCCGAGCTCCTTCCATCAAAATTAGAACTGCTTTCACCCCTTTTCGCTTATTGAATTGTAGGTGATTTTTCGTAGAATCGATTCGTTCGGCTTTGTCACCGTTATTCTCAATAAAGGCTTGACCCGCTGCTAAAGCATCGATAGCTTCGATCGGAATCGTCCCCTTCTTCGGAGTCTTCACATATGGCCTACCAACACAAGGAATTCTATATCCAATCTTCCCGAGACAATACTAAACTCTATTGTCAGGCTTGGATTAAACCCGATGCAAATAGGGTACTTGTGTTTAATCATGGATTCGGGGAGCATAGCGGACGATACGGCAATTTAATAAATTATTTCAAAGATAGTGACGTAAGTTTTTACGGATTCGATATGCGAGGCCACGGCAAATCGGACGGAAAGAGGGGGCACGCCGACACTTTCGAATTATTCGTGGATGATTTGGCCGATTTTATCCAAGAAGTTCGCCGTAGAGAAAAGAAAGATAAGATTTTACTTCTGGGTCATTCCATGGGCGGAGTCGTGGTAATTCGCTATGCATTGGAAGGTATCAATCAGGATTATCTGCATGCAGTCGTAGCTTGCTCCCCGGCATTAAAGATCCCTGCGAATACTTTCCAGAAATTTCAAATTGCTGTCGCCGGTTTTTTACGTAAACTATCTCCCGGTACGACTTTGGATGCGAATCTGGACGTTAACCTAATTAGTCACGACCCCGAAGTGGTAAAGGCTTATGTGGAAGATCCGTTAGTTCACGGTAAGATATCATTTTCAATGGGGTACGAGCTTTTTCAACAAGGCGAGATCGCAAATAAGAAGGCGGCAATTTTGAGGACGCCGATATTGATTTTACACGGCCTCGGAGATAAGATTGCGGATCCGGCAGGAAGCCTTGAATTTTATAATCATTTAGTCTATAAGAACAAAAGAATTAAAACATATCCCGGCTTTTATCATGAGACAATGAACGAGGTTTCTCCTGACAAGGAAACGGTGTTAAAAGACATTAAAGAGTTTTTGGATTCGCTGGTTCCCGAAAAGACCGGTCAAAAAAAAAATTAAGACCGGCATAGCTTCGAAAAAAAAATCGACCCGAAAACAACCTATAACGAAAAAGAATATTAAATGAAGTTCAACACCGCCGCAGGAAGTCGGCGGAACGTTCTCAGTCCGATCCATCTTTAACAAAGACCGAACTAAAATAATCGTTCGGACTATCTATATTGATTCCTCTTTAAAAAAAACTTCTTTTTCTTAAATTTGAAAAATTCTCTTCGCATTCGCGTAAAAAAATCTTTTTAAGGACGGCTCCGGTAAGTCCAAGGCTACCGCTTGATTTACGCATTTTTTAAATTCGAGATGAGGAAAATTTGTACCGAATAGAACCTTACTTCTTCCGGAAGTTTTCATATAGTCCAGCAACTGCTTCGGATAATGAGAAGGTAAGTATGCGGAAGTATCGATGTAAACATTCTCGTGTTTCATGCACAATCCGATCATCTCGTCCGTCCAAGGAAAACCTAGATGACCTCCTACGATCTTCAACGTAGGAAAGGTTAAGGCGACCTCGTCCAAATATGGGACGGGCCTTCCCGTTTCGGAGGGCATCAACGGGCCGGTTTGTCCTACTTGGGTGCAGAACGGAATTCCTAATTCTATGCATTCCACATATAAAGGATAATATAATTTGTGGTTGGGGGGAAGTTCCCAAAGCCAAGGAAGAACAAACAGTCCTTTAAAGTCTAAGTCCTTGATTGCCCGTCTCAATTCTTTAACGGCTTCCACCGGTTTTGATAGATCTACAGCCGCGATTCCGACAAAGCGATCGGGATAACGATTCGTGTATTCGTAAATTTGATCGTTCGTACATACCCATTGGCCCGGACGGCGCCAAGCTCGTAACAATACTTTCTCGACTCCGGCTTCGTCGAGGAGATCGACGGTGTCCTTCGGCGAAAGATTTTTTCGGGCATACCCGCCAGAACCGGATCGTTTAAAGAGGGATGCGACTTCCGGCAATTTTTGATACATTGAAACCAAGGCCGGTTGAGCCCACGCATCGATGATTTGGCCTTTATACTGATTTTCTTCCATGGTTGAATCGAACCGATGTTCGCCTCCAAACAGAAATTATAGGCGAATTTAGTTTTATGTCAAACTAAATGTCTTTCCGAAATCGTAAAATTATCCGGAAATAAGGATACTTGGGAAAAAATGAATGAACAGGAAAATCCGTTCTTGGGAAACTTCCTGTCGTTTAACAAAAATCCGTTTTTACTTCAGTAAGATATCGAGTTTGCGATCGTATGCAAACTGCAGGATTCGTTAAATTTAGTTTTCTATGCGAATTTACGATAAACGAACAGGAAAGAAAGTGTGAATAAAAGACCCAATATCGCCACTACGCCCAAGGCCGTCTTTTCCGTTGAAACGAAAAATTTACCGTTTTCAATTACTCTTTCCTGGTCGGCGGCGGACGTTTCTACCGCCTGACCTCCTTTAACGGAAATCGTTATTTCATGTTGCGGAACGGAATATGAAATCGAATATGCTTTTACATCCTCGGGTACGTCCGCCTCTAATTTCTTTACGTTCTTTGCGCCTCCGAAGGATAACTCCATATCTTTCGGTTTTGCGAACACTACTCGTTCTCCGTCATTTTTTTCGAATAGAAGCTTATCCTTAAATGTTGCGGATGCAAGATTAGTGGCAGGAACGGAATAGGAAATATATAATTGAGAGGAACCGGGGAGAATCGGGCGATCCAATGCTAAACCTTGCTTTCCGGGTCTTAGCTGTAACGGAATTCCCATGCCTGCTCCCTGGGTAAGTTGTGCAGAGACGTCGGAAGCTTCTGCAGGTATAAAAATTTCGATTGGGTCCGACTCGTTTTGGAAGCTACGAGGAGGGATCGTATTATTCTGTAGTATGAAAACCTTAAATATAATCAAGGAGTCTTTCGATCTCGTGATCTGTAACAAGGACTTAGCCTTGATCAAGGAGCGATCCTGAGTCTTTTCAAAGACAGTGACTTCCTGTGGTTGTGTTCTCATTACCGGAACGGGTGGAACAATTTTATTATAATTCACTCCTCCATACGTAACTTGTAAAAGTATGGGCAGACCGTCCGGCGCTTCTACTTTCGGCAGACGGAAACTGCCTTTAACGGGGCCGATATCTCCGATCGAAAGGGGAATCATCTGCCTTTCCAACGCGAATAATTTAATTTTCTCCGCGGATCCAACTCCGCCCGTCGTACCGTTTTTCAGTGTGACCTGTAGTTCGACTTCTTCCGCCGAAAGTGAAGCGGTAAATAAGCTTAAAACAAGGAAAAAAGATGATATCGCGTATTTATACATGAGGTCGATTCCATTCTCTTGAATCCCCCCAAAAAGGGAAAGCCTTTACGACTACTTACAAGAGTGAAAATCCGATTCGAAAATTGTGGACGAAACCCGCCAAATATTTAGAAAGGATGCCTCACCGAAAGGAATTGGCGCCGCTTCTCGTTGTGCCCCAAGGAGGGATCTTGAAAATCCTGAAAAATGCATTATATACGGTACTCATAGCATTCGCTTTGCTACTGGCAGCGGTTTATTTTTCAACTTTCCATCCTAAAGCATTGGAAGAGATGGAAGTCATTTGCGAATCGAATCCGCCTACGTTACATAAGGCGAATCAATTAAAAATCCTTTCTTGGAATGTCCAATATTTTGCAGGTAAGGAAAAGGTCTTTTGGTATGACGTGCCCGACGAATCCGGACCGGATACCGCGCCGACATCCGAAGAGATCGAATCAACGCTCAAAAAAGTGGCTAACGTAATCTTAGAAAAAAATCCGGATATTATTTTGCTTCAGGAAGTGGATGACCGAGCGCGAAGAACTCATGGTGAAAATCAATCGGAACGGCTCCTGCCCTTGCTTTCGGATTTGTATCCTTGTAGGGCGGAAGCATTTTATTGGAAGGCGGGATTTGTTCCACACCCGAAAGTTCTTGGATCTGTCGGAATGAAACTTGTAACTCTAAGTAAATACAAAATCAGCACCGCCATTCGCCATCAATTACCGCTTGCCGAGCTTGATCCGATTAGCAATCAATTTCAATTAAAGCGGGCCGTCCTGCAAGTCGATTTACCGATTACGGAAGGCGGAAAATTCGTAGCTTTGAATACTCATTTGGATGCGTTTTCGATGGGAACGGACACAATGCAGAAGCAGGTGAACTTTCTCGCGGGACTGTTATCTCGATTGGACGAAGAGAAGGCTGATTGGGTTTTAGCGGGAGATTTTAACCTGCTACCTCCCGGATTCAAGCGGTCCTCTTTGCATCCGAACGGGGCTTTCTATTACAGCGACGACGAGGAGATAAAACCCCTTTTCGATAGATGGTCGGCGGGGGCAACGTCCGATGAATTGAACGGGCCTGATAAGGAAAAATTTTTCACCTACTATCCAAACGATCCGTTGATTGCGAAGCCTGATAGAACGATCGATTACATTTTCTTTTCCAAAGGACTGGTTAAGATTTTCTATTCCGTGATTCGATCCGGAGATGCGGCCGACGCTAGCGATCATTTTCCGTTGGAAGCCGTTTTTCGATTTATCGAATAATCCGATTCTATTTAGAGAAGTTTCGAGAGCTCGTCGAATTGCCCATTTTATCGGAGTCATGAGATTGATTTTTATCCCGAAGCTCGAACTCTTTCATCGTATCTCAAATGATTTGCCATCCTATTTCTAGCGGGAAAATTAGGAAAAAACAAAGAAAGGTTTATTATGAGACCGTTTAAGATTCTAGGAATCCAGCAAGTTGCCGTCGGTGGAGATAGTAAGGATAAGTTAAAGAACTTTTGGGTGGATATCCTCGGCCTGGAAAACACAGGAACATATCGCAGCGAAAAAGAAAACGTAAACGAAGATATCCTAAGAATCGGGAAAGGCTCGTATGCCGTCGAAGTGGATATAATGGAACCCGTAGATCCTTCAAAAAGCCCTAAAGTTAACGATCCGAAATTGAATCATATAGGCCTTTGGGTCGACGATATTCATAAGGCGGTGGAATGGTTGACTTCACAGGGAGTTCGTTTTACGCCTGGCGGAATTCGAAAAGGAGCGGGAGGTCACGATGTGACTTTTATTCATCCGAAAGGAAACGAAGAATTTCCACTTTGCGGCGAAGGAGTTTTGATCGAACTTGTCCAAGCTCCTGCGGACGTAATCAAAGCATTAGGTTAATTGAATAGTTGATTCGACCTATTTCTTGCCTAAAAGGAAGTAGGTATGCATCGCACCCTTTCCTTTCACTTCGATGGTCCCTCTGTCTTCGAAATCGTATTTATCTTTTAAAGTAAGATAAACTGATTCGGAGACATGGATTCTACCGGTCGATCCGTGCGATTCCATTCTTGAAGCGGTATTCACAGAATCCCCCCATAGATCGTATACGAATTTATTCTTACCGATCACGCCTGCGACGACTTCCCCCGTATGAAGTCCGATCCTTACGTTGAATTCGTACTCCAAATCGGGTTTCAGTTTTTCCAGCCGATCCAGCATCTCTAAGGCAGCCTGAGCGGTTTTATCGGCATGATCTTCGTCCGGAACAGGGATGCCTCCCGCCATCATATAGCAGTCGCCGATCGTCTTAATTTTTTCGAGTTGGTATTTATCCGCGATTACGTCGAATTCGGTAAAGATTCGATTCAAAATCTCGACTAATCTTGTAGGTGTAGCGATTTTAGCGGTGAGTTTCGAAAACCCCACGATGTCCGCAAATAGAACGGTAGAGGAGGAGAAATAATCCGCTATAACTCCTTCCCCTCCTTTCAAACGGTCCGCGATGCTGCGAGGCAGAATGTTTAGCAGGAGGTTTTCGGATTTTTGCCTTTCCTCTTCGATGCCTTTGTTTAGGACCTCGATCTTTTCCAAGGATTCTTTTAGCTCTCTGTTTCGCTTGGAAAGAGCGCGATATGCGTCCGCATTATCCACCCCGATTGCCACATAATTGGCCAGGGTTCTAAGAATATTCAATTGGTTCGCAGCGAAGGCGTTTTTCGTATAACTGTGAACGGTAAGTATTCCTATAAACCGCTCCTCGACTTTTAACGGAAGGTAAACTGCTGATCTGGTATTTTCACCGAAATGCTTACGGATTTCGTCGACATATTGGGGATAATCCTTGTCGATATCCAACGTAATTAATTCCGAACCTTCCTTAAAACAAAAGGAAGAGGGGTTATCTTCATCTAGGGAATCGACCGAGGGAGCAGGCGTGTATCTTCCGTCGATTACACAAAACTTATACTTAATCGCGTGTTTATCCTCTTCGTAAATTCCGAACGCGAGGATATCCATTGGAACCATCGATTTGGTGTTTTCATATACCGATTGAATGATGACTTTCGGCTCGAGGGAAGAAGTGATGATTCTGCCGACCTCGGTGACCAACTTTAAGTCCATATAAGCGGCTTCCAACATTATGTTGGAGTTTGTAAGTTCATCTTGAGTTTTAAGTAACCGATGTTGGGTGGAATCTCCTATTCTCATAATCTTAGAAGATTGTTTGAGTAGAGATTCGTACGAATCGGAGAGAGCGCGTAACTTATCCTTAGCTTGTTCTTTGCTTGAAGAATTACTTAGAAAAGATTGAGCGTCGGACAAGAGTTGGTACTCATGTTCGAAGAAAGTTTTGACTTCCTTTTGCGAATCGTTTTTTTCCATCACGGATTTTTCCGCCCGGAGACTTTATTTGTAAGACTTCATCCGAAAGGATAGGCTAAGATCGGAAGAAAATTCTTCACCCGTCTCTTGCATATCTTCATCGTCTTCTTTGTACAGCCATTCTACTTCGACTTTTCCGCCCTTCTCGTGAAATTTTTGAAGGTTATCGAGGATGTCCATGATCACTTTCGACGAGCTGGTATTGAAATAATCCATTTGAAATCTGAATTGGATATGTTTTCCGGCAACTTGCATTGCGGCTAACCATTCGAAAACCGGCTTATAAAAGGCCATCGCGTTTTCCGGGTAAGATTCGCCTATGATCTCGGCTACGCCTTTGGTTGAATCTAGAATAACTTCAGGTGAAGTTTTAGTTTGTTGTATATGTAAGGATTCCATTCTTAGTTTTCCTTCGTAAAGAATGCGGAGATAGTAAAGAAAGAGTTTTTGTTGTCCACCGAGTCGAAATGGAAAACAAGGGGTCCGTCTGACTTCCGCGCAATATCTATTAATCCAACCCCGGCTCCCTTACTATCCTCGGGTCTTTCCGACCTGAGCTGTTGCTGGTAAAAGGATTTCAATTCATCCTTGTTCATAGAGTTGATCTTTTGGATCCTTTCCGAGAGGAACTCGAGCTTCTCGTTCTGGACCAGATTTCCCGATCCAACATGATAGCCAACCGAATTTTCCCTCACAATGAGAATCCCGACACCCGCATCCTTCATCTCTTCGTTCACTTGGCGCTCCGCCGAATAATGTAGCATATTCTGTGCGAGTTCGATAAATACTGCGAAGATTTTTTTAATCTTGGATTCGGAGCTCAAGGAGGTCCGAATCATGGAACCAAGTTCCGTGAGCACCTCCTGTGATAGCCTGCCTTTGAACGACACGAGTAGGTTATACTCGCTGGCATCCTTGTAGCTTTTGAATAAATTTATGACTTCATTGTCCATCATTAGCATCTTCCTTTTTCAGAAACTTCTCCTATTGTCCGTCCAGGACTACTCCGATCAGTGTTATGTCGTCCCGCTGTGTCTCATTGTCTTGGTGCGCCAAAAGGAAGGACTCTAGCCTTTCCTTTTGCTCTTCGCAAGAGAGGTGTTCTATACCTTCGAGAAAATTAACGAATCCTTTTGTCCCGATTTTCTGACGATCCGGATTCGGTTGATCCATAAAACCGTCCGTAGTCAAATAAACACTCGTACGAACCCCTGATTCCAGAGGAATGGTATGTGTTATAAATTTTCGCGTTTCTTCTTTTTGCCTACCGCCGATGGAAGCTCTATCCCCCTTAATTTCGGACAAGATTCCTGCTTTTCCAATAAAAATAGGACGTTTTGCACCGGCAAAGTATAAATTGTTTTTATCTATCTTCAACAGACATATATCCATTCCGTCTCGCGAATTGGTTTGTTCGGTATCCTGTTTAAGGGCTTGTCGGACGCTTCTATGCAAATATTCTAAAGTCGTTCCCGGATCGGATATACCGGATTCGTTTATAATTTGATTTAAAAGGGTGTTTCCGATCATGGACATGAGGGCTCCAGGAACGCCATGTCCTGTGCAATCGACTGCGGCGATGAAAATCGAATCCTCCTGCTTGGAAAACCAATAGAAATCGCCCGAAACGATGTCTTTAGGACGGAAAAGAACGAAATACTCCGGTAGAAATTTACCTAGAACTTCCGGTGCGGGAAGAATCGCCTGTTGAATATTTAAAGAATACGTAATACTATCGGTAATATGCTGGTTTTTTAAAGCTAAATCGTCGTTCGCTTTCGCTAATTCCTTGGTTCGTTCCGTAACTTTTTCTTCCAAATTGGCATAGAGTAGGGCGTTATCGATGGAAATCGCCGCTTGCGAAGAGAGGATGGAAATCGTTTGTAGCCGGTCCGACGTAAAGGCCGCTTCGGAAAGATTATTTTCCAAATATAATATTCCGATTAATTCTCCTTGTTTAATGATCGGAGAGCATAAGACGGACTTTGTTTTCTGTTCCCTAATATACGGATCCTTATTGAATTTTTCGTCGGCATGCGCATTTTTTAGGACCAGGTCTTCTTTCGTTCGTTCCACATAGTAAATAACGCTAATCGGGATATTTTTGCTTTCTTGAATCGGTATACCTTGGAGAACACGAACTTCGTTATCCCAGATACTTCCTTCGGCTTCGACTGACAGCTTTCCATCCCTGCGAAGAATCAAAATCCCTTTTTGGGCTCCCACGTTCTCTATGGAGATTTGCATAAGCTTATCCAACAAGGCTTCAAGTTTGATTTCGCCCGAAATGGCCGTTGAGCTCTTGAGAATGGATTGGAAATCCAAGGTCTGACCGGTATAAACTTCCGTCGCTGCGGCAGTATGAGTTCCCATCGTGCCGATCGTATAGGTCGTGCGAAAGGTATCCCGGCTTTTCTCACGTAGGAATTCGGGATGTTTTGCGCGAAGGAGTTCCTGCTTTTTGATCGCTCCCCATTTTCCGTATCGGTAGTAAGCGTCGCTAATATATTGCGAGGAGATTTTAACGCTACCTTTCGCAAGCCAAAATCTTCCGGCGAACTCGCACGCAAGCGCTTCATCGTTTGAAAAATCGTTTCTACTTGCCAGTTGGATCGCGAGTTCATACGTCTTCGCGGCTTTCCAGTTTTTATATTCCAAACGGGAAAGTTCGGCTTCCACTAGTAAATATTTATGTTCGAAGTTTTCGGGCGCGCTCTCCGAGAGAAGTTTTAACTTTGCCAGATTCTTTTTAATTCTTTCCATGAACTTAGCTTTCTGTTCTTGGGAAGAAACTTTATAATTTGCGGCCATTGCCAGCGCGTGCAGATACGCATGCTCTTCCACCGAAATTTGTCCGGAAATATAAGCCAATAATCCTTCCGCCTCGTCGAGTTCCTTCAACGCGGCAGCGAACTCTCCGTATGCCATCAGAAGTTTAGACTTCATGATTTTAAAGAGACAAACCGGGAACGGACTTTGATGCGCATTACAAAGTTCTAAAAATTCCTCCTCGTTCATCTCCTCGTTGGAAAATTCCAAATGAGATGACGTTTTGCCTCTTAAATTTGATACGATAAGTGCGGCGCCCAAGACAGTATCGATGGCTAAGTTGTTTTTTACCTTTCTCGAGAATTTGAGCAATGCGTCTATTTTGGTTTTAGCCAATTCTATATTCTTGGATTGTAAAACTACGTTGACTGCGTCGTTCATCGCGCAGTATCCTCCGTGCAGAAACTCCCCTGATTCTAGACTGGATTGAATTCCTTTTTGATTGATCTCTTCGGAAAGTTTCAGGTGTTTTACGAAAGGGGTCGTGTAATTTGCTAAAATATTCGCGGCTTTTGTAGTTCCACTAGGGTTCTTATGTTTCTCGCTGACCTTTACGGCAAGTTCGGCGAATTCAAAACCTTTCCTATATTGTTGAAATCCCGAAGATAGGACG
The DNA here is from genome assembly GCF_000243715.2 of Leptospira broomii serovar Hurstbridge str. 5399. NCBI lineage: Bacteria > Pseudomonadati > Spirochaetota > Leptospiria > Leptospirales > Leptospiraceae > Leptospira > Leptospira broomii. Next base: position 2,336,542 of record NZ_AHMO02000008.1, read on the forward strand.
ATTCCATACGCCGAATATCCGTAAGGATCGGAAAGGTTGCCGTATTTTAGAAAAAGGTTAACCATTTTCAGACAGATAACGGGAAACAAGGCCAAGGCGAAATTATACGCAGTCGGTATGGCTCCTATGAGTAAATTGACGGCCATGATTTGCTCGGGCTGTTGAATGAGCGGAAGTTCCAATAAGGAATCGATTGTTTTTCCTTCCAAGGCCTTGTTTGCGATTTCGATTTCTTCGGTTAGAACCTTGTCAAAATCCTTTTCGGGAATATCGACGCCAAGAGGTTTGAGGGCCTTGATAATCGTCGGGAGAGCTAGATCGTATTTTCCCAATGCGGAATACTGTATGATCAAAAGATTATACGTTTCGGCTTTTTCCACCGCTGTCTTGCCGTGTTTGAGCAGTAAATCGATCGTTTTTTGGGAATCCTCGAAGTTCCCCGTAAGATACTGGGTCTCCGCAAGTTCTTTGTGAATTGAATAACAGAGGTCATAGTAAGTCGCCCAAAGTTTATCGTCTCCCTGCGTTCCTTCCGGAAGGGTAAACAGGAGATCCCTGCCTTTGGCGATATAGACGGATGCCGGCTTGTATGCGGTCGAGTTTTTTGCTTTTTTCCCGGCCAACAAATTCAGTTCAGCTAATCTTTTTTTCTCAACGGGATCTATGATTAGAGAGGAACCTGTGTTGAGGTGATTTACGATATCGAAGATCGCATCCTCTAGCTGCTTACCCTCGATACCTTCCAAGAGGAATCTTCCTATTTTAAGGCGGATTTCCTGTTTCTTTTCCTCGTCTATGATCTCGTAAGCTGCCTGCTGTACACGGTCATGCTGGAAGCGGAATAATACTGTTTTTGCAGTTTGATCGTTTTTATCCTTGTTGATCGCCGTTTCTTGAAAGGATTCCGCGACCCGATAATTTTCCCCGATCGGGACGATCAACTCTTCGTTTATACATTCCTGTAAAGAGGCAAGAGTTTCCTTGAAGCTTACTCCTAAAATTCGAGATAATAACGATAAATCGAAATTACTTCCGATACAGGATGCCATTTTAAGAGTTTCTTGAACAACGGGAGACAACTTCCGGATCCTATTGATCAAGAGCTCGACGACGTTGTCGGAAATTTTCGTATTCTTAATTTTGGGGAGATCCCATTTCCAGCGAGCTTCTCCGGCTTTTCCGGACCGGAGGTCGAAATAAACTGCATCTTCCTTCGATAATTGTTTTAAAAGTTCTCCGATGAAGAACGGATTTCCGCCGGTCTTAGCATGTATTATTTCGGCGAGTTCTTTCGTTTGTTCTTGAGGTGTGCGTAAACTATCCGAGAGCAGTTCATTCACGTCCGAGACAAGGAGAGGATGCAAAACGATTTTGTGCGGTTCTAATCCTTCCTTATCCAATGCGTCAATTAAGACCTGAAAAGGGTGCGAGTCGTCGACTTCGTTGTCTCTATACGCCAACATTAGAAAGAGGTAATTTACTGTTACGTCCTCCATTAGGTTTTTCAGTAATTCCAGAGAGGCCGTGTCCGCCCATTGCATATCATCCAGAAAAATCGCAAGCGGGTGCTCCGATCCGGCAAAGACTTTAATGAAATTTTGAAATACTACGTAGAAACGGTTTGCATTTTCCTGAGGTCCTAATTCCGGAATCGGTTCCTGTTTGCCGATGATGATCTCTAATTCGGGAATAACGTCAGTAATTACTTTTCCGTTTGCTCCGAGCGATTTACGAATCTTAGATTTCCAAGATTCGATTTTTTCCGGCGGTTCGGTTAGAATTAATTCGACTAGGCTTGAAAAGACTTGGATGACGGCGGAAAAGGGGAGATTTCGATTGTACTGATCGAATTTTCCCGAAACGAAGTAACCTTTGGATTCGGTTAACGGCTTGTTAATTTCTCGAACTAAGGATGACTTTCCCACACCCGAGTAACCGCCGATTAGGACCATTCTTGTCCGACCGTTTGCCGCTACCTCCTTAAACTCGTTGAGAAGAGTGCTTATGTATTCTCCCCTTCCGTATAGTTTTTGGGGAACCTTGAATTCCTGAGAGTAATCGTTTTGAGCCAGAGGGAAATCGGGTATTTCAACGTTTTCCTTCCATAGAGAATATACTTTCTCCAGGTCGGCTTGCAAACCTCTTGCCGTTTGATAGCGATCTTCGGCGGTTTTTGCCAGAAGTTTCATTATGATATTGGAAAGTACTACGGGAATTTCGGATCGAATTTGCTTGGGTGGAACCGGATTTTTAGCCAAATGAGAATGGACTAATTGTAATAGATCCTCGCCTTCGAATGGAAGTTTTCCGGTTAGCATTTCGTAAAAAGAGACGCCTAAGGAATAAAAATCGCTCCTATAATCCATCGAACGATTCATTCTTCCGGTTTGTTCCGGAGAGACGTAATGAATTGAACCTTCTAAAATATTGGGAGAAGACCAGGAAGTTTCTTCTTTATTTAATCGCGTCGAGATCCCGAAATCGATGATCCGGATTTCCTTCGCATCATGATTATAAATGATATTTTCAGGCTTAAGATCTTTGTGTATTACCTTCTTGGAATGAATCTCGCCTAATCTTTCGGAGAGCTGAATGGCGATGGAAAAAAATTCGGAAAGAGCGAGAGGTTTCTTAGTGATGTACTGTTTTAAAGAACCTCCCGGAATATAATCCATGAAAAGCGCGTACCCGTCCGGGAGCTTTTCGAATTTTATCGCTTTTACGAACTTTCCCGAGTCAAGAAGTCCTAAAATTTCATACTCGTTTCGTAGGTTAACGATGGACGGGTGTAGCTCGTCCATCACGGGGAGAAATTTTATGATGATTGATTTTCCGTCTTCTTTGCGTACCGCCTTGTACACTTCGGAAGCGGATTCAGCGTTAAGTCTTTCTCGTAGTTCGAATCCAGTAACGATCATTTATTCAACTTCACCTTTCTTTTATCTTATCAAAAGGGGTCCATCCCTGATGATTTGCTTCTTCCCTAATCCGTTAAAGTCGGAAAAGAAGCCCTCCCCAATAAAAACCTCCTCCCACCGCGGGAGTTAGAAAAAGATCCCCTTTTTTGAAGGCACCTTTCTGATAAAATTCTGAAAGAACGATTGGAATAGATGCCGCCGAAGTATTACCGACTCGGTCGAAGTTCATAAGAATTTTTTCCTTAGGAAACTTAGTTCTCTTAAGAACGCTCTGAACCACCACATCCGTGCCCGGATGTGGTACGACCCAGTCGATATCCTCCGGAGTCAAACCGTTTCGCTGTAGGAGATCATCCATTGTTGAAAGGGTCAAGTCTGCTGCCTTCGTGACCAATTCCGGAAAACTTTTCACATAGCTTTGTGGAGGCGGACCCGTAACGATAATACCTGAAAGATCCCCATCGTCTTTCAAAAAGGAATCAATAATTCCGAATTCTTTTTCTCCCGTAAACTCCAATAACACTCCTGCAGCGGCATCTCCGGCGGTAAATTCTCCGTAACCGCCGATTCTAGTCCGTACCGAAAAACGTTCGCTGCCGATTACCAATGCCGTTTTAAATTTTCCTGTTCCTAAATATGCGGATGCCATTTGAACACCGTGAACGAAACCGGTGCAAGCAGTACTTATGTCAAAAGCTAAGGCATTTTTGGTTCTCGCTAACTTTGATGCTTGGGGTGCAAGATCGGGGAGAAAATAACGGTCCGTCCAATTGGCTAAAATAAATAGATCAACGTCTTCCGGCTTTTTACCTGCATCTTTCAGCGCCATTTCGGCAACTTTTGCCGCCATGAACATCGGAGTTTCGGTTTCCGAGGCTCTATGTCTCTTTGTTACTCCGATATTTCCTATAACCGCTTTCTCGGCGGGATGCATTTCCGGATACTTAAGTCTGCTTTGAATTTCCTCGTTGGTTACCACTCTTTCTGGCAGATAATGTCCAAAGCCGGTGATTCGGACCCCGTTGGACGCGGGGAGTTTATTAGTAACCATTCTTCTAAGTTCTCCCGTTGAATAATAAATTTCCAGTCATAATTCCATTCTTTTGCTACAGAGCTGCAAAATTAAGGCAATCGCGTGTAAACCATAAACTGCTCCGTGTAGATTCTTTCCGGATCCAATTCGCGGAGTATCGTAAGTTCTTCCGAATTTATAGGAGGTTCTTCCGAAATGGTTAGGTCTTCATCGGGCGGAAGCCACAAGGTGTACCGCAGCACCGCTTCCAAAGCCTCCATTTCGTCATCGGACGCCGGCGGAATCCAGGACGAAAGTTCGAACGGATGGTCGGAAAAGGCAGGGCGTTTGAAACGACCGAACTGGCATACCGCTTCCACGACTCTTTCTCCAGGAGAGGTGATATGTTTCACTTTTCTCACGAAGCGGTATCTATTGGCTTTCGCGACCACGATAGTATCTGCGGAAGAAACGATATCGTTTGCACCGCCCGAACCGACTAAGAATTTACCTTTGCCGTCCATTACGGAATTGATATTTCCAAACCAGTCTATTTCGGCTGCTCCGATCACTCCCAAACAATTATCGGGTACGACCGTCCCGAGAATATTGGCCGTGTCGGATAACATCGAGCATTGCTGTGCATGTAATTGACTAAAAAGAAAAATGTCGCCTTGAAACGGACGCATTCCGTAAAATCCGAGTTCGGTGATGATTCGAATACGAATTCCTTCCTTCTCTAATAACTTTGAAGCCGTCCATGCGGCCATATGAGCGGCACCGATTCCCGCTAGAATCGTCTTATAACCGTTTTGCTTTACTCTCTCGACGATGGCTCTCGCGGCTAGAATGATCATCTGCTCGGAATCATTTACGGTTTTGGGATCTTCCGGTTGTGTTAAGTGATGTTCCGGAGGAATCATTTTTAGTCTTCGTAATTTGACATCTCCGATCTCCTCCAGATAATCATCATGTCCGCCCGGCAAATCGACGAACTGCTTAAACCAACGATCTGCTTTACTTGGAGCACTGGCCGCCTCGTTCGCTTCTACTTGAAATTCGTAATCGTCCAAATAGGTTTCGATTCCTTCAAATGCCGGAACGTCCGGGAGTCCATGAACCCGTAAAGATTGCGGATGCGCACCATACTTTGCCATTGCCAATCCTAGAACCTTTCCACCGGGAATACTCACTAATTCCGGAGGAATCATTCCTCTCGGTACAATTTTCTCCACGGTGGCAATGACACCTTTTGTCGCGGCTAATGCCCCCCAAGCCCCTTCGCCTGCAGGAGGGCAGAGGACGATATTTCCGTCTTCGTCTGCGACTACACCGTGGACGAGCGTGATATCGGGAGTCAAGGGCGTGATGAAAACTAGATCTTTCTCACGGGTACCTCGGCTTTCACTCGTTAGGTGGTGCTTTGCAGCTTCGCCGAAGGGATTTCCGGGAGTAGGTTTACTATAGAGAAATGCGGTCGTCCCCAATTTATCTAGGATCATATCCGAGCCGACTAAGGAATTCGTAATGAAACCCGGAAGATGCATTGCTCCCGCCATAAGTCTTTGGACGATTGTAAGAAGGGACCAAAGCTCCAATTCAAACGGTTTACCTTCAAGCAAATCCTTATACAAAGAATTCGGACTCGGTTTGGGATAATTATCCCCTGCAAATCCTGTTATGATTTTTTTTACGATTCCGGAGAGAGCAAGAGCATGAGCGCTAGAGTGAATTCCTGCTACGCTGATAGTGAATTCCGGATTTTTGCCCTTAAAGCTACGAACTAAAGAATATATTAGTGCGTTCGGACGCGACATCGTCGTAGCCAGATGAAGATACATTCCAGGTTTAATGAACTCGCGGACAAGGCTATCCGGGTCAGGAAGAATTCTAGTTGGTTCTGGATGGTACGACTCTCTAAGCATTGCACTATCGCGTAGAAAGTTTTAGCCGCGGGAAGGATCGCAGCAAACTCCCAACAGATTTTATGTTATTTCGACGGAAAAAAAGGAAAATTCATACGAAGTCGCCTGGAAATCCAGTGAAAAATCCGGTTCCATTTGGAATTCTCACTTTTGCAAATATGCCGCAGTAAATATTATTTGGTCTCGCCTAACGAATCCGGCCGGCTTGAGATTCTCGCTAAAGTGGATTCTGTAGATTCTCCGTCTTTACTAAGTTTCAAGAATCGCAATAGGAAATCCGATAGATAGAAGGACGCTCCGCTCAAAGAGAAACAAAATGTCCCAAATCCCTGTTCCGCCCAATTTCGCTTATCGGATCGAAATCCCGGTTCGGAGATCCGATACACGGAGCGCAACCGTTGTGGGCGGACTTTTCGTTTCTCATCTAACTTACGAGACATTAATTCCTTTAATTAACGAAGCCTTTGACGCATTTCTCGAGAATTATTCTTGGTCAAAGGCAAATATCGCCGGATCGAATATCATCATCCCTAAATTGGAGGCTGATTATAAGTCCGAAGCGAAGTCCGGTGATATCTTAAAATTCGATATCGCCGTTTCCAATCTCGGTAGGAAGTCCTGCGATCTCATTTTTCAAGTGACCAAAAACCCGAACGGGGAAGAGGTCGCGACGGTTAAAATCTCCTTAGTGTTTTACGACTATGTTTCGCGTAAAACCTTAGAAATTCCTGAAGGCTTTCGAAGCAGGTTTAGCGAATGAAATCGGACGATTCATCAAACGGACCTGAGGTGGAGTTTCCGAAAAAATATTTTTTTTCGACGGAGATTCCGATTCGTAAAATCGATCTGAGTTTAGACATCCACGTATCGTTTGCAAGCGTATTGGATTTGGTCATGGAAGCCCATCTCCAATTCTTTCAATTTCTAGGCTACTCGGTGACCGATATCCACGGAAACAGCATTATATTTGCGAACGCGGTGATTCTTTATCAAGGTGAGTTGCTTTTCAAGGATCGGGTCGTCATCGATGTCTCCCTGGATAATATCGGAGAAAAGTCTTTTGATTTGTATTTTCGTCTTTCTAAGGATCGCCGAAGACAGAAAGTTTCTCTAGTAAAAATTCGGGTTCTATTCTTCAATTATGAGCAAAGAAAAGTGGTTCCGATTCCGAGCGCCTTTCGGGATAAATTCGAAACGGGTAAAGTTCCCGCTCGAGTAAGTCCCGATGTCGGCGAAGGTAGTATTATCGCAAAGGGAGCCGATTCGTACGGGGGAGAAATCGGTTTTCGCAAACTGGAAGTTTGGAAGCTTTCTCACGAGTTTGTATTACGATTATTTAACCTTTGCGATATTTGGAAACCTCAGGCCGAAGCGACTTTGATCGAGCACATTCGGTCAGTCGCATCTTTATTACCTGTCCGGATTGCAGGTGCCTGGGGCGCGAGAATCCGTTCGGAGAAAATTCGTAACATTCTAAGGGCAAAAGTTCATCTTGAAGAACTTAGATATTTATTGATTCTCGTTTCCGATTTGGGCGTAGCCGATCCCAAGAAAGAGCTTGCGGATCTAGTTAAAATCAATTCGCACTTAAAGAAATACTTAAATAGAGTTCGCACCGGAGAAGCAAGAAAAATCAGGTAAAACTCCTCTCTCCATTGCAGCTTCTTATAGTCGGGTTTTCTGACTTTGAATTCATACTTATGTGATTTCTAAAGTTTTTAGTTGACGCCTCTGAAATCCCATGATATTCAATCAACTCGGCAAAATCACCCCGAAAGCCCATTCAGTCGTATGATGGGTCACTCAACTAATTCGAGTAAACATGAAAAATAAAATCGCAATAGTCACCGGCGGAAACGCGGGGATCGGAAGATCTCTTGTTTTGGAATTTTCCGCTCGGGGGGCTAAGGTCTTGTTTTGCGGAAGACGCGATGAAGAGGGGAAAAAAGTGGAAGAGGAAGTTCGTCGATCGGGAGGAGAGGCAAGATTTTTCCCCTGCGACGTTTCCGACGATGCTCAAGTAAAAGATTTTATCGATAAGGCCGAAGCAGTGTACGGAGGATTAGATTTTGCGGTAAATAATGCCGGAGTCGGAGGACTTTCCTTACCGCTTCACGATTATCCTGAAAAAGTCTGGGAGAAGGTCGTAAACGTAAACTTAAAAGGAACTTGGCTTTGTATGAAATATGAGATTCCTTTATTATTAAAGAGAGGAAAAGGTGCGATCGTAAATATATCTTCGATAGCCGGGATTGTGGGTGCGGATTGGAAGGTCGCACCGTATTCTGCCGCAAAACACGGTATTATCGGCTTAACCAAATCCGCCGCCCTCGAGTATGCGGAGCAAAATATCCGAGTCAACGCGGTTTGTCCCGGTTTCATTCGCACCGAAATGTTGGAAGGCCTTTTTCGGAGTTCTTCCGATCCGGCCGAAGCGGAACGTAGAATTACTCGATTACATCCTGCGAATAGACTTCCCGAACCGGAAGAAGTTGCTAAGGCGGCAATCTGGCTCTGTTCCGATGAAGCTTCGTTTATAACCGGTGCGGCGCTTCCTGTAGACGGCGGGTACACGGCTAAATAAACCCTGCTCGGTCATTTATAGTGTCAAGGAACGATTTTTCTAGAACATAAAGAATGTTTCTTTTTTCTTGTAGAATCGCTAATCTTAGTCATCTTAGCAATAACCGAGAATGGTACCGAAAGGTTATATTCTTATTTTCTAAAAATGAACATTCATTATTACGCAATCACTGATAAGGGAAATTTTCGGTCCCATAATGAAGACTCGTTTCTGGCAAACGGAGAACTTGTATGCGGTCAAGTTCATGACGGATTAGTAGATGTTCGAAATGCGAATACCGACGAATCTCCAGCACTATTTGCTTTAGCGGACGGCTTAGGCGGACATGAGGCCGGCGAAGTTGCGAGCCGGACAGCTCTGGAGAAGTTGTCGTGGATGGCAAGGGCCATTCAACCTTTGGAAGAGTTGCCTTCCCTAGGATGGAAGAATCTACTTAGGAAAATCAATACCGAAGTTAACTTTTACGGTCAATCCATCGGAAAACCGAATATGGGCACTACCTTAGTAGGTTGTCTTCTTGGAAAAAAGAAATCCTGGGTCTTCAACGTAGGAGATAGTCGACTATATCACATGAATAAAGAAGGCTTAAGCAAGGTAACGGTCGACCATAATATCGGCGAGGAATTGGGAACGGGAATCGGTAGGAATCTTCTGACGAGTTGCATAGGCGCCGGTTCTAAGGATATGCAAGCGGATCTTTTTGATTTTACGGGAAAGCTTTCCGCCGGAGATCATTTGCTGCTCTGCACAGACGGTCTCACCGAAGTTTTAAACATCGACGCGATCGAAAAAGTAATTAAGGAACACGATGATTTAAAGGAGATCTGCTCTATTCTCTCGGAAGAGGCTAATCTAAGAATGACTCGAGACAATCATACCGTTTTAGTGATACGAGTGGATAGTTTATAAACTTCCCGTAATTTCTGAACAGGAAAATTTAAATTCCTTCTCCCGTTGAAAATTCTTCCTTGTCTATCAAAAGGAATCTTGCAGTTAACCGAAAGAATATGCCTCCGTCTTCACCTTTTTCGAATTGAAAAACGAGCGGGAGATCCGATTTCCGAGCTATTTCATAAAATCCTAATCCTGCTCCCTTGCTATCCTGGGGTCTTTCGGAGCGAATCTGAATATTATATTTTTCTTTTAATTCTTCCGGAGATAAATGCTTGGTTTCTTCCAGTCGCTCCTTTAAATACGAGACTTTTTCCGGATGGATCGAGTTCCCACAGTTCAATTCCCAGTTATGAGCTTTTCTTCTCAGCACTAAAATTCCGATTCCGCTTTTTTCATCCCTTTCCTGCGAGTAATGAGCTACGTTCTGAGCCATCTCAACGAAGACTGTGAGAATCCGATTTCGCTTTTTTTCCCCAATAAGCTTTTCCTTTAGCAACTCGTTTAAGGAAGCGATCGTAGTTTCGGAAAATGGACCTTTATAAAGTAAGGCTACACCGGTCTTTCTTAGAATATTATATTGTTTTGACAGTTGCATATTTTTCCTCAAAAATCGGGAGCGGCCAAGCTAACGAAGGAAGATTGGCTGCCGATCGCAAATGCCATGGAAATCGCGTACCTCAGCCGCGTTTTGCGAGCGCCTTCGGCAGCATGATCGTGATCGCATTCCGGATCCGGATCCGTTAAATTGATGGTCGGACAGACGGTTTGATTTTTTAACATTAGAGAAGTCGCTGCCACGTTTATGATCCCCGCTGCGCCGAATGTATGTCCGAAAATAGGTTTAATGGATCCGACAGGAGCCCAATGAAATTTGGGTTTTCCTTCGTACAATAATGAGATCGCTCTACTTTCGGCCAGATCGTTATTATAAGTGGCGGTTCCATGGCCGCAAAAATAGTCGATATCTCCTAAATGGATATTACTAATTTTCATTAAATGCTTTAATCCGTTTGCAGCCTTTTTACCGGTTAAGTCCATTCTCATCGCGTGATCGGCTTCGTTATAACTGTACGTACCTATGACTTCCGCATAGATTTTTGCGCCTCTATTCAAGGCTCGGTCCAATCTTTCCAATACGAGGACGACTGCGCCTTCACCTAAAAGAAAACCGTCCCGGTTTTTATCGTAAGGACGAATCCCTCGTTTTGGGTTCTCCTTTTCTAAAGACATAACTCGACTTACCGGATCTGAATACATCATCATCAAGGGTTTAAGGAGAGGGAATTCATGTCCGCCTGCATACATGATTTCGGCGCGTCCTTTTCGGATCGCCTGATAACATAGGCTGATGGCGTGATGTCCGCCGACACAAGCCGCCGAGATGGTGGTTACGAAGCCTTGAATATTGGAATTGATGGCGGTTAAATTAGTCGGATTTGAAGCCATGGACGTTAATACGGAGTATCGGTCAAAGATACTTTGATCTTTTTCCTCTATATACTTTCTCCAGGCAAAATCCCACCAAGCCAGAGACGCCCTGGAGGAAGAGTCGATAAAGCCTACGCGAGAAGGATCTAAAGTCCCTTTTTCGATTTTGGCGTCTTTATTTGCCTCTTCCATCGCTGCCATTAAAGCAAAAGTTTCCGTGTTATAATTTTTAGCGTAATTATCGTTTAAATCCGGAAGGTGGCGCTTCCAGTCGAAAGTATTCATTTCTCCCGCGACTTTTACCGGAAAATCATCGACAGGAAACCGTGTAATGAATTGAAGCTGGGATTTTCCTTCGGAAATGTTCGTCCAGAAGTCCGGGACACTAAACGTATTAGGGAGAATAACGCCGATGCCGGTGACTACGACTCTCGAGTTTTTTCCGTTTTTAATCTTTTCCATAGCAAGAGTCGGGACGTAAGAATGGCGGTCCTGCACGAAATTGGAATAAAAAAATTATTCCTGCTGCTTTTCGACGGAAAAAAAAGGAAAAATTCTTTTCTCGCCACCTATAATGAGGAAAATTCCGAATTCTATCGCAAACTAGCCGTTTGCCGAACGTCCAACTATTTGTAACTATTTTCATTACAATTATATCTGTGTTCAAAGAAAGATAGGCATTCATTTGCAAGCTTCTTTGAAAGGAGAATATCATGTTTCAGGAAGCTAACTTAGAGCAAAAAGAGAAATCGTTAGAAGGATTTCCCACATTGAACAAATCCGATATCAATAAGTTTATCGGAGTTTTGCGTAAGGCAGGGGATTGGGACTTGATAAGAATCAATCCGTATCGATTCGCTTCGACATCCGATTTCAAACCCGAGGTTGCGTTAGACCTCTTTTTGCACGGAGCGAAAATCGGCTTATTCGATATCGCTTATAATATGATTTGCCCCGCCTGCGGAGGAGTTGCTGCCAGTCATAAATCTCTGGATCAAATCGATGAAGACTACTTTCATTGTTATATCTGTAATATGGATGTTCCGACTACGCTTGACGATCAAGTAGAGGTGACTTTTACGATTCATCCTTCCGTTAAGCGAATCGACGTAGTATCGCTCTCCCTGCAAGACGTAGAATCCTACTACCGGTATCATTTTTCCGCTAACTACCAAAAATCTCCTCAACTGCTTCGATTCATTCGCTCGAATCTGCATGGACTTCTTCGACTGGATCCTGACGAGTCGACCGTTGTAAATGTGGATGCGGAGAAGCTGAAGGCTTATCAGTTTACTTCCGTGGAAAATAACTCGGCCGTGTTTCTTTATTTCGATAAAGAAGGATCACAAAAATCGAATTCGATCGAACTAAATCTTCTTCCGAGTGGATTCACTCCGGCCGAATTGCACCTTCCGAAGGGAAAATACGATATTAAAGTGACGAATAATACGATCGGTAAAGCGGGTGGATTACATTTAACTCCGAGTATGAATCGAATCGCTGCGATAGTAAAAGATCATCCGACGAAAATAGAGAAATTTCTGACGGCTAAGAACCTACTGAATAACCAAACCTTTCGGGATCTATTTCGAGTTCAGCAATTAAGACAAAACTTAAACCTAAACGTTAAGAGTCTGACCATCATGTTTACCGATTTAAGAGGATCGACGGAAATGTACGATAAAGCCGGAGATATGGTCGCTTATCGTTTGGTAAAGGAACACTTTCGCCTGCTAATGGATGTCGTAAAAAAACACAATGGGGCGATCGTAAAGACGATGGGTGACGCGATCATGGCGGCTTTTTCCTCACCGCTGGAAGGTTTACTCGCCTCCTTGGATATGATGACTAAGATCGATCAAATGAATCGCGGATCTCATGCGCATGATTTCGAGATCGGATTGAAAGTAGGTTTAAACGAAGGACCTTCCCTTGCGGTAATTAACGATGAGCGCTTGGATTATTTCGGGCATAGCGTGAATATTGCGGCCAGAGTTCAGGGCCTAGCGAAAGCCGGGGAAATTTGGGTGACTAATTCGGTCTTAAACACGCCGGGGGTCGACGAACTATTACTCGAAAAAGGATATAATTGGGAAACGTCCGAAGCTTCCTTAAAGGGCGTCGGGCAGAAAGCCGTCGTTCATAAACTTTCTCCAGCAGTCGCATAGCATTTCGTTAAGCGATTGTCGATGTCCTCCATTAAAGCGGATATTTGAAAGAAATTTCTTCCTGTTCTCAGGAAAAAGAATTTCCCGGCAAACTCTTCACGTTAGGTTTGTCTGAAATTTATTTACTGGAGATTATTTTGATGAGATTCTTAATCCTATCTCTATTATCCGCATTGTGTATTTCTTTCCTCGGAGATTGCAAGTCCTCGAAATCGCCGGAGGAGAAATTAATGGAGTTAGCTCCGAGATTTCAAAAAGCGATGTGCTCGAAATCGATCGAATGTACTAAGGACGAAATCGCCAAGGTACCGGCTCAATACCGAAATATGATTCCAACTTTTATGCAATCCGAGGAAGCATGCATCGCTCATTTCAAAGAAAGCTTTGAAAAATCCAGAAAGGAACGTCAGGAAAAGAAACAGGAAGTCACTCCCGACATGGTAGCAGCATTCGAAACTTGTGTTGATGCCGTCGAAAAATCGACTTGCGATCTTTATAAGGGAAAGGGGAAACATACGATTCCCGGTTGTGAAGGCTTGGAAAAGTTCTCCAAAAACTGAACGAACGATTTATAGTATTTTAAGGCGGATTCCGTGTGAAGATTCTTTTCATCGGAATCCGTCTCGTAAGATCAAGCAACGTTCTTTGCCATTCTTCAGTTTCCTTCTAAAAGTTTTTTTAATTCGTTTAGAATAAAGAGCCAGTTTTGTTCGGAATGCTTTCTCGCTTCGTCCGACAGAATATTATCTTGCGTTACAACTAGAGAAGTTTCGCCGTTCTGGTCTGAAAGTTCGTAAGTGACGTTGGCATAATTTTCCGGCTTATCTTCCATATTGGAAAACGAACTGAGATAATTGTAACGAAATAATCGCTCAGGTTCGACTTGTAAAATCGTTCCTTTATCAAGATATTCCTTTCCCTCCCACACCCCTTTGAAAAGCAACTGACTCCCCACCTTCCAATCGGAAATCGCTTCCGTTCCGAAGAAATACTTTTTAATTAAATTTGGATCAGTCAATCCTTGCCAGACTTTTGCAGTACTAGCGTGAATGCGAACGCTTGCCGAGGCCGTAAATTGGTTTTTCATGATATCGTCTCTTGAAAGATTCGTATACAAGAAGCCCCGATAATTGCAAACGAAAACAATTTCGATTTAGTAAAAAGAAATATTGCTTAGAGGGGAGTTGGCCGGCAAAAATTTCAAGCCTGACAAAAGGTGTCATATTTAGTTTAAAGTTCGAGTCAGCGAAATCCCGAAAAAGTTCTTCGATCTCGAACTTTAAAGTTACGACTAGTTTGAAATACTTCGGTTTAGCTGTAATGTTTAATAAACGAATTAGATATCTTGTTAGATCGTTCGCGGATCCGTTTTTGTCCGATCGCTTCCTCCGGTAAAAGACCAGTAGGAATATAAAATTACCGTTATGATTCCTAACGCCATCATTTGACCGAGATGAACGGTAGTCGCATATACTAAACCTTCCGAGCTTTCTCTTCCAAGCAACACGAAGCCAGAAGTAATTGACGCGTGATAAACTCCCGCTCCGGAGGGTGCCGAAGGAACCATGACGCCGACAGCACCGCAGAACATGATGAAAATCGTTTCTAACGGACTAAGATGAATTCCGACCAAATATTGTAGGAGAGTGTAGTGAATCCCGTAACCTAATAACCAAGTCGCTGCAGTTAAAGCCCCATGCTTGCCTGCGTTTTTCAAAGTCAAGAACTCTCCAAGTTCGGTGATGAGGGGGGTGAGTTTATCCTGAAAGAAATTCCTTTTTCCGAATTTGGCGGAAACGTTCTCGCCGAATCGAGCAAGCTTCTTGTAAAAAAGTCTCACAAAAATCAGAGTACATACGATGGAAAGAATTCCCAACAAAGGCAAAATGAAACGTACGAAATCCTGATGGATACCAAGTAAGAAGAATGCACCCAGTCCTGCGCTGAAAATAAACGCGAAATCCAGGACCTTCTCCAGAAAAAGACTGCTTACCAAAGAGCCGTAGCTGGAATCTCCATCCTTTTTACATAGATAGAGTCGAAATATATCTCCTCCTCTTGCGGGTAGGAATTGATTGGCTCCCACGCCTATATACGCCGATAGGAAGGAGGTTTTGAAGGAGATTTTTCTTCCTAAAAGTAAATACCATCGCCAGGAAAAAAGAAATAACCCCCAAATTACGGCTATAAAAAAGGGAATCAAATATAAGGGCTTCCATCTTTCTTGAATATTATAAAAACCTGAAAGATCTAGTTTCCAGAAGAGAAGGCCTAAGGCGAAAGCGCTGATGATGATTCCGATGAAGAATTTTTTCAAGTCGTTTACTCCTAGGATTTCAACCGGGCGGCCAAGTCATATGCCGTCCACCCAACAGATGAAAATGCAAGTGGAAAACCGTTTGGCCGCCGAGCGGACCTTTATTATTGACGACTCGATAGCCGTCCTTTTCCAGCCCCAGAGATCGGGCCACTTCTCGAATCCGAAAAAGAATCTCTCCCGCTAGTCTTTTTTCCTCGGATCCGATATCGTCCAAGGATACGAAATGTTTCTTAGGTATAACCAGTACGTGAATCGGGGCTTGGGGAGAAACATCATGAAAAGCTAATATTTCTTCGTCTTCATAGGCGATTTTTGCGGGAATTTCTTTTCGGATAATTTTACAAAAAAGGCAATTCGGCTCGTTCATTGGATCCTTCCTAAGCAAAGACTCGCTGCGCCTAAAGCACCCGTTACTGAGCCTCCAGCAAGAATTCTCGTATAACTTCTGAATACCGGAAAGATGATTTCTCGAACTCGCTTTTCAAGCTGTTTTCCGAAAAGAGAATAGGATTTAACTAGACCGCCCGAGAGAACAACGCATTCCGGATTTAAAATATGAATTAAATTTCGAATCAATTCGGACAGAATCTCGATCCCTTCCTCTAGAATCAAGGTAGCTTCCTTTTCTCCTTTTTCCACTAAAGAAAAGAATTCCTTCGCATCGCTAAAATTTCTGCCGGTAAGTTCTCTATATCGAGTCGAGAACCCGCTAGTACTGAAATAAGCTTCCGCGCATCCACGATGTCCGCAGCCGCAGAGTGTTCCGCCTGGGCGTATCGTGTTGTGCCCGACTTCCATACTATTTCCTTTGTAACCGTCAAAGAGCGAACCTTCATAGACCCAACCTCCTCCGATTCCGGTACCTAACGTGATAACGACAAGGTTTTGGGATCCTTTGCCTACGCCGTACCAGTATTCTCCGAGAGCGGCACAGTTTGCATCGTTGTCGTAATAAACCGGTAATCCGAAGGAATCCTTTAAGTAAGAAACGATAGGAACGTTCTTTAGCTTTGGAAGGTTTGCGGAAGATATAAGAATTCCGGCGTCCTTATCGATAGGTCCGGGACTTCCCAAACCGATTCCGGAAATTCGAGAATCCCCTTCCTCCATTAATTTCCGGATGATCGTTTTTAAGGAAGAAAGAAAAGATTCAGCGTCTATGTCCGAGCCAGTGGAAATCGAAGACTCTGCGAGAAGAGTTCCGTGTTCGTCGGTCTTACAGGCTTTGACGCTTTGCGCGCCGATGTCCAATCCGAGGAAGGACTTCATTTCACGACTCGAGTAAAGCTTCCTTCTCTCATTTCATAGATGGTCTTTGCGTCGAATGCAAGATTCATGTCGTGAGTGACAAGAAGGACAGTCAAGCCCCTTGAATTGAAATCCGAAAGTAATTTCCGCACTAATTCGCTATTTTCCGGGTCCAAATCTCCGGATGGTTCGTCCGCCAGCAGAATTTCCGGTTCGTTTATCAAAGCCCTCGCGATTGCGGTCATTTGAATTTGTCCGCCGGAGAGTCGGGTCGGTAATTGATCCCGGATCGTATTCAAGTTAAGGCTGGAAATAAGATATTCGCATTTTTCCTTATATTCTTGTTCGCCGAACTTCCCGACCAATAAGGCGGGTAACAGAATATTCTCCTCGACGGTCAAATGGGAGACGAGTTCGGAAAATTGAAAAATCAATCCGATATAGCGAGCTCGGAAATCGGCCAATTGACCTTTGCTCATACTCGATAATTTCAGAGTATCAAAATAAATCTCTCCCTCGGTGCTAGTGAGCATTCCGGTGATCATCGAGAGTAGAGTGGTTTTGCCCGATCCGGAAGGACCTACAATAGCGACATAATCGGATTGGTTTACGTCAAATGAAACGGAATTAACTGCTTTCATTGGGCCGTACGTTCTGGAAAGATTGTTGATCCGTAGGATCATTTACCCCTCCGAATCGATTTGTAAGGGTCCACAAGAGTGTGAATGAATGCGGTCGTCCCACCGGCTAATCCTAGGATGGCGAGTTCATAGATATAGGCTCCGGCGTAGTCAAGGAAGGAAACTAATGCAGGATTTCCAGGTGGTTGAAAAATACTCACTGCGCTTGCGATTAGAAAGCCGAAAGAATGAATGATCCAAAGTTCCGTCGTTTCCAGCAGGACGCAGCCGAAGCGATTTCCGCCCACGGCCATCATAATTCCTGTATCTCCCGACCGACTCGAAGTCCGAACAATCGCCATAAAAATCAAGGCCGCAGTCGAAAGAGCTAAAACCAGGTAGGGAGAATTCCGGAAGAGATCGATACTAGAAATATCGGATGAGAGTTTGTCGGTCCGAATGGAAAAAAAACTCAGAACTAGACTGTAAGCAAAAAATAGGGAAAAGAAGATATGAAGCAGACTTGTAGTTGCGTCCCGAAAGAAAAGGGAGAAAGCGAACCGCAGGTAGGTGATTCTTCCCATCGAAAGCACGATACTGAAAAGGTTTGATTTTATCCAACATTTATTTGGTAAATAATAGAAATTCCGAAACATGATCTTTGTAATTCTTATCGCAGCAGGAATCATCCTGATCGTCGCAGCAGGGTCCTTTTTAATCCAGTCCAAGAAGGACTCGTTTGAAAAGGCCCTTGCCCTTGCTGCTATGGGAAATTACGTGGATTCCCGAATTTTAATCCGAGACATTTTGGATGCGAATCCCTCGAACGTGAGGGCCCATTACATCATGGCTAAGATTTACGCGATGGAAGGGGATCACGTCAACGAAGCCAGGCATTTAGAGAAAATTAAGAAAATCGGAACGTATGATAAGGATATTTCGGAAGTCGCGGTTTCGAATCGGATCGCCGATATTTACTATCAACAGGACTTATTCGAAGAATCCGTGTTTCATTATGTGGATACCTTATCTGCAGATCCGGAAAATCTCGAGGCGAACATAAGGATAGCCTTTATGGCTTTGGGTCAAAAAGAGTTCGGGATCGCCGATAAATTTCTTTCGCGCGTTCCGGACGATAAGGTAAAAATGACCGCCTTGTTTATCGCGAAAGGGGTTGTTGCCGCAACCTTAAGAAAAGGGGACGCCAAGCATTACTTCAAACAGGCCTTCGACGAAGAACCGGGATCGGCGGTTGCAGGATTTCTGTATTCCTTAACTCTCGCTCGTTCAGGTGAGCACGACGAGGCGATTAGAATAGCTAATTCGGTAGTCGATATAGTTACGGACGAATACGTTCGATTCACATTATTCCAATTCATTATGTTGGAGTTTTTGCAAAAAGGAGATCTAAACGAAGCTCTCAAGCATTCTAGGCTTTGTATGGAAATCGCCAGAAATAACGGCTGGAAGCAAGAGCTAATAGATTCCGATTTTCATTTCGCCTTAATTGCTGTCAAAATGGGTCGTTTGGAAGAGGCCAGCGAATATCTCATCGAAGCCGAGTCGGAGAGGGTCGACGACGACAGAATCATCGAGCTGGCAAACTATAAGTATCAGCTGGAAACAAAACGTCTGGAAGCGGGCAAACCTGCAAAGAGCGGTTACACCCCCGACGAAGAGATAGGCCGACTCTTACCCGAACTTTTTCCAGTGGAACGATATTACGAAATCTCAGGATTGAAATCTTCCAAGTCCTTCCATATCAAAGGGATCATTGACGAAGAGGGCGGTAAAATCATCGCCGACATTAATAAAATCGGTATCAGCGCGTTGGATCATTTCCGCAGCCTGAAGGGCGTAGAATTCAAGAATCTTTGCGTTAAAGTAGTACTCGCTTTAAACTACACGATTAGTCGAGAGATCCCGAATAAGGAAGGAGACGGCCTGAACTTTATGGGATTAAGTAAGTCGGATAAAGAAACTCGCGCCTTGTTTAAATTCAGAAGATGGAAGGACGCAAAAGTTTCGGATATTTTTTTAAGAGATACATTGAGTCAAGTGAAGGATTTAAGTTTGGATAAGGCGTTCATCGTGGGGGACGCGGAATTCACCGACGGCGCGCGACGTTTTTTGGCGGATAATTCGTCACGACTCTCCGTTCTCTATGGAAAAGATCTCGAGGAACTTTTGAAAAAAGCCTTAAAAACTTCAGTGTAAATTCGGAACTAAGACGGTGGAAACCGGTTCTAATTTCTAAGCATTTTCCTATTCGATCCTAGCGTTGCATTTTATTTTTTATATCATTGTTCTCGGTTTCCAAGAAGGTTTCTAAAATCGAATGAAGGAGAAAGATAACTTTTGAAAACCGATAGATTTATACAAAGCAGCAGCCGTCAAAATAAGCCGGGATCTATTTTTTTTTCGACAATACTGATCGGTCTTGTTGCAATTCTGAACTGTTCGAAAGAAGGGATAGTGCGTAGCTCTGTCGTTGAGAGTAGTCCTTCCGTCGAGAAATCCAAAATTTTCCTAGCCGGCCATACCGGCGAATATTCGAAAGATAGTGATGAAATCTTATCTATTTTGCGAAAACTTATAGCAGGAACCGTTCAAAAAGATCTAAGCTTTCTACCGAATTTAGTTTCAGAGGAAGAAGGAATCTATCTGGATATAAAAGGCCATTGGACTCGAAAGAAACTGGTCGAGGAACTTTCCGCGGAAAACAATTATTTCAGAACTTATTTTTTTGATCGAGACGCGCTAGAGAGGGTAAAGAAAAACTCGAACGTTAGAACGGTCCGAGATCTTCTACTTTCTTCGAAAGGAATCGAAGCCGACTTTTACTTCGAAACCCCTTCTGCATGCGAAGTGAAACTTCGATTTAAGGAAAATCGAAAGTTGGAATCTGAACTCATAAATCCGTACTTTAGCAAGATACGCGGAAAATGGTACGTTCATCGGCTATTCTAGAAATCTAGCGTTTGACGAAGACAAACCTACTTGCGGGCAACGATAGGAAATGCGGGAATAGTAAATAAGGCCGGCGAATGCGATCCAAGTCATTGTTAATACAACATAAGAATCGCATCTTGAATGCTCGACATAGGGCAATGTCGATCGCCGGTATCCTGCTCTTGCCGACTCTTTTCCTTCTGCCAATTTCGGCGGGTCTACTTTTGTCGGAAACAATTCCCTTCGAAACTTCTTCGGAGGAAAAAAAAGGAATCACAATTCCAAAGTTTAATCCTATTTCTGTTTCGGAGAGTCCGACCGGTCCCCAAGGAAGTTCGATCCGACTGATCGATTGGGACATTGATCGATTAACGGAATATGCCGTTTCCAATAATCCTCTTTATCTTTCGGAGCGGCAAAATATGGGAATTTCCCGAGGCGCAGTGATCACAGCCTCCTTGTATCGGAATCCTATATTGCAATTCCAGCAACAATTCATCGGCGGAAATCCGAATACGCAGGGCGGTAGTCCTGAAACGGCTCCTGCTCTTTATCAGGATTTAGACGTCTATGGCGTGGTTCCGTTAAGGACTAGAGTTGCTAAGAAATCTTTCGAAGCTTCGATTGCCGATTTTAAGAACTTCGATCGAGTTTTCAGGATGCGTCTCCGACAAAATTACTGGGCTTTCGTTTTCCTCACTCTACTTGTCGATACCAACAAGGAATTTTACGAGAATTATAGCGACTTACTGGAACTCACGAAATTTCGAGTTCAGAAAGGAGATATTTCTCCATTGGAATTCGAAAGGCTGGAATTGGAAAGAATCCAGGTGGAGAAATATTACCGGGATGCGATCGTTCATAGGCAATCGATCGAAAAGGATCTGCGAATTCTGAGCGGACTTTCCGAAAAAGAGGGCGTCTTTGCTTTTAAAGTGGATTCCATGCGATTTAAATCCCTGGAAGAATTAGGGCTTCATTTGCGGGAGGAATATATCTCGAACGATCGTCCGGATATCGTCGCTTTGGAACAAAGGCTTCAAGAAAAGAAGATGAATATCGAACTCCAGAGAAAGGAGGCCTTGGGCTGGCTCCAGGTCGGCGGAGAATGGAGGATCAAAGGAGGCGAGAATTACGGCGGAGTGTTCGCTACGATTCCGATTCCTATGAACGATCGGGGTCAGGGAAAAGTATTTGCAGCCAAGGAAGAATATCGCAAGTTCGAACTAGCGTTGGATGCCAAAAAAAGGGAAGTAGATGCCGAGATCGAAGCCGCTAAAAAGGAACTACTAGCCCGGGAAGAATTACTCACTAAGTACGAACGAATTAATTTATTACAAAAAAATAAACAATTAGAGGAGAAATCGCGGATCGCCTATGTGCGAGGCGCCTCCGATCAGGTTACGTTCCTTCAAGCGGAAAAAAATTATCTTATAATTCTTCGCGAATATTACGATCTTCTTTATCTTTATTTCAATGCAGTCGAAGCCTTTAAGGCCGCGACCGGAAAAAATTCCGATATTAAAGCCAGCACGCAAAGTAAAGGAGACGAGCGATGAAAGCCATTTTACAACGATATAAACTCCTTATTTTTCTGATCGTTCTCGTTTCGGGTGCGGCGTACGGCTATAAACAATATTATAAAAAGAAATCGGATAAAAAAATGACGGAAGTATCCCGTAATTTTTTTACCGTGCCGGAGGAAATCTTAAAGCGACATCCTTTAACGTTTGTTAGCTTAAAAGAAGTCTCCCAATTCGAGGAACTTGCACTCCCGGGTCGCATCACTTACGATCCCGAGAGCATGGCTAGGGTCGGCTCCACGGTGGAAGCTAAGATCAAGAAGGTTTTGGTCCGCGAAGGGGATCGAGTGAATCAAGGTTCTCCCCTTGCAATTCTTTCATCCGTACAATTAGGCGAAGTCGAAGCCGCCTACGTAAAGGCGAGAGCCTCTCTAGAAGCTTTAAAACTCCAGGCAGACAGGGCAAAAGAACTCTTTGAAATGAAAGTCACTTCCGCTAAGGAATATGAGCTCGCCACTATGCAATATAAGACAGCCAAAACCGAAGTGGAAACGACTCGAATAAAATTGGAAAACTACGGATTGACTTCTTCCGAAATAGAAGGAATCGAGAGAGGAGTATACGTCTCCTCAAATCTGGTTTTAAGAAGCCCGATAAACGGAGAAGTTACCGAGAGAAAAGCGATCATAGGCCAGCAAACTTCAAGGAACGAAGAGTTATTTACTGTGGCAAATTTAAATAACCTTTGGGTCCTGTTGGACGTTTATGAAAAGGATCTTGAAGGAGTGAGAGAAGGTGCACAGGCCACTATTTATCCGTTCGGAAACGAAGAAAGCACCAAGATACAAGGTCGGGTCGCCTATGTCGGAGCGATTTTGGATAGCGTTAAGCGAACAGCCAAAATTAGAATCATGGTTTCGAATCGCGGAGGCAAGTTGAAGCCGGGGCAAACAGTTACCGCTAAAGTAGCCGGATTGGTGGTAAGTAAAGGCGAAGGAAAACGAAAAACTTTACCTTTGGAAGCAGTTCATGAAATCGAAGGTAGGTCGGTAGTATTCGTTCATCATGACGATGGTACTTTCGAGGCAATGGACGTTGTTACTGGAGATACGATCGGCGAAGATGTGATTATCCTGAGCGGATTACAGGATGGAATTCAAGTCGTTTCCAAAGGCTCTTTTGTATTAAAAAGCGAGTATCTCAAATATTAATTAGAAAATCTGATAGATAGATTTCCCTCCGATTATAGAACGCTAAAATTACCTCCTTCGACGAATTGTTCGCGCTTTTTTTTCATCTGTGTAGGAGCTCCCTCGGGTTTTTTCTTATATCTTACTGGTCAAATCGGCATTTTTGTGATTTATGGCTATTCCACCGCTTCGCTCCGGCCCCCGCCCAGGAAGGGTGGGGCGTGCCAGTCTGATTTCACCCCTGGATAGGGAAAATCAACCCTTGATAAGATCGAATCGGCCATAACCCAAAAAAGTACTTGCACAACATCCATTCACTAATAACTTGTTAAGCATGAAGGATTTGACGGAAAAGCAACTCGCAGTGCTCCATTTTATCACAAACGTAATCAAAGAACGTGGGTTTCCTCCTACAATCCGGGAAATCGGAGATGAATTTGGTATTACTGCCAAAGGCGCTTACGATCACCTTAAAGCGATTGAAAAGAAGGGATATCTAAAGACTTCGAAAAACCAATCTAGGGCGATTGAGTTGATGAGGCAGAGTCCGTTCGAGACTCTTAATGTTCCGACTCCTAGTATTCCGTTGATTGGAAGGGTGGCGGCCGGACTTCCGATTTTAGCCGAAGAAAATATCGAATCGTACATTCCTGTCCCTGAAGAACTAGCGTCCAAAGGAATGACTTTCGCTCTAAAAGTGCAAGGCGATTCCATGGTGGAAGCCGGAATCAGCGACGGAGACATTGCTATTATCCAGAAACGAGATATTGCTCGTAATGGAGAGATCGTGGTCGCCCTAATTGATGATGAAGCGACGCTTAAAGTGTATTATAAGGAAGCTGATCACGTTCGTCTCGAAGCCAGGAATGCAAAATACAAGCCCATTAAAACTAAGAAAGCCGTGATAATCGGTAAACTCATCGGACTTTATCGGGTGTATTGATTTAGGGAAGAATTCCTGGTTGACACTTTCTTCTGACGGGAAAAAAATTCTGAAAGAGTGAATTCCCCGTCAGTGTACCGCAAATTCGCGGTTTCCCTCCTCTTTCTCCTACTTGCATTTTGCGCTTCTCCCAAGAAAGAAATCGGAGATGCAGAATTAAAATTGGTACTGGATTATCTTGCCGAGGCAAGATTCGGCGAGAGGTTATCCTCCGTATCGGAAAAGCCCATACCGAACGATAAACAGATTTTCTTAACGGCATGTGAACGCTATATGCTCGATTCAGATGCAGTTTTAAAAATTTTGAAAGTCAAAAACCCGCAGATTTATTCTAGCCTGGTCAAGTCCTATGAAAACTAAAGAAAGGCTAGCTTGGACCGGCGTCGTATTAGTCCTGCTTTTTGCCCTACTGTTTCGTCCGACTCCAGTGAAGGCGATCTCGGAAACCTCCGAGAAATACCTACAATTATTTCATGAAGTCTTAGGACTAGTACAAAACGGGTACGTAGAACCAGTCGATGAAGAAAAAGTTTTTATAGGGGCAATAAAAGGTCTCATCGCTTCTTTAGGTGATCCTCATTCTACCTTCCTGGACGAGGAAGAATATAGACAAATGAAAGAGGAGACTCGAGGAAGCTTTGGCGGTCTCGGAATGGAGGTCGCTTTTGCGGACGGAGCCATCGTCGTTGTTTCTCCGATCGAAGATACCCCCGCCATGCGTGCTGGGATATTACCCCAAGATAGAATCATCGAGATCGACGGAAAAAGCACGGCGAATCTAGGTTATTCCGAAGGGATTAAACTTATGAGAGGTAAGCCCGGTTCCTCGGTATCGATTAAGCTAGAGCGTAAAAATCAGAAGGAGCCGATTCAACTTACATTAGTTCGCGAGAATATTCAAATTCGTTACGTTCGATCCCACTTCTTTAATAAGGAAAAAGTGGGATATATTCGCTTAAACCAATTTATGGGCGAAAATACACAGGAAGAATTTAAGAAACAACTTAAAGCTCTTGTGGATAAAAAAGCGGAGGGACTCGTCGTGGATCTGCGAATGAATCCGGGGGGTCTTTTACCTCTTGCGTCGGCGCTCTCGGATCTTTTTCTTCCTCCCGGTTTGGATATCGTTTCGGTAAAAGGTAGAGGTGGGGAGTTAGCCGACACGGCAAAATCTTCCAATTCTCCCGATAAGTTCACTAAGATTCCGATGGTAGTTTTGATAAACGAAGGCTCAGCTTCCGCGTCGGAAATTTTTGCGGGGGCTATGCAGGATCATGCGAGAGCAAAAATTTTAGGGACAACATCTTACGGAAAGGGCTCGGTTCAGTTTGTGTATTCTCTTTCATACGGTAATGCGGTAAAACTGACCGTTCAAAAATACTATACACCGTCGGGTCGTTCTCTACATGGAAAAGGAATCCAACCTGATATCGTCGTAAAGGCAATCGAACCTACGGAAGACGATCGGTTTTATCTTCGTAAGATGGGAGAAAAGAAACTCCTAGATCAGTTAATCTTGAAATTTCCCGATTATAGCGAACAAAATTTTCAACTGTTCGAAAAGGCTTTGAAAGAGCTTGGAATCAAGCTTTCCTCGGACGTGGCTCGTATTCTTTTTAAGAATCGCACTCAATCCGAAAAGGAAAGGACTACTACGGATTTGGATTTGGATCCGCAACTTCGTAAAGCGATCGAAATACTTTCGGAAAAAAAATCCTAATTCATTTAGATGATCGGACTCGGAATAGAAAGCAGTTGCGACGAAACTAGTCTAGGAATCGTCAAGGACGGACGAGAACTTCTGTCCTTAAAAATTTTTAGTCAGATCGATCTTCATAAACCCTTTCGTGGAATTGTTCCCGAAATAGCATCTCGCGCTCATCTGGAAAAAATCAACATTTTGCTTTCGGAAGTCTTGGAAGAATCCGGTCTTGAACTCAAGGATTTGGGATACATTGCAGTCACTCGATCGCCTGGATTAACCGGTTCTTTGATGATCGGCGCACAATTGGCGCGTTGTATTCATGCGGTTTATAATACTCCCATTATCCCTCTTTGCCATTTACAGGCTCATTTTGCGGTACTTCAATTGGAAGGAGTGGAACCGATTTTTCCAAGCATAGGCTTACTTCTTTCAGGCGGAAACTCCGCAATTTATCGCATTTCCGAATTTGGCAGAATGGAGACGATCGGTGATACGATGGATGATGCATTAGGCGAGGCATTTGATAAGGTCGCCGGCCTGCTCGGATTGCCGTATCCTGGAGGACCGATAATAGAAGAATATGCGTCCTCCTACCGGCCTGAAAAAGGGGAGAAGGATTTGCTCCCGCCTTTATTACGAAATTTGGAACATTCGCGGGTTGCTTTCTCGTTTTCAGGTTTGAAAACGGCTGTTGCAAATTTGATTGCGAAGCAACCCGACCTATCGATTTCCAAGGTCTGCTATCATTTTCAAAAGACTGCGTTCGAATTGGTGGAACGAAATATTAAGCGAGCCGTGGAAATTACGGGGATTAAGAGAGTTCTCGCAGCAGGAGGGGTCTTGGCGAATACGACGCTCAAGCATCGACTGGAGGATCTTGCGGAAAAAAATTCCCTGGAATTTTTTTCGCCCAGAAAAAAGATCTACTGCACGGATAATGGAGCGATGGTAGCGGCTCTAGGTTATTATTTATTTCAGAAAGGCTATTCTAAAAGTTTGGAGTTCACGGTTAGTCCCGTGAGACAGGAGACGTACGTATGAACCGTAAGCTAAGTTGGATCCCGAACACGATCACTCTCGGAAATTTAACCATGGGATTTGTTTCCATTCTCATTGCGGCAGAAGCCACCGGGAACGGCCCCCAGGCTTATATCTTAAGCGGATTTTTTATACTTTTAGCGGCCATATGCGACGGTCTCGACGGTATGGTCGCCCGAGCTCTAGATGCCACGAGCGAATTAGGGGCCGATTTGGACAGTTTGGCCGATCTTACCGCCTTTGGTATCGCACCTGGATTCCTTTTTTATAATATGGTTTTAAGCGAATATAAAATCGACGTCTTCGGTAAGGAAGATCTCTTCCCCATCGGAATGCTCTTAGCTGCGGTGTTCCCGATTTGCGCGGCTTATCGTCTCGCAAGATTCAATGTTGCCCACGATCCTGCGTCTTTTACCGGATTGCCTTCTCCCGTAGCGGGAGTGACGATCGGATTCCTTCCCATCTTTCTCAATCGGGATAATATACCGCACTGGATTACGATTCCCTTGTTTTTGCTGATCGCAATATTAATGGTCTCTAATGTTCGATACGGCAAGCCGCAGGTGGCGATCCGATCCAAGTTAACGCCGGGAAAGGCCGCTCTGATGCTTCTCGCCGCCGCAATTTTGCTCGTATTTGTCGGGTTTAACCGTTGGCCCTGGTTGATTTATGGTCTTATTTTTCTATATATATTTTCCGGTTTAATTACCTTCCTGATACATCTTCTACAGGATTTTCGCGTAAAATTAGATTAAACTAGATTCGGATATTGATTTCTATTTTTCTAATAAAGGTAGAAATATTTGAAATCTTGCGCTAACGCTGTCCCCCTTCGCTTCTCCACCTCGAGAATGCCGAAGGTTAATAGCAAAATACGGATGATAGATCCGTAAAAATAAATAAACGGACTTATCTACGACTCGCAAACCTGTCTCTTCTGGCGTAAGGGATTCTTCCACGAAAGCGGGAAGCCGATTTCCTTCTTTTGCGAATAAAAGCGAAGACTGAAGTTTCCAGTTTTCGAAGAAGGTTAGATGCATCGTCGCTTCCGCTATGCGATCCCCGTTTCTTCTCCATTCCTGACCGATCTCCCATATCCAACCTTTTTTCTGAAAACCGTAGTACAATCCTCTTCCGCTAGTCCATAAATTAGAATTTTCGAATTTATAAGTCCTAATTTGTGCAAGTGCTGCCCCCCAACTAGTTTGGAAAAAAGCGATTCTTCCCCAAATCGCTTTGGAATGCAGGTTCCCGATTTCGTTTTCAATCGGATTGCCGAATCGTTCGAACTGTACGGCCGCTAATCGATTATATAGCCCCGGTTCCCAAAGAACCCTAAGAGATCGTGCACGATCTCTAGACTCCGTTGGAGAAGATAAACTGAATAATTGGGACGATTTCCCTTGGTAACCCGAAAAAAGGAATCTCTGATTCGATTCGGAATTTTGCCAATAGAACGAAAAAATTCCGGATGGACTTTCCTTAGATCCAAACGCTTCCAAACGCAACCGGAACGGACTTTTACTTAATCCTTTATCCTTATAAGAGGGGATTTCCAATAACAGAAAGCCCTCTTTCGATTCGGGAGAATATGCTAACTCAAGATATTCCTGAAAAGGTTTAACGAAGATGCCGGGACTTTTTGATGCACCTCGTTCCGAGTAATATAGACTAAAGAATGATGGTCCGATATAGGTTCCTGCAAAGGCGGAGCGAACGGACGGTTGTTCCAAAAACCAGAAAGAGGAAAATTCGAAGGTCTCTCGTAAAAAGAAGAAATGCCGAGAAGGCTTGAATCTGTTTCCGTAGGAAAGATAAAATCGATTTGTTTCGAACGCGACCGACGTTAATAAACGCTCATTTCGCTTTTCTAAAAAGAACTTTGAGTTTAGGCAGTTTTCTTTTTCTCGTATCGAGAATACACTTATCGAACCGCAAAAATCTCCACGAAGCCAGACCGTATCCTGGGATTTTCTATAAAAGCGGGACTCATAGGAAGAAAAGGAGCCGCCTGAGGAAAGAAAAGGCATTTCATTTTCCTTGCCACTAATTTGGACGACGGCAGCAAAGCAGAATAATAGAAAGAGCCCGGCCTTCAATACCGGCCGTCCAATTTTCGCTTTTTTTGGAAAAGTAAACGAAAAATTTTCTTTTGTTCGGCGGGCGCGAAAGAGTTTATCTTATCTCGAAAAATTCGCTCATCCGAACGAGACCATTTGGAAATTTGCAACGCGTCGGTTATCGAAAATCCAGCCTTTACGAGTTCATCAACCGTTAGCGGTGATAGGGGAAGGCGCGTCCTTTCGGATGTTCCGATCGGAAGCGACGGCTTCTCGGATAGTTCTCGGTTTTTAAAAAATTCCTTAGTGATTCCGAAGGATCCGGCTCCATTTACCTCGCCGCTGGCTTCACGGAGAAGAATATCTCCGGTTAGTCCGTCCCAATTCCAAGCAAAGCCGATCGTGAATCTTGTTTCGGAAGCTTTTCCTCTTTCTTGAGCTAACTCGATACTCAGACTTAAATGAGTATTTGATGAGTAGGCGCTTCTGAGTATTCCGCCGTATCCTCTTTCTTCGGAACTTTTCCGAAGGAAGAAATCTAAACTTCCGGATCGATTAGAAAATCCTAAAATAGTATGTAAAACCTCGCGGGAACCGCCGACCTGGAACGTTACTCTAAACGATTCGTAAGTAGGGGATCGATAGCCGATGCCGACTGACTCCAGCGGAGATGTATGTAAATCTCGGGAGTTCAGCCAAATTCCAAGAAGGCGTAGCTCGCCTTTTTGTCCGGCTGAGAACGGCGCCTGCAATAATGCGCCGCCGATAGTTTTAGTGCCGGATTCCCAGCGACCTAAGAGCGAAATCTCTCCTTCTTGATTCCAGGAGCGTGCAACCCATTCTATTGGAAGAGAAGGTGCTGGAGAAGCGCTGATCGGGAGAAGCAAGGTTCCGAGATAAAATAGTCGGCGCATGGGAGGAACGGGTTGGCAATTTCGTTCGGTGCGCGAAAAATTCTAAGGAATCCTTTTTTTGAATTTTCTTCCGATTCGGAGGCTCTATTTGTCCGGCCTCTCGGTAAAATTAGTTTCATAAGGAAAGAGAAGCGGACCTGCAGAGGCCGCGATCCCTATAGAAAATTTTTAGTAAACGCTTGACGACTACTATAATTTAGTTTAGTATGTATCTATCCGTTTAGTAGATTATAGGTGTGTTTTTCCTAATTTATGTCGTCTAACTAAACAGGGAGAGAAAGTATGATGATTCGATCTCTACAAGATACCGGAACATATGAGAGAAACCGTAAGGGTTTAACGGGTGCCGGGTTCGACTGGAGGGAAAGGGACCGAGCCATTGAGCCCGGTTCAAAGACCTTCGCGGACTATTTGGAAGAATCCTTTCAAGGCGATCTCGTTCAAGACGGGAATTGGTTTTCGGAAACGCTTTCCGAGCTGAGTAAAAAGAATCTAAGAAAGATCTGACTCTGAGCCGGTTTAGCGGAACCCTCCCGGATCCGAGGACACGCATCAGATATGAAGCGGATGCCTTAGATGATTGGGAATTGATTGCAGTCCTTTTGGGAAAAGGGGATCGTAATCGTTCTATAGAGGATCTTAGTCGAGAGATTCTGAGAGTTACGAAAGGATTGAGCGGACTTCTTTCCGTAGATGTCTCCCGTAACCTACGTGTGAGCGGCCTTGGAACTGCGAAAGCGTCCGTATTAATGGCTGCAGTAGAGCTGGCCAGGCGCTTAAAATACAAATCCTTACAAGGTGCCATTTTCGACCCGGTATCCCTGTCTAGATACATGCGAACCTTATTTCTCCCGATGAGAAGAGAGTGCTTCGTATTGGCCACGATTTCCCCGGCAGGAAATCTACTTCGTGCAGATATCGTTTCCAAAGGAAGCCTAGAGGAAGTAGGAGTGCATCCACGTGACTTAGTTCGTCTGGTTCTTAACGACGAAGCCTCGGAAGCAATTCTCGCACATAATCATCCCGGAATGACCGCCGATCCGAGTCGGGAAGATTGGGATGTCTATACTCGCCTTGGTTCCATTCTATCGGAACTAGATGTGAACCTATTAGATCATTGGATTTTTGGAATTGACGGGATCTTTTCTTGTAAACATTCTACTCGCCTAGACGAAGAATAATCTTTTTCTATTTTTAGGTATTAGGTGACCCAATCCAAATTTTTTCGAAACATGCGAATTCTATTCGTTCTGGTAAGAAGAGATTACGCTCTCCAATATGCCGGATCTGCTTTAGGATTAACTTGGATGTTTTTGCAAAATCTGAGTTTGATTCTGATCTATACCGTCGTATTTTACTTTATAGGAATTCGTACGAATGGGGAAGACCCGATCGACTATTTTTCCTATATGCTGAGTGGTTTACTTTTTTGGATCCCCTTACAAGAATACTTGATTCGCGGCACCGGAATTTTAACGGACAATCGGCATCTGATCAAACGATCCCCGTTGGGTCCGGAAATTTTTCTATGGATTCCTTTTTTTCAGTATGTATTGCACTGGCTGATTACGGCTGTGCCAGTGATTATCTTCCTATTTTGGTTCGGGAAAGCAAATTGGTCGGGGTTATTGCCTGGATCGTTGACGATCATTGCGACGGGGTTATTTCTTGCTTGTATCATCAATTACTTCGCACGGATCAATATAATTTTAAGGGATATTTCCCCCCTAGTTCGCCTTTGTTCTCAATTTCTTTTTTGGGGATTGCCGGTTTTATACCAGTCAACCGGAGTTTTAGGAAAATTGAATGTATGGAATCCATTTTTCTTTCCATTGGAACTTTTTCGATCCTTCATATTATCTAACTACGAATCCAAAGCAAGTTTTGCGGATTTCCTACCGTTCCTGGCTTTATTTTTCATAATTTTCTTTTTAAGCCGCGCTAAATTAAATCAGGTCGTGTTGGATCACCTTTGATACGTGTAGAAGGCATTACTAAAGTTTATTCCGGTTATAGTCGTCCTTGGCGTAGACTTTGGAATGCGCTGACATTCGGATATTTCGGCTTCGATATTAAATTTAAGGCGTTAGATGGAATTTCGTTCGAGGCGCGTAAGGGAGAAATTTTAGGGATTATCGGCCGGAATGGCGCAGGAAAATCCACTCTTCTGAAGCTTTTAACCGGTGTTTCCCGTTCGGATTCCGGGAGACTGGAAAAAAAAGGAACGGTCCGTTCGATTTTAGAATTGGGCGTAGGCTTTAATCCGGAACTGTCCGGAGAAGAAAATCTTTACTATAATGGTCTAGTTTGGGGTTTAGATCCGACAGAATTAAAATCATCGATGGACGAGATTTTTCGTTTTTCCGGACTTAGCGAATTCAAAAAGAATCCCTTAAAAAATTATTCGTCCGGAATGACGATGCGATTGGGTTTTGCATTGGCGACCGCAAAGCGTCCGGATATTTTAATCGTAGACGAAGCGCTTGCAGTAGGCGATGCGAGCTTTCAACAGAAGTGCTTGAGTCGGTTTCGAAAATTCTCCGAGGAGGGCACCCTCACATTGATCGTCAGCCACGATCTCGAGCTATTAAAGTCTATATGTACTAGAATTCTAATATTAGAAAAAGGTAAGCTCGTTTACGATGGGGATCCTGTTCACGGGTTCAGGGAGTATATGCAAATCATTGCGGCTTCTTCCGCCGAAGAAGGAGCTCAACTAACTCCTCATGAATCGATCTTAGAGTCCGTCCAAATTCGCCTTTCGCATGAAAATCGAATCAATCCGAGTTTATTGCCGGTGGGAGCGAACGTGGAGTTATTCGTTTCGGCCAAATTTAAAGAGGATTTGAAACGCTTAACGGTAGGATTTCATATCGATGATAGTCGAGGTATTCGTTCCTTCGGCACGAATACCTTTCATTTAGGTAGCGAATTATTCGGCGTCGTCGCAGGCGACTGGATTCACGCTAAGTTCAAATTTCCTCTGAATTTTTCCGCAGGAAAATATTCCTTAGGGATTGCATTGCATGCCGGAGATAGTCACGCGGAAGGATCGTATCTTTGGCAGGACGGTATTTTAGAATTCGAACTAGAGCGTTTAGATATGTCCAAGTTCGAAGGAGTCGCCTGGATTCCGGTCGAAATAGAGACGAAAAAAGGGCCAAATTCCTAGATAAATTCCTTCCCACTTCGACTTTGCTCCCTAACTTGGTCTTCGTATGAAAGTATGCGTTATCGGTAGCGGCTACGTCGGATTAGTAGCAGGAGCTTGCTTTGCAGAATACGGCAACCAAGTCATTTGCGTGGACAAGGATGCAAAAAAGATCGAAGATCTTAAAAACGGTATTATCCCTATTTATGAACCGGGTTTATCCGAGCTCGTTCAAAACAATTGGAAAGAAAAGCGGCTCGAATTCTCGACTTCCTTAAAAGAAGGAGTGGAAAAGTCGGATCTGATTTTTATCGCGGTAGGAACTCCAACATCATCGGACGGATCTGCCGATCTCTCCGCAGTCTTTGCCGTCGCGGAAGAAATTGGAAAATCGATTAACGGATACAAAGTCATCGTCGATAAATCTACGGTTCCGGTAGGTACGGCTGCCAAGGTAAAAGAGTTTATCGGAAAGCACACTAAATACGAATACGATGTGGTATCCAATCCCGAATTTTTAAAGGAAGGAGCGGCGATCGACGATTTTATGAGACCGGAGCGGGTCGTGATAGGAGCCGATAATGATCGAGCAGGAGATCTAGTCGCGCAGTTGTATGCTCCTTTTGTACTGAACGGTAATCCTATTTTAAGAATGGGGACCGTTTCTGCCGAGCTGACTAAATACGCATGTAATGCGTTTCTTGCCACGAAGATTTCCTTTGCGAATGAGATCGCGAATCTCTGCGAGTCGGTAGGCGCGGATTACGAAGATGTGCGAAAAGGAATGGGAACTGATTCTCGCATCGGACGCCAATTTTTATATGCAGGTATCGGTTACGGGGGTTCCTGTTTCCCGAAAGACGTTAGGGCTTTAATTCGCACTTCCGAACAATTCGGAAAGCCGTTAAGAATTATTCAAGAAGTCGAAGCTGTGAACGAAGATCAAAAAGTTCGGTTGTATGAAAAGATCGAAACCTTCTTCGGGAAAGGAGGGGTTAAAGGTAAGAAATTCGCAGTTTGGGGTCTTGCATTCAAACCCGGTACGGACGATATGAGGGAAGCTCCTTCTATACCTCTCCTTTTAAAATTATATTCGGAAGGTGCGAAGATTCAAGCCTTCGATCCTGTGGCGAAAGAGACTTCGGAATATTACTTCAAAGGAAAGATCGAGTATTCTGAAGATGCGTATTCGGCGCTAAAAGGAGCCGATGCCTTGCTACTTTTGACGGAATGGCGAGAATTTCGTGAACCCGATTTCCCTCGGATGAAGCAGCTACTAAAACAATCGATTATCTTCGACGGAAGAAATCAGTATAGACCGGGTCTCCTTAAAAAGGAAGGGTTTCAGTATTTTTCCATCGGGAAGCAACCGATCGAATGAGATTGGGGTCTCCCCGCCCTTCCTGGGCGGGGGCCGGTGCGGTGGAAGTACCGGGTCCAGATATCAGAACATTTCCTTTTTTGCAAGCGATTTTGTTTGGGAATTGTTTGTATGAGCTCCCACAGATTTTTGCTTCAAAAGAATAGTCGACAGTTCGGATAATTTCTGATATCAGGTTTCTCCGTAAAACCGCCTCCATCCCCCACCCAGGAAGGGCGGGCTTTCTCCCGCAGGAAATTGCAATATTTATAATGATCGAAGAATACCTTCCAGCTCTTTTTTTTCACTTGGATCGGAGCTTAGTTCCAATGCTTTTGTCAGATCATGCTTTGCTTCATTCTTCTTGCCGAGTTCCTTGAAGGCCATTCCTCTATAATAAAAAGCAGCTTGGGCGTATCCGGTACCCGGGGGATATTTTTCCAGATATAGAGTAAATGTTTTTACTGTTTTCTCATAATTCTCCATCTCGGAATAGGTAACGCCTAAATTGAATAAGGCTCTATGCTGGTTTTCCGTAGCGCTTTTATCATCAGATGAGAAAGCCTTATAAAAGTAATTAGCGGCCTTCGCATAATCTCTTGCTTCAAAATAATATTCTCCGACTTTTAGAAGTAATTTAGAATCAGCAGAATTCTTTTCTAAAGAGGCCAGAAGATTTCCTTCCTGATCGCGTTTCGAATAGGCGTTCTTAAGTGTCTTCACGACCATTTTTGTATCGGGCATGCCGGTAATTTTTTCGGTTATGCTCCCGTTTCGATCTAGGAATAGAAGGGTGGGGTATCCGGAGACCTGGTATTTTTTTTTCAAATTCGGAAATCTATCTCCATCTAGAGAAAGTAGTACGAAACGTGACAACTCGGCCTGAACTTCCTTTTTTGGATAAATTTCTTTTTTTAGCGTCTTGCAATATCCACACCAATCCGCATAGACATCGATGAAGATTGGTTTTCCTTCTTGTTTAGCTCTAGCGAATGCTTTTTCTACGGACGACTCCCATTGCACTCCGACTGCGGCAATATCCGTCGAAACTAGTGAAAGTACAGCGGAGAATAATGGAATAAGTATTAGATTCCGTAGATTCATAAGACGAACCTTATTATCAGACCTTTTTTCCAAGGTATCGGAATGGCGAATTCGGAAAAAGCCGGTTTTTTAGTTTACCCAAGGAATGAAGCCCGGAAATTCGAAGTTATCTCAAGGGGGAAAAATGGAATTTCTGCTTCAGCTCGAGGAAATCCTTAAGAAACGAAAGGCGGAACTCCCGGACAAATCCTATACCGCCGACCTCTTTCGTAGCGGGGTTGATCGGATTCTGAAGAAAGTCGGAGAAGAAGCGGGCGAAGTGATTATCGCGGCAAAAAATGCCGATCAAAAGGAACTCACTCATGAAGCGGCGGACCTTTTATTTCATTTGCAGGTTCTTTTAGTGGAAAGGGGACTTTCCCTTTCCGATATCGTCGCGGAACTTAGAAAACGCCATTCTTAAGCGGTATCGCTTCTAAATAAAATCCCGACTGAAAGCTCGATTCAAATCTAGAGAATTCCTAAATCAGCGCAGTATTTACCGAAGCGGTCCAAACCGGCCCTATCAGATTCAGTGATTTCGTAATGTAGTTCTTGCGTCAGATATTTGCGTACAAGATCTTCCGGGAGACGGGTTTCCTTTGCGATTATTTCTTCTATATGATCTTGGCCAAATTTCAACGAATCCATAAAGAATGAATCCGGCAATTCCAACGGTTTTTTCGAAGCCCAAAGAGCGAAAATAAAGGAAGTTCCGGTCGTCTCGTACCACCAACCGGCTAAATCTCGAACTTCATAAATTTCAGGATTCCACTCCGCAAACAAAGCATTGTCGCCGAATAGCATATGCGATCCGCGACCTATGGAAATTTCTTCTTTAATAATCCTAGGATCGGTGGGAGAAACTTCAGGCAGATATCCTGTTTCATTATGAACTAAGACTCGGACCAATGCCATACTAGTTCGCGAACCGTTATCAGTTAGGATTCGATACGGAGGATAGGGTTCTTTTTTATTTTTAAAAAACTTTATGGAGCGAACTTGTTCGGTCGCGCAGACTCCGACTTTCATGGATACTGAAAGAACTTCGGCGTTTCTAAGACATTCGATCGATGAAATGAGTCCCACATCGATTAACCCTCGCAGTAGATAATCCTTTAAAAGCGATGGATTTTCAGGCACCACTTTATGTTCCGAATGTTGCTCGAACCCCCAAGTTAGGGGTCTTGCATTTAAATGCTTAACGATGCCGATTTTCACTCTTGATTGCCGAATCTGCTTCTGGAAGGGTTCTAATAGCCAAAAAACCAATTCATGGATTCCCAGCCAGAAAAATTAGCTTTTTCCTTTTCTTTTCAGAGTCGATTCTCGACTGTATTCCGAAATGGGAAAGTCCCGTCGGATATTAGAGATGAGCGAAAAAAATAAAATCGTAATTACCTTAAATTACGAGGTTCTTAATGCGGACCATGAAGATTTACGCGCTTTCCTAAATTCTCATTTGGAAGGAAGTCCTACGCACATAGTGCTCGATCTAAAGGAAGTACAGGTTTTGACTTCCATTGCATTAGGAGCTCTTGTCGCCTTCGCAAACCGACTCCGTAGCCAGGGAATGAAATTGGAAACGATTAATGTTACCCCGAAATTATTAGAAATTATCAAACTCGTTTCCCTAGACCAGGCGCTCGGGATTCGCTAATTCATGGAAGATACATTTTCTCATTTAGTCCAGATTTCGGACGAAGAATTCCGATTCGTTAAAGATTTAATGTACCGTGAAACGGGTATTTTTTTGGCAGATCATAAGAAGATTATGGTTCAATCTCGGCTGAATTCCAGGGCAAGATTCCATAAGATGGCGAGCGTCTCCGATTATATCCGAGCCCTTCAGGCCGATCGAAAGTTTTTCGAAAGCGAATTAACGGAACTTATTAATCGTATTACTACTAACAAAACCGATTTTTTTCGAGAGAACCATCATTTCGAATTTTTGAGAGACGTTTTTTTACCGTCGGTGGAGGAAAAGGCCGTTAAAACGGGTAAGAAAAGTCTTCGCATATGGTCGAGCGCTTCGTCTACCGGAGAGGAACCGTATTCGATCGCTATTACCTGTGCCGAATACTTCGCTTTTAAGCCGGGATGGGATATTAAAATTTATGCATCCGATATCGATACGAATGTCGTAAAGACCGCTCAGGAAGGCGTTTATAAATCCGAGAGACTTGAGCCAGTCAGTGAATCATTAAAGAAAAAATATTTTTTACGCGTGAGGGATTTGTCGGGAAGAGGCGACGATTTATACCAAGTCAAACCCGAATTAAAGTCCATGATCGAATTTAGAAAAATTAATCTTTTGGAAACACCTTATCCTTTCTTGGAAAAGATGGACTGTATTTTCTGCCGGAACGTAATTATTTACTTTGATAAGCAGACTCAGAAAAAGATTTTCGAAAATTTCGAACAGGCGCTTAAAGACCGGGGGCTAATGGTGATCGGACATTCCGAGACTTTATTCGGGATTTCGGAAGCTTATAAATTTCTGGGACACACTATTTACCAAAAAAAGCCCAAAATCTGAATCATATTCTCCGACCTTTCGGGTTTGTACCATCAGTTAAACTTGAATTTCTCGGCGATTCTTCTGAGAGTTTCTGCGGTGCTCGAAAGCCCTTTCGAGGAAGTTGACATTTGCTCCGCACCGGTAGCTGTATTCAACGTATGCTCGTTGATCTGAATGATGACTTGTGCGATTTCTCGTACTGCCCGTCTTTGTTCCGCCGTCGCTATTTTGACGGACTCCGATTCGGCCCCAACTTGACCGGCTTTCTCGTTCACAATCCTATTTACTTCCTCCTGCGAGGAAGTGATCGAGTAAAGTTTGTCCATCGCTTCGGACACGCTATCCACGTTGCGAATTATCGCATGTATAATCTCGGTAGAAGATTGAATTCCTTTTGCCCCGGAATCTAATTCGGTGTTATTCTTGGCGATCATCGAAGAAATGGACTTAATGGACGAGGCTGTTTTTTCGGAAAGTTTGGAGATTTCCTCCGCGACTACCGCAAACCCTTTTCCGGCCTCTCCAGCACGAGCGGCTTCTATGGCGGCATTTAGAGCGAGTAATTGAGTCTGATCGGAAATATCATTGATAATTCCTACGATCGCTTTCATTTCCCCCGAAGATTTGAGAATGTTTGCGATCATATCGGTCATTCCATTCAAAGATTCTTCTCCTTTTTTAGCTTGAGAAGATATCGATTTAGCGATTCCTAAAGTGTTTTGAATTTCGTCTCCTATTTTTCGAACGCTCTTCGAAAGCTCCGCTATCTTGGAATGAAAATCGGAAATATTCCTGTATTGATTTTCGGTCGTTCCGGAAATCGTCTCCATTCCCGCCGACATCTCCTCTACAGTGGCTGACATCTGTTCCGTGGATGCGGCCGTAGATTGAGCGGAATTGGAAAAATTCTCGGAATTTGAAGATAAAGTTTCGGCGGAGGATGCGAGTTCGGAAGATACTCGCTGTATCTCTTTCAAGGAATTCTTTAGACTATCTAAGAATGCATTCGTATCCCGACTTAGGTCTCCGATTTCATCGTCGTGGACGATATCCAAATCTTTGCTAAGGTCTCCTTGTGACATGGATTTGAAGAGATTACGCGCCTCTTCCAAAGGTTTCAGACGAATGGTTAATAATCTGGAAAGAAATAAAATAGAGACTGCTAAAAATATTCCCGCACAGGCGATGATCTTGTATAACATCGAGTGAACGACGTCTGCAAGTTCGTCCTTAGATACCACCGCAGCGACTAACATTCCGTATTCTTCTATTCTATAAATGGTAGCAATTTTATCTTTTTTAAAGAAATACTCCGTATGTTCGTCTGATTTCAAGGACAACATACGACGTCCCCATTCGGTCTTTGATAAATCGAGTTTCATAATCAAAGACTTGTCGGGATGTCCAACGACTACCCCCGCCGCGTCCACGATTGCGATATAACCGTCGGATCCTATCTTTACGTCTTTGACGACCGCTTCCGTTACCGAGTTCAGAGAGAGTGCGAATCCCAAAATTCCTACTACTTTTGGGCCGTCCATAACCGGGACAGTAAGAAGTGTTACGGGTTCTTTTGTAATCGGGGATTGTCCTACTTTACTTAAGAAAGGTTTTCCTTTCAAGGAGGCTTGGATGTTTTCATCGAATCCCTGCTTTCCCCAACGAAAATTAGAACCCTGTCCGGTCGCGTCGGCGAACGTCAGCGGATTCTCTTCGGGAGTGGAAAAAAAAGCGTTTTCGTAGACTGCAAATTTACTATTTAGGTCGACTAACAGAGGATTCAAAACGGCGCGATCTTGACCGGCCACCGCTTTTATTATCGAAGGTTGGTTGGCGATGAATTTTGCCAAATTGAACTGGGTATCGAAGAAATCCTTAATTTCCCTGGAACTTACTCGAGAGACTTTTTTCATTTCGTCAATGTAAGTCTCTTCAATGTAGCCCTTAGCAGTAAAATAAGCGAAGGAAGATAATGCGGCTGTTAAAAGAACAACCGTCGCGCTACTGGAAAATAACAAAATTAGTTTTAAACTGTTGCGTCGCATTGTTTCTCTTTTTGGAATTCCAACCAGAAATGAAAATTTACTAATCCATATTATAGACGAAAAGAAATACTAATACATACTCTCTATATATTTCAAAAAAGAGGATGCGGGATTGACATTTTATATTTTGAATTTGTCGGTGATGTTCCTTAAAGTTTCCGCAGTTGTGGCAAGATTCTGGGCAGATGAGGACATTTGCTCCGAACCTGAGGCGGTATTGAGCGTATGCTCGT
The DNA here is from genome assembly GCF_000243715.2 of Leptospira broomii serovar Hurstbridge str. 5399. Taxonomy (NCBI): domain Bacteria; kingdom Pseudomonadati; phylum Spirochaetota; class Leptospiria; order Leptospirales; family Leptospiraceae; genus Leptospira; species Leptospira broomii. The sequence goes on from NZ_AHMO02000008.1 coordinate 2,376,377, forward strand.
TTATTTGAGTAATTACTTGCGTTATTTCCCTTACGGCACGTTTTTGTTCTCCGGTGGCAAGTTTGACGGACTCCGCTTCCGATCCTACCTTATCGGCCTGATTGTCTACGATTTGATTGATTCCTTCCTGCGCGGAAGTTATTTCATAAAGATGATTCATAGCATCCGCGACCGAATCGACGCTTTGGATGATGCTATGTATGATTTCCACTGATGACTGTATTCCCTTGGCCCCCACATCCAGTTCGGAATTATTTTTATTGATCATATCTCCGATAGATTTGATCGAAGAAGCCGTTTTAACGGAAAGCTTGGAAATTTCTTCAGCTACTACGGCAAATCCTTTTCCGGCTTCGCCAGCTCTTGCAGCTTCGATGGCGGCATTCAAAGCAAGCAGTTGAGTCTGATCGGAAATATCGTTTATGATCCCGATGATTGCGGTCATTTCACCGGAGGATTTCAGAATATTTCCGATCATTCTGCTCATCCCGTTAAGCGATTCTTCTCCTTTACGTGCCTGCGTTGAAATCGATTTTGCAACCCCGAGAGTTCCCTGAATTTCCGATCCGATCTTTCGTACTCCGGCCGATAACTCTTTGATTTTGGAATGAAATTCAAGAATATTCCTATATTGCGTATCCGTAATCGATGATATGCTTTCCATCCCGGCCGACATTTCCTCGATCGTCGCAGACATCTCTTCGGAAGATGCGGCCGTCGATTGGGCTCCGGAAGCGAAGGCCTGGGATGAGCCGGTCAATTGTTCTGCAGCAGCGCCTAATTCGAGAGCGATACGCTGGATATCGTTAAGAGAGGATCGTAAACTACCGATAAACGTGTTCATTTCCTTGCTCATAGTTCCGATCTCGTCGTTATACGCAGCTTCGACATTGGTAGTCAAATCGCCTTGAGCCATCGATTGAAAGACGAGGCTGGCGTTGCTTAGAGGACCTAATCTTTTTTTTAATAGGAAATAAAGTATGGAAAGAGCGATAATTGCGGTCAACGTGGAGACGGCTAGTATGGCAAGAAGCATGCCTTTGAATGAACTCCAAATCTCGTCCTTGGGCAATATCACAATGGCGAGAGTATCCCAATTCTTTAGTCTGAAGAGGGTAGCATATCGCTCTTGACCTCTAAATTCGAATTCCATCATTTCGCCGTTCGCTAAAGTCAGCAATTTCTTCCCGTACGTGGTCTCCTTTGTCACATCCAAATTCAAGATCATGTCTTTTTTAGGGTGCGCGTATAATATTCCATCGGTCGTAATCGCCGCCAAATAACCTTGCTGGCCTATCTTATAATTCTTAATTACTTTTTCTGAAAGTGATTCTAAGGATACTGCGAAGGCCACGATTCCGATTACTTTTCCCGCATCCATTACGGGAACCGTGAGCAACGATACCGGTAATTTCGTGATGGGAGACCGAAGCGGCTTCCCTAAATGAAATTTTCCCTCCAACGCTGCCTTTATATTCGGAATGTTTTGTTCTCTTAATCCCAGACGTAAACCGGCCCCTTTTCCCAAGGCATCAGTGATTACCACGGGGTCTTTTTCCATCGTGGTAACAAATACGTTCTCGTACGTTCCGAATTTTTGGAGAACTTCTTTATATAGCGCCTGAGCGATCGGCTTTCCGCTACGAATGGTTTCCTTGGTTCGGGGATCTTCGGCAAGAATTTCCGCGATTCTTAAATGTGTATCGTAAAAGTTCTCGATTTCCAAACCGGCGGATTGACTTACGCTTCTCATTTGAGTAAAGTAAGTTTCTTCGATCTGGTCTTTTCCAACTCCTAAGGCCACTCCGGAAATCGTCAGGACTAGAATGGCAATAATCGAAATACTGTAAGCAAGTAGGATAAATATCAGACTTTGACGTTTCATATAATATTATTTATTAAGACGACCTGTTTTGAAGATAATTTCGGGAGAGTCAATTATTTGTTCTTTCTCGAATATCTGTACCGTTAATTCTTACGGTTTTGCTTCCGATTTAAGGGCGGCGTTTCGCTTTACAGTTGCCCGCAAAAGCCGATAACGGGATGTTGGAACATAAGTTGGAACCGGTCCATTATTCCGTCCTATACCGCGAGATCCTTTCCTTCTTTCTAGACGTTTTCGCTCCCGATCAGGAAATTCTTTTTCTAGATGGCACGGCGGGCGAAGGAGGACATTCACTTCTCCTTTTAGAAAATTTTCCCCAAGCTAAAATTATCCTGCTCGATCGGGATTCCGTGATGCTTACCAGGGCAAAAGCTCGTCTAGAACGGTTTCATGATCGCACTCATTTTATTGAGGCGAATTTTTCAGAAGTGGACGAGGAATTCCTTCGTGAAGCAGGTGTGGATCGAAGGCCGGACGGGATTCTCCTGGATTTGGGAATTTCCACATTTCACCTCTTGCACGCCGGGCGTGGCTTTAGTTTTAGGGAAAACGAACCGTTGGATATGAGGCTTTCTTCCAGCGGCGGCATATCTGCTGAAGACGTAATTAACACGTATCCCGAAAAAACTCTTAGTAAAATTTTCTACGAATATGGCGAAGAGCGTTGGACCAAGAAAATCGTGGAAGCTGTGCTTGAGCGCAGAAGGCACGGTCGCATTTCTTATACGGGCGAATTAGCTCAATTGATCTCCAGAGTGATTCCCCGAAAATTCTGGCCTCCTGGACGTCATCCTGCAACCAGAGTCTTTCAAGCTTTGCGGATAGAGGTGAATCAGGAATTACTTCATATCGAGTTCGGCTTATCCAAGCTCCTGGAAGTGCTTGCCCTGGGCGGACGGTTTCAGGTGATCTCATTTCATTCTTTGGAAGATAGGATCGTCAAGAATAAGTTTCGAGATTACGCCCGTTCGTCGGAAGCTAAGGTAGTGACGAAAAAGCCCGTTCTTCCTGGCGAAGAAGAGATGCGCGAAAACAATGCCTCTCGATCGGCTAAATTGCGAGTCATAGATAAGCTTCTACCGTCCGATACTATAGATATAGAAGAGGAGGACGAGGAAGAATGAGTCGAATCCATGAATTTGCGAATCATCGAATCTGGGGAGACTTGTCCTTTCTGGGGCTGGTATTTTTAAAAGTCGCTCTTCCTTGTCTTTTTTTATTCTTATTTGTATGGCAAAACGTACAAGTAGCCAGATTGAATCGTGAATTAGCTCTGACTTCCCAATCCAAAGAGTTACTTTTAAAGAAAAACGATGATCTTAAAATCGGAATGGCCACTTATACTTCCGCCCGACGTATCGAGGCATTGTATAGGAAAACATATCATTACTTGCCGATTACCGTGGGGGATAGAATTATTACCGTAACGCTCCCTCCGGAACGAAACGAGACCGATCTTGAAACTTTCCGTTCTCCTTGAAGCATTTCCCGGGATAAAAGTTTTTTCTCCCTCTTTCGACGATTCCGAAGAAGTCGCATTTGTTCGTACTGATTCCCGTCAACTTTCCGCTCAGGATCTGTTTTGCGTTCCGAATTCCCTAGGGGCCAGGGGAATCGGATATGCGGCCGAATCGATCGGACGCTTTCTTTTGTTTCAAGAAGGGGCTCAAATCTCCGATCTTCCGAACAAGATAATCTTAACCTGTCCGCAAGATCCCGAAAAATATGCGGGAAAAATCGCCTCCTTTCTGCTCGGAAATCCATCCGAATTCTTGAAAGTAATCGGCATTACAGGAACTAACGGAAAGACATCTCTTACTTACATACTTGCTTCGCTGGGAGAAGCAGTCGGAGCGAGCTGCGGCGTTATCGGAACCGTAGGTGCAAGGTTTCTGGGTAAGAAGAAAGACACCGGCTATACGACTCCGGATGCATGTTCCCTTCAAGAGATTTTAAAGGAAATGCTGGATGCGGGAATCGAATACGTCTTTATGGAAGCCAGCTCTCACGGTCTGAAATTGGGCAGAACCGACGGTGTTCGTTTCTCTGCAGGAGTTTTTACCAATCTTACTCAGGACCATCTAGACTTTCATCCGAGCATGGAGGATTATCTCTGGAGTAAAAGTCTACTCTTTCAATCGATGAAGGCGGAACCGAAAGCCTTCGGAGTTTTAGATCTAGGTTCACCGTCGGGCTTAGAGATGTATGACTTGATCCGTAATCAATGTCCGGAATTGAAACTCTTTGCGATTGAAGACGGCAGCGGAGAACTGAAAATTTCGAAAGAAGAATTTTCGCTACAGGGTACCGAATACGATTTCGAAATCCCATCCGTATGGGGCGGGAAGGCACGGATTCACACGAATTTATTAGGCGGATTTAATATTCGTAATACCGCTTTGGCTCTCACGACTGCTTTAGGGCTCGGCTGGCCTCGAAATTCTCTCCTACAAGCGCTTCGTTCTATTCCACAAATTCCCGGAAGATTCCAATTGTATTATAGTCCGGACAGGTCGCGAATGGCGGTGGTGGATTATGCGCATACTCCGGATGCCCTCGAAAATATTCTGCGGAGCGTCCGGGAATCAAAGCCTAAGGAATTAATCGTTTTATTCGGATGTGGAGGAGATAGAGACCGCACGAAGCGACCTCAAATGGCTCGAATAGCGGAGAAACTCGCGGATAAGGTTATTTTGACTTCGGATAATCCCAGGACGGAAAACCCGGAGGCGATCTTGGACGAAATACAATCCGGTTTTTCGCCCGGGTTTACCCCATTCCTTCGCGAAGTGGATCGAGCTGTCGCAATTCGGCGAGGAGTCTCGGTTTTAGACGAGGGGGGATGTCTTTTGGTCGCGGGAAAAGGACACGAAGATTATCAGATTATCGGAAAGGAAAAACGTCATTTCGACGACGGCGAAGAGATACAAAATGCTTGGCTGTTTACCGAATCAGGACGATAGGTTTAAGAGATCTTCCGATTCGGACTAAGGGGACTATGTTCTATTACGTATACGAGTATTTTTTTCGGGAATGGGATTCCCTTCGTATTTTCAGCTATGTTACCTTTCGTGCATTAATGGCTGGCTTAACGTCCATGTTCATCACTTTTTGGTTCGGCGGAAGGATGATCCGTTTTCTATACGGATTAAAATTTCGTGAAAGTGTCCGAGATGACGGTCCTAAATCTCATAGTGCAAAATCGGGAACTCCCACGATGGGCGGCTTGATGATTATCGGCGCTTTGCTTTTATCCGTACTACTCTGGGGAAATCTTAAAAACTTAAACGTGCTACTTTTATTAGCCGGTGCCGTATTGTTTTCCGCGCTTGGATTCGGCGACGATTATATGAAATCGGTAAAAAAGATCAAGGGGGGGATGAGAGCTCGAACCAAATTCGTTTTGTCGATTCTTTTGTCCGCAGGTTTTTGTGCCGTATATTTCTATTATACGGGCGAGTCTCCCGGAGGTTCTTCGGGCAGAATTCCATTTCATTTAACGGATTTATTTCTGCCTTTTGTGAAAGGACCGGTTCTTGCATTGGGTATTTTGTCGATTCCATTTTCAATTTTAGTAATTCTAGGCGCATGCCACGGAGTGAATCTGACGGACGGTTTGGATGGTCTCGCCGGAGGAACGGCCTGCATCACTGTAACTACGCTCGCGATCATTTCTTACGTTTCGGGAACTCCCGTTGCCGCTAATTATTTAAATATTCCTTATTTACCCGGCGCTCACGAATACAGCGTTTTCCTTTCCGCGTTAGCCGGGGCTCTCATCGGTTTTCTATGGTTCAATACTCATCCGGCTCAAGTATTTATGGGCGATACAGGATCTCTTTTTTTAGGCGCCACGATCGGAATGACCTGTGTTATGCTCAAAAAAGAAATCCTACTCGTGATACTAGGCGGGATCTTCGTAGCCGAGTCTTTATCGGTAATTTTGCAAGTAGGTTCTTTTAAATTAACGCAAAAACGAATTTTTAAAATGGCTCCTTTGCATCACCATTTCGAGTTGGTCGGAATTTCCGAAACGAAAGTCGTCATTCGTTTTTGGATCGTAGCCGTCATTTTAGCGATCATCTCCCTTTCAAGTCTGAAAATTCAATGAAAGAACTTGGGCGTAGATGGAAGGAATTCTGGGAGTCACCCGGGGCTCCTTTCGATCTACCCATGGTAGGAACGATCTTCCTTCTTTTACTCTTCGGAATTTGCGTAATGTATTCCAGCTCTTCCATCACCGCATGGAGAGATTTTCATGATTCCGAATATTTTTTAAAAAAACAAGCTCTTTGGGCGCTCATGGGAATTCTTGTTTTTTTCTTTTTTGCTAATTTCCCCTACCGCCTTTTGGAACGATTCGCCTTGGCCGGTATCATCGTAAGCATTTTACTACTCATCCTAGTATTCATTCCTGGAATAGGAAAATCCGTCGGAACATATTACGGAAGAAACTTTCATCGCTGGATAGGCATCGGATCATACCAGCTTCAACCGTCCGAGATTGCAAAGCTCGCAGTGGTGATTTATCTCTCCGCGATGATTTCTAAATTGAAAGAAAAGGAAAATCGGGAACCGAAAAAGTTTTTGATTCCAGGAGCCCTGCTTCTCTCAGTTCTAGTTTTAATTCTAGCTGAACCTGCTTTTGGAACGACGATGGAAATCCTATTCGTTGTCTTAGCGTTCGTATTCCTATTCGGATTTCCGTTCCGCAATTTAGTTTTAGTCGGTTTGGTTTCTTTGCCTCTCGCTTATTTACTGGTGGATCGTGTCGGTTACAGAAAGAAGCGAGTAGAAGTTTGGTTGGATCCCTATAAGTTTCGTTTCGATGAAGGTCATCAGTTGGTGACTTCCTTCAGAGCATTCTTGGATGGGGGATGGTTCGGGAATAAACTCGCCAGCGGATATGCTCACAGGTATTTGACTTATAGTCATACGGACTTCGTGCTGGCCACCTTTGTGGAAGACTTCGGATTCGTAGGCTTTCTTTTCTTTTTCGGTTTGGTCCTATTTCTTTTGTATCGAACATACGTGTTATTAAAGAAAGTCACCGACCCGTTCGGTTTTTACCTTGGAGCCGGCCTCCTATTTATCCTTGGCACTCAGTTCGTGATTAATAGTTATGTGGTAACTGGACTATTTCCTATTACGGGGATTAGCCTTCCGTTTATGAGTTACGGCGGATCCTCGCTACTTGTTGTTCTGGCGGCTTTCGGAATTCTTGTCAATATAACTAGAAGAGAAAACCTAGGCGTATGAGATCCGTCTTAATCGCGGCCGGCGGGACCGGCGGTCATATTTCTCCGGGGGTCGCGTTGGCGGAAACACTAATCGCCGCCGAAGCGCACTTCGATTTCGATAAAATTTATATCCATTCACTTTATCGAAACAAAGATAATCCGGACCTTAAACAAGCACCTTGCGAAGTGCTTTGGCATAATACTCCAAACTTATCCGGGAATTATCTGTTCTTACCGTTCCGCTACGTTTATCAATTATTAAAATCTTGGATATTATTCTCCCGTCTCGGGGTGGACGCAGTGGTCGGGATGGGGGGATACTCAAGCTTTCCTGCTCTTCTCTATGCATTACTATTTCGTAAAAAGATTTTTCTTTGCGAACAGAATTGCATTCCGGGGAACGTTAACCGAATCTTCTTTCGCTTTGCCGACAAGGTTGCCTTTAGCTTTCCTCCTCAGGACACGAAGCTTTCTTGCCAATGGGAAATTTTAGGAAATCCGCTTCGAAGCAAAACCGTTCCGAAACTCGCCTTAAAATTCAGCGATAAATGGGATCCGAAAAAGAAGAAGCAGTTCAATGTCTTGGTTATGGGGGGGTCGCAAGGAGCTCGTCAAATTAATAATATGGTCGTTAACTTAATGAAGCACGATATGATCCAGGAAAGATTTCGTTTTCGAATGCTGACCGGGGCTGCTTTGTATGACGAGGTTTCTAAGAAAACCAAAACGGCGGATCTAATTTCATACTCCGATAATATGGCGGAACATTACGAATGGGCGAACTTGGTCATCGCTCGCTCCGGATCCGGAGTACTTTCCGAATGTGCAGCGTTTGCTCTTCCTATGATTCTAATTCCGTATCCTTTTGCGAAAGACGACCACCAAACCGCCAATGCAAGATACATGGAGGGGAATGGAGCTGCGGTTGTGATCGAGCAACGCGACGAGGACGAGAGCCAACTCTTCAGAATTCTTTCGGACCTCACTGATGACCCTAAAAAGTTAAACGATATTTCAGTGAAATCTTTGGAGTGTTCTCATGTTGATGCCGCAGAGGATACGATTCGATTCTTCTTCGGAAAGGATTAATGTCCGGATTTAATTTCTCCAAACCAGATTTATCTTTTTCTAAACCTTTTTTTCTCGGCATCGGCGGTTCCGGAATGTCGAGCCTAGCTCATATTCTACTCGATATCGGATTGCCTGTCGTCGGTTATGACGGAAAGAAAAGTCCTACGACGCAAAAGTTGGAGGAGAAGGGCGCGAAAATTTATTCCAAATCAGACGAAATTCCGGACGAATTCGACGCGGCTATCTACTCTTCCGCGATTCGATTGGATGAGCATCCGATAGCAAAAATTCTAAACGGTCGTGGAGTTCCTTTCTTTCATCGTTCAAAAGTGTTGCATGATTGCTTCTCTTCACAAATCGGGATAGCAGTTGCGGGTTCTCACGGCAAGACCACCACCACCGCTATGACGGGATTTCTTTTGGATTCCGTCGGCTTAAAACCTTCCATAATGGTCGGAGGTGAAGTCGCTTTTTTGGACGGAAAAGGGGGAAGATTCGGGCAGGGAAAATTTGCCGTTTTTGAGTCCGACGAGTCCGACGGTACCTTTTTGAATCATGATGCACCCATCCGTATATTAACGAATATTGATGAAGATCATTTAGACTATTATAAGTCGCGACGGAATCTATTAGATGCGTTTGCAAAGTTCGTCGATAAGACGAAACGGCGTATTATTCTAAATTTGGACGACCCCGGTATTCAAGAGTGTATTTCTTTAGTGCGATCTAGAAAAACGATATTCGGATTTTCCGAAATCGGTTCAGAAAATTGGAATAAAGAAGGAAATGCGTCTTCTATAGAAGGTAAATTCGGTTTGGAAGTCGATTCGGTAATCTCCTACAAGATCGAAAAAGGTCGTTTAACATTTTACTATAACGGTAAAGAGATTTCTTTCGGTTCCAAGTTTCCCGGAACCCATTATTTGCGAAATTCCTTGGCGGCGGTTATGGCAGGTATAGAGGCGGGAATATCCGCTGAAGAAGCAGCGAGATCAATCTCCGCTTATTCTGGCGTTAAACGAAGACTGGAATATTTGGGTTCGAGAGCCGGAATCGACGTCTATGACGATTACGGTCATCATCCGACGGAAGTGAAAGCCGTACTTTCCTCGATGGCGGAAATGTCCGATGAAAAAGGAAGAACTGTGGTCCTTTTTCAGCCTCATCGGTTTACTCGAACACAAAATCTATACAAAGAATTTGCCGAGAGCCTAGAGTTCGGAGAGATCGTTTACCTTCTGCCGATATATTCGGCGGGAGAAAATCCGATTCCAGGCGTAAGCTCCGAATTGATCGTCGATGCTATGAAACATAAACCGATTCTCCTTTCCGATGACGTTAAAGAGGGATGTGCAGTGTTACGGAATTTTCTTCGATCGGGTGACAAGCTGGTGACCTTGGGCGCGGGGAATGTTAGAGACTGGGGAACGGAATTTTTATCATAGTCCATTCAATGACCTTAATCGTAGGTTTGCTCGTTTCGGAATCGTTGGATAGAGTTCGGGCCTTCGATTTATAATATTATATATTTATAATGAATCATATCCTTTTTCGGTTCGGTTATGCGAATTTCGGGAGGTCTTGCATCTTTGAAAATGTCCCATCGCAATAGGATAGAAACGATCCAAGGTTAGAGAAACGCCTTTTCCGGGTTTTCACCCACGTAATTCCAATGGCCCATTTTTCTATCCCGGCGAGGATCGGATTTTCCGTAGAGATGAAGAGAATATCTCGCATCGGACATGTATTTTAGCCATTGTTCGGAATCGGGAACGAAGTCCTGCCCTAAAATGTTCTTCATGGAGCTATCGGAGCTCAAAATAAAATCCGGAATCGGTAGACCGACTAACGTTCTTACTTGTAACTCGAATTGGGAAACCGAAGCGGCGTCTTGGGAAAAATGCCCCGAGTTATGCGGTCGGGGAGCGAATTCGTTTAATAGAAATGTCTCGCCAACTATAAAAAACTCCAACCCGAAAACCCCGACATAATCGATTCCTTCCGCCAGGCGAACTGCGGCGGCGACCATCGCATTTTTAGTTTTTTCGGGAAATTTTCCCGGATGAATGGTCAGATCCAGAATATGATTTTTATGTACGTTTTCGGAAGGGGAAAAGCAAAATGATTTTCCATCCCTTGATCGGGCGAGAATTACGGATGCCTCTTTATCGAAAAAAGCCCATTCCTCCAAAATAAGATCCAAAGGCTCGCTGCCGAGAGAGCCTGCCCAAAATCGAAATTCTTCTTTGCTATTATATTTTGTTTGTCCCTTACCGTCGTAACCGAAGGTGGAAGTTTTTAAAACGGCAGGGAACTTGCATTTTTCCACAGCCTCGACCGCGTCCGACTTATTCGTAATCGGATAGAAATCCACAGTCGGTAGACCCAAATTTCGGAATATCGTTTTTTCCCTGATTCTGTGTTGAGCGATCCGGATGCACGCCGGCCTTGGAGATACCACGAGTCCGGTTTCTTTGGAAAAATTCTCGATGAAAGTCAATTCGGTATTCGGAATATTCTCAAATTCGAATGTAACCGCATCGACGCTTGCTAAAAATTTCCGAAGCGATGTTTCGTCCTCGTAAGGAACGACTACTTCTTCCGCTCCCGCCAGCGCTGCAGGAGTATTCCGTTCCGGGGAATAAACTGAGACTCGATAGCCCATCCTAATGGCTTCTTGAGCAAACATTCGTCCGAGTTGTCCCGAACCCATGACGCCTAGTCGAGCGGACGGAAATAGGATTTTACTCATATTAATTGATCGTTTTTAGACAACGCTTCTTCGCGGATTTTATTCCGATATGCTTCCAACTTTTTAGCAAGGTTCTCGTCATGGAGGGAGAGAATTCTTGCCGCCAATAAGCCCGCATTTTTGGCTCCGGCGGAACCTATTGCAAGAGTTCCAACAGGAACTCCTCCAGGCATTTGAACGATGGACAAAAGACTATCGAGTCCCTTTAAATTGGAAGATTTAACGGGGACTCCCAGGACGGGCAGGGTTGTCAGGGATGCGACCATTCCGGGTAGATGCGCCGCCCCGCCGGCTCCGGCGATAATGATTTCGAAACCTTTGGATTTTGCGTTCTTGGCAAAGTCCACCATAATCTCCGGCGAGCGATGAGCCGAGATGATTTCCTTATGGGAAGCGATTCCCAACTCTTGAAGAATTGTAACCGCTTCCTTCATTGTTTCCCAATCGGACTGGCTGCCCATAATCACTGCTACTTTCGGTTGCACGCTTGCAGGGTCCTCCGGAAACCGCATACGGGCAAGTAGGAAACGATTTAGTCCATCTTGGAATTCGAATTTAATGCTTCTACAACTCTCTCCAATTTCATTCCGCGGGAAGCCTTCGCCAATATATAAGATCCTTGTTGGACATTCTCTTTAACCGATTCGAGTAGAGACTGGAGTCCCGCTTCGTCTCCGGAAAATGAGAATGCTATTCGAGGAGGTTTCGTTTTGCTTTGAAACCCTTTGAATATGAAACTAGATCCGGAGCCGAACGTAAAAATTCCTTTGCAGTTCGAAAGCGATGCGGCGAATTTTCCGACTTCCGTATGAAACTTAGAGGAATATGAACCTACCTCTTTCATGTCTCCTAAAATCGCATAAAACCCTTCCGATCCGGAAAGTTGAGAGCAGGCTTCCAAAGAAGAGAACATGGATTCCCGATTAGCATTATAAGTGTCGTTTAGAATTCGATACTTACCTTCCTGAAGATCGAGTCGTTTATCTTTGGCTTTAAAATTACGAATTCCTTCTATGATCCAATCTACCGGTGTTCCGATTTCTTCCAATGCTTCGACACATAGAGATAGATTTTCCAGTAATTTAGAACCAGGAAGATTCCAGTTCAAAACCGTACTAGATATCTCCAATTGAAAGCCTTCTCGCAAGGTCTCCAGGATTTTGATCCGAGAAGTTAGCGGGACAAATTTAAGTTTAACGCCGGACTTCCGAGCTTTCTTAGACAAAACTCTTTTGTATTCTCCTGTAGCCGGATAAAAAACGATTCCGCTTTTCGGCATTCCTTCCATCACCTCCGCCTTGGCTTTGGCGATTCCTTTTCGGGATCTGAAAAATTCTATATGAGCGGTACCAATGGTTGTAATAATCGACAACTGCGGTTTTGCCATCGAAGATAATCTGGATATCTCATCTCTCGTGTTCATTCCCATTTCGCATATCACATACCGAGTCTTTGGCCCGATTTGAAATAAAGTGAATGGCACGCCGATTTCGTTATTATAATTTTTTTCGGTCAGGACTAAAGATTCTTCCAATGGAGAAAGGCAGGAACCCAGGATTTCTTTCGTAGTCGTTTTACCGCTGGAACCTGTTACCGCGATTACGATAGGCTTAAACCTGGATCGATGAAACGCCGCCAATTTTCCCAAACCGATCAATGTATCTTTTACGAATATGGCCTTCTCTTTATCCGATTCCGAAAGTTTTTCCAGGATCGGATGTTCGTACTCGCAAAGAAAATAAGTAGCTCCTTTGGAAAGAGCATCCGGAATGAAATCATGACCGTCCCGATTCCCTCGAAGCGGTACGAATAGAGAATCGGACTCGCACATTCCTGAGGCAGTGGCGATTGACAGAATCTCGGTTTCCTTTATAAAGGAAAACTTGGATGGGGATGAAAGAATTCGTCTAAGAGTTTCCGGATCGTATCTGAAATCGGATCGCATAGGCACCAGAATTAAAGATCCCCATCGTCGGCGGTAGTCGATTTTTGGAAAAAATCGTCTTGCGAAACCGCCGAAAACCGCATTCATTATTTTCAATGCGAAAGATAAAGACATTGATCATAGGGCTGGGCAGAATTGCCAGCATCTTGGAAAAAGATCCTCTGCGGCAAAAACCTTGCACTCATTCAGGTGTTCTTCTTTCGGTATGGGGCAAAAAGAATTTTGAAATCATCGGGGTCTTGGATCCTAATCGGGAAAAGCAGGAATCGTTTCGCAAGCAATGGAAATTTCCGGGAGATCGTATCTTTTCCGACTTGGATTCCTTCGCAAAGATTCGGAATATTCCGGACCTTGCCATAATCGCCACTCCTTCCGAATCGCATTATTTCGATGCTTGCTCGGCAATCCACTTCGGATGCAAAAACCTGGTCGTGGAGAAGCCCGTTTGCGAAACTTTCCTTCAAGCAAAATCTCTGGAAAAAATGGCAGGGAAAAACGGAGTTAGAATCTGGGTAAATCACGAGAGAAGGTATCATCCTAAATACTCGTGGGCAAAGTCCGTCTTGGAATCCGGTAAATACGGTACAATTCGTACCATTCGGGCTTCCGTTTTGACATCCGCTGCGGCACCTGGCCGGGCCTTTCATGACAGGACCGGGCCGTTGTTTCATGACGGAACTCATGCGATCGATTTGATTTATTGGTTATTGGGAAAGCCGGATAGGGTTCGTTCTAGTTTACGAAAACGAAACGGAGTTTCCGTTGAAGATAAGGCGGTTGCCCTTTTGGAATATGATTCCGGGCCTATCGTATTTTTAGAGGCCGGAGGAGGTCGTAAATATTTTCAGTTCGAGATGGATATTATGACGGATTGCGCTCGAATGATTCTCTCTAACGACGGTTTTAGTCTCTTCGAATCCAAACCTTCCCGTAAATACAAAGGATTTAATAGTTTGACGGAAGTCTCGTTTCCGGAAAAATCTTCCATCGGACCGAATCCCTTTGAAAATCTCTACGCGGAAATCCGATCCGTTCTTGCGAATAAGTCGGACCATATAACCGGAGATATCCGAGAGAATTTGGGAATTATGGAACTCCTAGATCGGATCAAGACGAAGGCGGATGTCCGGATGGTATCGGAACCTGAATAGGATCTATGTCTAATTCTTCCTCCACTAAGAACGGAAACAATCTTCCAAAATATTCGGCGAGCGGCAGATATTATAGAGGTAGCTGGTTTCTCTGGAAGAAGATTTTCAGCCTTCTTTGGTATTATAAATTTGCCAGGCTTTTTCTACCCTCTTATCGAAATGAGGAAAAAGAGACGGAGTTCTTTCAGAATCTAGGACGAGAATGCCGGGAATTCTTTTTAAGAATGGGCGGAGTTTACGTTAAACTCGGTCAGTATCTGGCTAGTCTTTCCCACCTCTTTCCGGAAAGTTTTACCGACCCGCTTCAAGACTTACAGGATAGAGTTCCTCCACATCCGTTTTCGGAAATTAAGGAAAGATTTAGAAAAGAATTCGGAAAAGATATCGCGGAGATTTTTCCCGATATTTCCGAGATCCCTCTCGCTTCGGCTTCCATCGCGCAAGTACACTCTGCAAGTTTTAAGGGAGAGAAAGTCGCCATTAAGATATTGTATCCGGGTATCGAAGAGATTATCGTTAAGGACCTAAAAGCGATCCGTACTTTCTTAAAGAGAATCAATCGCTTACTCGTCACCTTCGATTATAAAATCGTTCATAAGGAAATCGCAAAATTAGTAGGTCGTGAAACTGACTTACGGTTGGAAGCCGAATCGATGGAACGTATGGAGCGTTATTTCTCGGAAGAGCCGGACTACGTGTTTCCTAAGATTCATAAAGAATGGAGCGGCAAAAGTGTTCTTACTGCGCGGTACATAGACGGAGTAAGAATCACTCAAGTCGCCGCGTTGAAAAAGGGTCAGGCAAAATCTCGACCTATCGATTTATTGATTCGCGCTTATATTCTAATGGTATTCGAATACCGATTTTATCATGCGGATCCTCATCCGGGAAATATGATTTATACTCCCGAAGAAAAGCTCTGTTTCATCGATTTCGGAGCGGTGGGTGAAATCCCGCCGAGTCAGGCATTGGTGTTGCGCAAGATATTTTTATGCGCTATGTCGAAAGACTACGGAGGGGTCGTGGAAGGTCTGGACGAGCTGGGTCTACTTTCCCGTAAGGCCGATAGGGATAAAGTGGAGGAAGTCGTCCGATATTCCTTGGAAAAACTTTCTCGTTTCCTAACGGATACCGATTCCTTCCGCAATATTAAATTCGAACAAATTCATACGCCCGAAGATTTGAAATTTTTAAAGGAGATCAATTCCAGCTTAAGAGAATTGCTCCGAATGGTACAGTTGCCGGTTACTTTGATTCCATTGGAAAGAGTCTTGGGGTTATTGGTCGGAATTACGGCGACCTTGGATCCGTACAGAACCGTTCTGGACTACGGAGAAAAACCCTTTAAAGGCATGGTTTTACAAGGGGAAAATAACTGGCAAAAGGCCCTCGTGCAGGAAGGCGGAATTTGGGGACAGGCGGTCTCTCTTCCGGGCGAATTGTTACAAACGATAAAGAATCTGAATCGAGGGAAGCAGGCCTATCGATTGCCCGATCTGGAAACCCATAGTCGAAAAATGTATTCTCTGGGGCATCAGGCAATCTCTCTCGCAGTCATTTTATTCGGAATCCATTATGGAACGGAAAGAATGGATAGAGGAGAAGAGCTATACGCGACGATCAGCTTCGGTACTTCGATTTTCTTCGGAATCCTCCTTGCTCTCTCGGTCCTAAAAAATAAATTCAGCTCAAAAAGGAACCGTCAGTGAAATTTTTCGAAAAGAAATTCTTAGAAGTATACCCGCCTCTTTTCCTTATATCGGTAGTTCTGGGAACTGTTATAGACCTGGTTACGAAATATATCGCCATTCTTTATCTTCATCCTCATAGTCCGGTCGAAGTACTCGGAAATTTTTTCCGGCTAACTTTGACCTTCAATACCGGCTTCGTAATGGGATTTTTCCAAGGCTTTCCTCGGACATCGCTTGCTATGACTGCCGTCGCTATCCTGGTTCTAATTGCATATCGTTGGAAGAATCCGGATCTCGGACACCCGGCAGGTTGGGCGCTAGTTATGTCAGGGGCCTTCGGAAATTTTATCGATAAATTCTTCGTAAAAGTGATCGGGGTCGGTGCCGAATTCGGTTTTGTCGAGAACCAATTTGCCGGAAAATTTATCGGAGTCGTGGACTTCCTAGACTTCGATTGGCCTAATTGGTTGATCTACGATCGATGGCCTGCCTTTAACTTTGCGGAT
Organism: Leptospira broomii serovar Hurstbridge str. 5399; assembly: GCF_000243715.2. Classification (NCBI taxonomy): domain Bacteria; kingdom Pseudomonadati; phylum Spirochaetota; class Leptospiria; order Leptospirales; family Leptospiraceae; genus Leptospira; species Leptospira broomii. The sequence goes on from NZ_AHMO02000008.1 coordinate 2,392,618, forward strand.
TCCTGCGTTAGCGTCGGCTTGGTTCTGTTGATCCTGACAATGAAACTCGAGGAGGATAAGAAGTAATTTTGAACCCTCTGCAACTTCCTATTTGGAAGAAGTTATTCAAGAAGAAGGGTACTTCTAACCCGGAAATTATCCGTTTTCTACGGGAAACATCCGTCTTTGGAAAATTAAAACGACGGACGTTAAACGAAATCGCACGTTTAGTCCACGTTCGCAAGTATGTGGAAGGAGAAGAAATCTTCCGCCAGGGAGAAGCCGGCGCGGGCTTTTACATGATCTTTGACGGTAAGGTGACGATTCGTTCGATTCGAGACGGAATCGAATTGGACCTGGCTCACTTGGACCAACATTCCTTTTTTGGCGAACTTTCCCTTTTTTCGGAGGAACGGAGAACTGCGACTGCCATCGCGTCGGAGCCTTCCACTCTACTAGGTTTCTTTCAACCCGACTTAAAGGAAATCATCGAAACCAAACCTAAAATCGGTATCGAGATTCTACTAAGTCTAACAGGGGTAATCGTAGAACGTCTTCAAAAAACAAACCAGCTTCTTGAAAAAGCTTATTACAAAGGCAAGCAAAAGAATGTCTGAATCCAGGCCGTTATCTACCTATGTAATTCGTATCATTTTCTTCCTACTTGTAGGAGCGGCGATCGCATTCTTTGTACTCGGGTTGAAACTATTGATTATCCCGATCGCTTTATCCCTGATTTTATTCTATATTTTTAACGGAAGTATTAACTATTTCGAAAGTCTTGGAGTCCCTCGTATCCTATCCGTTGCCGGATTGATGATTTTAGTCTGTATTCCGATTTATTGGATCGCGACGGAAGTAGCATCGCCTATCGTTTCCACTTTGGAACCTTTAATGAAGAATTGGAGACAGGATATGGAGGACGCTAAATTCAAGTATTTGGTCGTAGGATTTAAAATCCAATTCAATGATTTTCCGGCAGGGTGGGAGGAGACGATCCGTCCGGAAGAACTTGTTCAGAAAATCGCGGATATGGTGCAAGGGGAAGTGGTAGGACTGGTTTCAATCATTCCTACTTTGATCGGTTACTTGGTAGTTACTCCTTTGTTTGCATTCCTCTTTCTATTGAACGGAAACGGAGTCTATAAGAATATCGTTAGTTTGGTCCCGAATCGCTACTTTGAAATGACCATCATGATCGCCGCTAATATCAACGAGCAAATTACGAATTACTTACGCAGCTTGGTGATCCAAAGCGCAATCATTACAATCGTTGCGATGATAGGCTTTTCGGTTATCGGACTTAGATATTTTTACATATTTGCGCTCTTTGTAGGAATCGCAAATTCGATACCGTACTTAGGACCTATAATCGGTGCGGTTCCTCCTTTGTTTATGACCTTAACGCAAGGATCGACGATCTTTTATGCCAAAGGGATCACCGACGGTATGGGGATGTACGAACTGATGGGCGCTATTCTTATCGTTATAGTTATCGCGCAAGCAGTGGATAATTTTTTCGTCCAACCGGTGATTATTTCGGATGCGGTGTCTTTGCATCCGATCGTCGTCGTCGGTGCCGTTACCGTAGGGGGAACTTTATTGGGGATCGCCGGAATGCTAGTCGCAGTCCCGCTTGCCGCAATCCTGAAAGTTACGATCGCTACATTATATCGGTCCATGAAAGATCATAACCTGCTCTAGGATAGAAGCCCGAAGATATTTGGGCGGAAACCTCTAATCTGTTTTTCGAGAAGCACGAACTTCATTAAACTCCTCATCTATTCAGCGCCGACTCCTAGATAAACCCTTACTTTTTCGGATTCGTATAATTTTTGAGCTCGTTCTTCCGGGAAAAGTTTCGAAAAAACGATCGCGGCTAAAAACGAAAGAGTCATGGAAAAGATCGCCGGATTCTTATACGGAAAATATGCGGTTGAAAAACCGAAGATGTCTACCCAAACAGTGGGGCTAAGAATGATCAAGCCTGTAGCTGAAATGGAACCGACTAGTATGGAGGCGACGCCTCCCGCTGTACTAAAATTCCGCCATAGGATGGATAGGAAAAGCGCCGGAAAATTACCGCTTGCAGCGATTGCAAATGCAAGACCGACCATAAAAGCCACATTCTGATCCTTGAATAAAATCCCGAAAAGGATTCCTAATATACCGAAGGCCACTGTCGCTCGTCTCGCAACGCTAACCTGCTCCTGTTCGCTTGCCTTTCCGTCCTTGAAAACGTTAAAATGAAGATCGTGAGAAATCGTAGAAGCGGCTGCCAGTGTCAAGCCGGCCACTACGGCTAAAATTGTCGCAAACGCCACCGCCGCAATAAAACCTAAGAACGGAGTCCCGCCTAATAATTCGGCAAGAAGTGCAGCCGCCATATTGCCGCCCTTATCAATGGAGGCTATTTGATCTCTTCCGATCAAAACCGCCGCGGCAAATCCCACGATCGGAATAATAATATAAAAGTAACCTATAAAGGTAGTCGCATAAGCCACGGATTTTCTAGCCTCTTTCGCGTGAGGGACAGTATAGAAGCGCATTAGAATATGAGGAAGTCCTAATAGTCCAAACATAAGAGCCAACCCTAGCGAAATTGCGTCTAAAGGATTGGAGACTAATCCTCCCGGTTCTAAAGCGGACCTCCCGTGCAACCGCTCAACCTCCCCGTATAAATTCGAAAGATCGAAATCGAATTTGGCCATTGCGAGAATCGCCAAAAGCGTAACTCCGAACAAAAGTAGGCCTGCTTTTACGATTTGAACCCAGGTAGTCGCAATCATTCCTCCGAATAGAACGTATAAAAGCATCACTCCTCCGACTAAAACGACTGCGGACTCGTAGGAAATTCCGAACATTAGATTGATCAGCTTCCCCGAACCGACGATCTGTGCGATCGAGTAAGTAAGCGTCACTAATATACCTCCTATCGATGCTGCGATTCGTATCGGCTTTTGTCGCAACCTAAATGCAAGAACGTCTGCGAAGGTATATTTACCCAGATTACGAAGCGGTTCGGCGATTAAAAACATTAAAGCAGGCCATCCTACCAACCAACCGACCGCGTAGATGATTCCGTCGTATCCTTTTAGAGCGACCATACCGGAAATTCCTAAAAAAGAGGCGGCGGACATATAATCGCCGGATAAAGCCAAACCGTTTTGAAATCCCGTGATGTTCCTTCCTGCTGCATAGAATTCGCTGGACGTTTTCGTTTTCTTAGCCGCCCAGTAAGTAATCGCCAGCGTTAAGAGAACGAATATTACGAAAAATAAAACGGAGACGATATTGGGTTGCCCTAAAGACGATTCCATTAGATTTCGCTTCCTTTTTCCAATTTACCTTTTAGATGTTCGGTATCTTTGTCGTATGAGGTATTTGCCCAATAGACATAAACGATCGTTAAAAGCCAGGAAACGACTATGACTAAGGCACCGGCTATCAATCCGTAGTTGGCAAACTGTCCAAGACGCTCGGTTAGCCACTCCTTCTTGAATGCGATCGTCAAAATGAAGCCGTAATAATTTATAAAAAGAACGGAAAGGAGGATAAAACCGACGGTCCAACGCGTTCTGACTAATTTTTTAAACTCGGGAGATTCGATGAGTTGATGCGGTTTGACTTTCATCCCGGACTCCTATGCATAAATGCAATCGAGGATTTTAGAAAAATTGCCTATGTTCGCAAGGATAAAAATACTCTTCCGGAAAAAATCCGAAGTAGGTTGATGATTAATTTTCGCGAGCTAATTTCGATCGGATCGTTTTTATTCCTCGATCAACATAAGTTTTGATTCGGATAAAAGAGAATAAAAAGCAAAGATACCAGAAAGGCTCCAATTCGAATCGCATTCGATTCGCTTCAAAAGGATCGATAAACGAATACAAAATCGTCATCGAAAAGGTATGTAGGACGATAATTCGAACTTTGTAGGAAAGGGAAGAAAACCGCAGCAGGAGTAATAATAGCGAAATAGGATATACGATCCTATATAAGTTTTTATCAAAGGAACCCATATCAACCGCAGCAAACCAATCCAACCCCGGATATTTGCGCAGGGATTCCGGGATCGCTTCGAATTGAGGTAATAGAAAGGGATAATTGGAGGGGCTACTTAAATAAACCTTAATACCGAACTTTAGCAGCTTGAAGGATTGCTGAATATTTGTGGTTTCCTTAACTTTAGACAGGTACTTGCGCGAAACTTCGATAAACCGGACGTTATGATAGTCGTCTTCATTGAGACAGATCGTTTCTGAATAACGCGAGACAAGAGGATCATCTTCGGAATAAATTCCGCGATAGAGAGTGGTAGGGAGCTGGAATGGGGCTAGATTTTTATGTTCGTTCGAATCTAAAGTTATCAACCTAGATCTTGCCAGATTCATTCCCAACCAGGACGAGGCCGAAAACGAGTCGAAAAGAATAAAATTCTTCAGATATAATCCGAATGGGAATAGGAGTATGAAGAAAGCCGTTATCACCGGTGCGCGCGATAGCTTTTTACGTTCATGCCAGGCTAACCAACCGACCCAGAAGATCGCAAGACCTAAATGCCAAGAAGGTCGGACGGCCGAAGCAAGCGCAATCGTCATCGAAACGGACAATAGCCTGCCGTTTCTATTTTTAACCACCCAAAGGGAATATAATAAAACTAACGAAAGAAAGAACAAATAAGTGGAATAAAACGGATAGCGAAAGTAGGCGAATACGAGCGGATTAAGAAAAAAGAGTGCGGCCCAAATATTACGGTATCGTAATCTCATTGCGGATAGAATCGATAGAAAAAGATAGCAACCGATCGCATGCAGCATCGGAAGGAAAACCGCATACAAAGGATAAGGATCGTCGTTTCCTAAATGTGTCAAAGCGGAATGGAAAAGGGCTAACGCAGGACTTGTACCGTTCAGAGTTATGAGCGCCTGAAACGGATGGTTATACCAGCATTCTTTAGAGGGTAGCTGCCAGTAACCGTCTATCCTTAATATCGGAAAATCTATAAACTGTAATATAGAATGAATGCAGGCGATTGTTATCGGTAGGAAATAGTTTCGCGCGATAGAACGGTATCCCATTTTTTCCAAAAGCGAAGTCTTTTAAAACAGGCCGTTGATTCCGTTAATATTTACTGTTTTTATGATTTCTTTATCCTTTTCGGATTCGGCCACCTTCCATGTGACTCCGGTGGGAGTAGATAAGAGGCTTCGCCCGATCCTCTTCTTTCCGAAAGGGGCGCCATGCCCCGAAGAACGAAGTAGAAATAGATTATATTTCGCGGATAACTCTGCGTATTTTTTGAGATCGTCCGCATAGTTGATGCCGTCTTCTAAGACAGAGTCAATATGGAATGCGAGATTTATGTTTTCCGATTTTAAACGATCAAACCTGGCAAGATCGTCGATTTCTTTTCCCACAAAAATACCGAATCTGAATCCGCCTAGGATAATCGCTTCATCCCCTGAACCGGGTTTTGCCGGGGCTTCTTCCGCACCTAGTACTTTCACGTCGTACCAATCGACTAACACGATATTTTGAACGATCGGGACGGAGAGGCGCAATATGCCTTCCTCGTCTTTTCGAAACATACAACCGCCTAGTACGGCTCCTTTATACACTTCGGAAACGGCCAGTAGTTCATCTAAAAAGCCTTTCGAGCGAGACGCAAGCGATTCGGGAGAAGCGACTCCGCCTCCGGGAAAATACATTGGAAGGATCAGGAAATCCGATTTTTCTTTAGATAACTTGGATCTTTGTTCGGGAGAAATGGGCTGAGATAATTCCTTTTGGAATAGAGTGATCTTTACAGAAGCCACGCGTAACCTGCGCTTGTAGATTTAGTCGGATAAAATGGACGGGTCGACGCCGAAATTATCGTCGGCGGCTTTTTCGGCGGAAACGTTCGGATCGATGAGCTCGGCTTCCGGCTGAGAATCGTTTGCCTTAATACCGAATTCCCTTTCCATCTCTTCAGGGGACATTTCAGGAACACCTCCGAACAAATCTCCGCTTTCCAATCGCTCTGAGAGAGCTAAAGAATAACAGTATGCTTCCATAATGCATTGTTTGATCGGTTTTTTATTCAGTCGCTTTTTGGACTCTATTAGATCGAAGGTCATTAAGTCGTCCATATTCGTAACGACTTCCTTTTTACCTTTCATATCCGCAATGAGTCTGGAGAGCAGATCGGACCCTTTTTGAATGAAGTCCTTCACCGTAACTCGGACATTTCTGGATTGTTGGCTTTTTTTAGTTTCTAAAGCCGATGTTTTTTTGGATGACTCGATGTAGTTGGCGCCCGGGTTCTTTAGATGGGAATCCAATTCCTTGTGATATTGATCATAGATTCGGAATTGCTCCTGGATGCCTCGAGTCGTTTCGTACAAATCGATTAGCTTTTCCCGAAAATCCATTTTTGCGCCCGCTACGATCGTCGGCTTCAAATCGATTTTCTTAGTGGTCATTACAAAGGAATATTCCTCGTCAAACTCCCGAAAGAATAGCCAGGAAAGCAAAGCTTTGTCTGCGGAGGGGATCCTTTCGTAATCTCCTTTCGGGTCGTGCTTCTTCCGAAGTTGTTCCAAAGTCATCATTCGCATAAGCTTTAATCCGTACTTTAGCTCTTTGCTTAGAGATTCCTCCGGATCTATCGGTTCTTCTTTTTTCTCTTCTTGGACTTCTTCCTCTTCCTCGTGAGCTCCGCCGGAAATTTCGTCCAACTCCTGTCCGGGTTGACGTTGTCCCAATTTTTCTTCAGGGACGACGCCTAAAATGTCTTCCATATAAGAGCTGATCAGCGGAATATTTTTATCTTCACTCCGAAGGATGGCCAAATATAATTTATCAAATACGGTTCCGTAGAGTACGTCGAATTCTTGGAGCGCACGTTTTCGTTTCGTATTATAAACGGTGGCAGGCTTTCCCTCCAGTTTTTCGAGCGCTTGGTATCCGAGGGTAACAGCCTTAACGTACGATCCTTGGAACGGATAAATATAATATAATTTCCTAAATAAAGAATATAAGGGTTGTCGCACCCGTGAAATAGAAACGGCCATATCGGGAGCCGCGTTATGTGCTTCGAGTAGCTGGTTTAACTCCACGTTATCGTAAACCTTGTGCATCCGGCCGAGAAGTTCGATGTAAAGAGGATTTTGCCCGTCCAACTCTTTTGCTATCTTAGCGGCGTAGGCGGGATTTCCAAGCAGATCGTTCCCCACAAAGTTCATTTCAAGAATGGCTTTTTTGCCTGCGATATTAAGTTCGGATAGAAATCCTGGGAGAAGGTCACTGGATGAAAAGGAAGTTACCCTAGATATCCAGCATTTAAACTTAACCGCCATTCTGTTGAAGAAATTTCCCATCTCCGCTTCGATCGCTTTTCGATCCCGGAATGCGTTAGGCTTGGCTTGTTGGGTCTTGGATGGAGCAGCCGATCCTCTGCCGGAAGGAGATTTTGGATCCCTGCTGCCGGCCTGGCTTCTGGCGCCTTGGCGGATTTGCGGTTGTTCTTTCTGCTTTTTAAGGGCGTCATCCCGTTTTTTGTCTTTTTCGGAAACAACCTTGCCCCCGGCAGATTGAAACTTATCAAACATCTCTCTTCTGGCCTTATCGTCCAGATTGTTTACGCCGATGCTTTTTTTGGTTTTATCGAATTCAGACATTGGTTTGGATTCCCCAGAAACCGCTCTAATAGTATCCTGGCGGTCGTTCCGAAATAAATCAACTAAGATACTTATTTCTTGACATACTTCGAAATCCGATGCGTGTTATTTTCCCATGATTCTCAAAAGTCTCACCCGAGACAATCATCTCGTTCTCTCGGTCCAAGAGGATATCCTGATGGATAATTCCCGTGACTTTTACGTGGAGTTTGAGGAAAGCGTCCGGTCAGGATACCCTGCAACTATCAGTTTTCACCTCGGCCTGGTCAAATTTATAGATTCCTCGGGGATAGGGATTATCATTAAAGTCAGGAACCAAATCCGGGATAGAAATGGTATTGTAAACATCTTTGGCTTAAATAAGTCGCTTCATTCCGTTTTTAGGCTTTCCGGGCTGGATCGAATTGTAAACCTTTACACTATGGAAGAATTCCTGGAAAAATATCCGAACTTTTCGGAATTTCTCCGGGGAGACTGAAACTCTTCTCTTCCGAATCCGTTCTTAAATATAGATGAACCGACCCTTTTTTTCCGACTCGATGCAACAGACGTTTTTTTCAAAAAGCTTCCTTTCGTTCCCGATCCTAACACGTTTCTTTATCGCCTGCGCAGTTTTTGGCATTTCAAACTGTTACCCGTACTCCAATCGCGAGATCGTGTTCCGTTCCGAAGGAATCGCCCTTTTCAAAATCGACCCGAAAGATTTACCCGGTTTTTACAAAATAACAAAAACCAATTCACTCGATCATCCGATCCAGTTGGATCAAAATAAAGTGAAGGATTACCTCGGAAATCTTAGATATTCCAAGCGAACCGCTATCGGATATTTTTCCGATTTCGTTTTTTCCGATCATGAGCTGGATCTTTTGGCGAGAGATTTGCCTTTCGCCCTAAAGGCTCTTCCAAAAGACAAGCTATTACTGCTCGTCACGAAGTATGACGATACCCAATCGGTCATTTCCTATGACGAATTGACCACCTGTATCCTTTGGGCAACGGATGCCAGACTGAACGTGGTTTTTGGCAGAATTAAACGCGAGATCGTTGATAAGGATCAGACTCTCTTATTCGATCGTTGGACTCGAATAGAAGAGATTCCATTGGAACAATCGACGGACGGAACCGAAATCGTGGAAGGGGAAAATTTCGACTTCGGTCTCGCAGGAGGAGTTCCTCAGCGCAAATGGGTTTCCTTTGATCTAAAGAATCCGACCAAGTATAAATTTTTACCGAGAAAGCAGTACGGCCCCGTTAAACTGACGGACGAAAACGATCGCCCTTGAGTTAGATCGAGACGGCTTCAGCGCAGCGAAGGCAAAGTTCTCCTTTCCGTTCTTCCGCAGGGTGTCTCCAACAACGAGGACATTCGCCTTCTTTCGGTTTGACGATTCTGACCGCAAACTCTTCGTCGGAATGTTCAGCGAGAATTTCTCGATCCGTTTTATCGAAGCGAACCTGAGATACGGTAAAAATCAGTTCCAATGCGGCGTTTGAAAAACGATTCTTGAGTTCGGTACTTCCATTCCCGGTCAGTTCGACCGCACCTTCCAGAGACTTTCCTAGTTTTCCCGCTTGTCTTGCGACTTCGAGGGCTTTATGAACGATCTCTCGAGCAGCTAAGGTTCTTTCAAAATCCGCTTCCAATTTAGGATCTTGAACTTTCGATAAATCGGGAAAGTCTTCCAAGAAGACCGAGTCTTTCTTATCGTTTTCCTTCCATACTTCTTCTGCCGTAAAGCTTAGAATCGGAGCCGAATAAATACAGAGAGTATCCAATATAATTTGCAAAACCGTAGAGGAGGAACGTCTCGTTTTCGATTCCCGTCGATCGCAGTACATTCTATCCCGTATCATCTCGAAATAATCCTGAGATAACGTAACGGTGCAGAAGAGAAGAAGTTTTTGGTAAACTTGGTGGAACTGGTAGCTTTCGTAATATGCTTTCAGCTCTTCCGTCAGATTCGCCAATCTGGATAAGTAATATCGATCCACTTCCTCTAATTCGTTGATTGCTAAATTTTGCTCGGACGTATGACCGGCTAAATTTCCCAGCAGATAGCGGAACGTATTTCTAATTTTCCGGTAATTATCCGCGATCGTTTTAAGGCCTTCTTTTCCGACCCGAACATCGTCCCGAAAATCCTGAGAACTTACCCAGAGCCTTAAAATATCCGCGCCGTAGACGTTGATAATATCCTTGGTAGGATCGATTCCGTTTCCTAAGGATTTTGACATGGCTCGTCCTTGTTCATCCAGAACATAACCGTGAGTCAATACGGATTTGTACGGAGGTATTCCTCGTAAAGCCATTGACGGCCACAAACTCGATTGAAACCAGCCCCTATGCTGATCCGACCCTTCCAGATAAAGGTCCGCCGGAGGTTCGGAGCCTCGTTCGCTTAATACGGCAAAGTTAGACACGCCCGAATCGAACCAAACGTCCAGGATGTCCTTTCCCTTTCTAAAGGATGACGAACCGCATTTTCCGCATTTTGTACCAGGGGGAAGCAAGACGTCTGCGTGTTCGGTATACCAAATCTCTATTCCTTTCTGTCTTACGATCTCCGTGAAGAAACGCACTGAATCGGAATCCAAATGAGTTTCCCCGCATTCTTCGCAGGTAAAAGCAGGAATCGGGACCCCCCAATTTCTTTGGCGAGACAGACACCAATCCGGTCGGGTCTCCACCATCGACCGAATTCGGCTGATTCCCCAGCTAGGAATCCATTGGACTTTATCAATCGCTTCAAGCGATTTTTCCCGTAGGCCCTTGTAATCGATTTGAAAGAACCATTGGGGAGTCGCTCTGAAGATGAGAGGTTTTTTACTTCTCCAACTATGAGGGTAGCTATGTTCGAATTCGGAATAGTGAAGCAATAAACCTTTTTCTTTTAGAAGCTCCACGATTTTAGGATTTGCATCCCAAACTTTGGTTCCTTTCATCATCGGGAATTCGTCTGTATATCTGCCATAGTCGTCTACGGGAGAGTAGGGTTCCAATCCTGCTGCTAATCCTACTTTATAATCGTCTTGTCCGTGTCCGGGAGCCGTATGCACTGCACCGGTTCCAGCATCGAGAGTAACATGTTCTCCGAATAGAGGGATTGAATCTCGATCCAAAAAGGGATGTTGAAATACCATCGATTCAAGGTCTTGATTCGTAACGTCGGCCGACTTTTCCAGAGAGACTCCCGTGGCTTTCTCAACCGCCTCTTTCAATCCATCCGCAAGTAAAAGGGAATCTCCTTCCGGTGTTTTATAGAACGAATATGAGAATCTAGGATTAAAGCTGATCGCTAGGTTTGCCGGTAAGGTCCAAGGAGTGGTCGTCCAAATTAAGGAATAACTTTTATCCTTCCCCTTTACCGGGAATTTCACGTAAATCGAAGGGGATCTATGCGGGTGATATTCGATTTCCGCTTCCGCATGGGCGGTCGCTAATTCGATGCACCAATAAACCGGTTTTTTCCCGCGATAAATATAACCTTCGTCGAATAGAGCGCCGAAGATCTCCACAATCTTCGCTTCAAAATCGGGACTCATCGTCTTGTAAATGCGGCCTTTTTCCCAAAAACATAAAAAGCGAGAAAGGTCCTGTCCTTGCTTGATCACGAATTCTTCCGCATAGTCGCGGCAAAGTTTTCGAAGTTCTTCGGGGCCGATCTCTTTGGCTTTCTTCCCCAGATTTTTGAGAACTTGTACCTCTATCGGTAATCCGTGACAGTCCCAACCCGGTATCATATCGGTATTAAATCCGGAAAGAGCCTTGGATTTAACGATCATATCCTTTAGGATTTTATTGAGCGAATGGCCCGTGTGGAAATTTCCGTTGGCGTAAGGCGGGCCGTCATGAAGGACAAATTGGGGTTTATCCTTCCTCTTTTCTCGCATTCTACGAAAAAGATGTCCGTCCTCCCATTCTTTGATCTGCTCCGGTTCGCGGGTGGCCAGACCGGCCTTCATCGGAAAGTCGGTTTGCGGAAGTATGACTGTGCTTGAATACGGATTTTTATTCTCTTCTTCTTTCATGGATATTTAAAATTCTATACGGACCTTAGGGAGTAATTTGCGCGCAGCATTCACGTCGGCAGTTCTAAGTCCCGAATCTTTCAGGATAAGAACCCGCAACTTCGGATGATTCGCGAGCAGGTTTAGATTCTTAGGGAGGGCTATTATGTTTCTGTTTTTTGACAAATCCAGAATTTGAAGTTGTTGCAAATTTCCTAATAAATCAATATCGGATTCGTTCAAAGTCAATTTGTTTTGATCGAAATAGATAGCTTCGAGCGAAAGTCCTTTTAATTCCGGCGGAATCCTTTCAAAGTCGTTATTTCCCGCAAAGAGGACATGCAATTTTCCTAATCGTGCGCAGGAAGTCGGAAATTGCTTTAAGTCGTTTCCATAAACGTTTAAATATTCCAATTGCTCCAAATCCCCTAGATTTTCGGGAAGTGTTTCGAGTCGATTCAATCGAATATCCAGCCATTTAAGATTCGGAAACGTAAATAATACTTGAGGGATGGTGCCTAATTTCTGTAACCCCAGATCCAACTTTTCGATCTTCAAAGGAGTTTGAGAAGCCGTGGAAAGGATATCTTCTGCGGATCTTTTACAGGAATTTCCGAAGAGTAGAAGTCCGGATAAAATCGGGACAACGAGTAATCGAATCGTTGAATTCATTTGAACACCTCAGTTAATCCGCTTTCGTAACGGTTTGAAAGTTCCGAAACTGGAATCTCCACTTTAAAATCGGCGATTCGCAGTTTCGCATCTGAAACGGTCTCTCCCACGGGCAAGAAATCTAGTCCTACGTTTAAAGTCGCTTCCCGAATCGATATTTCGTTTTTCATTTCGAAACCGATTAGAATGCAAGAGGCAGTCTCTCCGAACAGAGTCAAATCGATTCGATTTTGACGGAGTTCCTGCAGATTCGCTTCGATTCCTAAACCGGAGAAGATTGCCGTCTTGGCCAGAGCGATCCCAATTCCTCCCAAGGATAAATCGTGGGCCGAAACCACCTTAGAATTTTTTCCAAGAGAAACGATCAAATCCAACAACGATTTTTCATGGGAAAGATCAAGCTCAGGGATTCGTCCTTGAACGGTCCGCCACTGGATTTTTTGGAATTCGCTTCCGCCTAACGACGGGCGAAATTTTCCGATTACGGCTAACTTGATTCCGGCTTTCCGAGGATAATTCCGTATTCCTAGTTTCTTGTTGTTCAAAATTCCGACCATTCCGATAGTAGGCGTCGGAAAAATGGGTCCTTCGGGGGATTCATTATAAAAGGAGACGTTCCCTCCGGTAACCGGAAGTCCGAGAAAACGACAAGCATCCCCCATCCCTCGGATACATTCGGAAAACATATAATAGTTTTCCGGAATGTATGGATTGGCAAAATTCAGGTTATTCGTCACTCCGAGAGGATCGGCACCGGTTACAGCGACGTTGCGCGCCGCCTCGCAGACGGCAAATATAGTACCGTGATAAGGATCCAGATACGTGTATCTGGAGTTGCAATCGGTTGCGGTCGCGAGCGCTCTATCAGTCTCGGGAATCGCAGAGAGCCCGCCGTCGTATCCCGGACCTATAAGCTTTACCAGCCCCACTTCGGTGTCATATTGCTCGATAATGGGTCTCCTAGAGGAAATATTCCAACCTCCTAAGAGCTTTGAGAAAATAGAACCGATTTCTCCCGATTCCTGCAAGTCCGGTAAAGAGTGGGGAGTCCAAACGGACACCTGATCCAAATATGTCGGGCGTTTTGTTTCCCGAACGTAACGAGGGGCGCCTCCGCCCAATACGAGGGATTCGGCCGGAATCTTCACTTTCAGTTTCCCGTCTTTATGCACTTCCAGCAGTCCGTTGTTCGTAACTTCTCCGATTTGAACCGCATTTAAATTCCATTTTTTGAATATAGAAATGAGTTCTTCTTCCTTGCCTTTGATCGGAATGACGAGCATTCTCTCTTGGCTCTCCGAGAGCATCGCTTCGTAGGCGTTCATTCCGGTTTCTCGAAAAGGAACCAAATCCAAATCGATCCGCATTCCGGTCTTTCCCTTGGCGCTCATTTCGGAGGTTGCACAGGAAATTCCTGCGGCACCCATATCCTGAATTCCCACTAGTAAGCCTTTTTGAATGGTCTCGAGAGAGGCTTCCATCAGGAGCTTTTCCATAAACGGGTCGCCTACTTGAACTGCAGACCGCTTCGATTCGGATTCCTTGGTTAGGTCTTTGGAAGCGAAGGAAGCTCCATGAATTCCGTCCCTTCCGGTAGTAGAGCCTACGATAAATACGGCGTTCCCGACCTTGCCTCCGGTGGTAGCGCTTGCCATTTGATCATGGCGCACGATTCCGACCGTCATGGCATTTACGAGCGGGTTTTTGGAAAAACACTCATCGATAAAAAGTTCTCCGCCGGACACCGCAATCCCGAGAGAATTTCCGTAGTCGCCGATTCCCTTTACTGCCCGAGATAGTAGATATTTATTTCGAGATTCATCCGGATTTCCGAAGCGAAGCGAATTTAAAGAGACGATAGGCCTTGCGCCCATGGTAAAAATGTCCCTCATGATTCCACCTACGCCGGTCGCCGCGCCCTGATAGGGTTCGACAGCAGTGGGATGATTATGGCTTTCTATCTTGAAAACGACCGCGAGTCCGTCTCCGATATCCATCGCTCCAGCGTTCTCTTCTCCTGCCTGTGCCAGGAGTTTATCCGATTTTGTCGGAAGAGTCTTTAACTGCAGGATGGAATTCTTGTAAGAGCAATGCTCCGACCACATTGCGGAGAAGACCCCTAGTTCGGTCGAGTTGGGAATTCTTCCCAATATTTCTTGGATCCTGGCGAATTCTTCCGCCGTGAGCCCGTGATCTAAGGCGTCTTCGAGAGAAACGGATTCTTTTTCCATTACGGGACCAGTTTTTCCCGCTCTGGGCCCAAGGGAAACCACTTTCACCTAAATACGCCCGGTCTCCGATCGGTGCGAAGAACTTTGTATTTCCGAAACCGAGTAAATTCTAAGGCTTAGGAGAAGCGAAATGGGGTCGAGTTTGCTGTCGACCCTGAATTTTAAAGGGGTCGGGCACTTGCCTCACTCTTATTTCTAAATTCCATAGTAAGCTCTGCGATAATAAAGAAGAGGTCGCTTTGAATCGTCCGAAGCGGCAAAAAGAACCCGGCCGACTACGATGGTATGATCTCCTCCATCTACCTGCTTTTCCAAATCGCATTCCAACCGTGATAGAGTTCCTTCCAAGTAAGGGACTCCATTATGACCCAGACTACATGCAAGGGTTTGGATTAACTCGTGTTTATCGATTTTTCCAGAGGCAAATTGGTTGGATAACTTCTCCTGCTCCGCAGAAAGAATATTCACCGTAAATTTTCCCGAGGCCAATAACGGGTCGTGGCTGGAGATATTCTTTTGCAAATTGAATAAGATCAACGGAGGATCCAAAGATAAAGAGGTAAAGCTGCTTACGGTAAGCCCCCCCGTTCGAGTCGTATCCGAATACGTAATCACGGTTACCCCGGAAGAAAAATGAGAAAGAGCATTCTTAAAATCATCATGGCTTAAGGACATGAGGATATTTGATTTGGTTCTCTAGATTTGTAAAGTGTTACTTCCCATCGATTGAATGAATTTCCGGAATGCAAAGCATATCTCCGACCGAGGTCAATGAGCTTTTTGGGTGAATTTTACTCGGGGTCGACAGTTGGGAAACCCAGGCGGTATCTTTTAGATACGGAAAAAATTTTATTCTCAGATTGCGGATGCTATATTCGGAATAAAGTGCACCTATTTCGGAAAGGCGTTTAGATGAAAAAATCAAAATGCTTAGATACGAAGATTCTAATATCTAGTTTTTTAATTCATTCGGTCTATGTTAGCTTCTTTCGTTCAGGTAATTCGAATTTTTATTAATGCTTAAGGCCGACGGTGAGTATTTGAGAATAAATTTCAGTTAGAAGATCTTGATATAGGCCAAGACGACAGATTTTTATTTTGATAATCCAATCGGCGTATCTCGGATAATAGTGTGAAAATTATTGATTGCCTAAATAATGTGCAGAATGAAATTTTATAATTTATTTCCGATATTTTGAAAAAATCGGGAAAGGTAATTTGTTGATAATTTGTAGTAGATTCGATCGAATTTAATGAAATTAATAATTTACTAAATAATAAATAAATGTTATATTGCAAAGTCTTTACGGGGAGCCGCCAATGACCTTTTTCACCGTTAGAATTGAGCTTAAAAACGGGCTAAGACATAATACGGAAAATGATTCTTATCGCGTTCTGGATAAAGAGATGAAAAAAAGAAAATTTAAGACGACTATTTCGGGATTGCCTGGAAAAGTTTTTGAACTTCCAAGAGCGGAATACATATATCAAGGCGATGAAGATTTAGACGGTGTTTTTCAATTAGCGCTCTCCGCCACGAAGAAAACTAGCGGAAAATATTCAATTATCGTCGATCAGATTGTTAGAAGTCGATGGACTGGACTTGACGATGCGTATTTTATAAAACAATTAATGGATTACGAAGAAAGTATTTGCTAATACGCGCCCGTTGAATTTCTTTATGCTTGTCGAGGCGCGAGTTTGTATCAGGCTTTAAATAAGCATAATTTACGATAGCTAAGTCGAGAGTGGACTGCAATGATAGATTTTGCCTCGGAATTTTTTAGCCTTTTATCGATCCGGATAAATTTTGGAGTTAGATTCACGGTTGAATTTTTCCGCTAAATCCGGGTCAAATATCCGCCGTTCCGGCTCGCTTTTATCTTAGTCATCGCTTATTACAAATGCCCTTTCTCGAAAGCGATTTTAACTAATCGCCCTTAACTTCTCCGGGTTTTCGATCGGGAAGAAACAGTTGCCTCTGTACTTTTATGAAATAATGCAAAAAGAGTAAGATTTATGTTGATCCGTTTAAACGTTAGTTTCCAAATTATTAAAGTACTATAATAAAATAATTTCTTCAAAAGAACGCCCAATTTCGCACTACTACCGGAAACAGAGGAGATCGGTTTTAGGATAGTGAAATCTACGGAAGAAAATCCGCATTGCTTTGATAGCATAGCTAGGGTTTTTTCGGAATAATCATTTATATGGTCTTTAGCCTCAAGGTAATGACAGTCGGGCCTCATTCCATTGATCCAGACTTTCAACTTTGCCTTACGTAGCTGAACCGGAAAGTTAGGGGTTTGAATAAATAGAAACCCTCCGGGTTTTAATAAAGTGAACAGATAGGTAATTAAACCGTGAGGCTTCGGGATATGTTCGATCACGTCCCAAAGCGTGATAATATCAAACTTTGCTTTAGGAAGATTACTAGTTTGGACGATGCCGGAATAAACATTTTTTAATCCGTTTTTTTCCTTCGCGAACTTTATCGCTTGGTTTGAGATCTCATAGCCGAAAGCGTCCCAGCCAGGTCGGCTATTATTGACCATTTTGACAAAAAAACCTAGCCCGCAACCTACATCCAGAATGTTTCCTTTAGGCGAAGATAGAAATTTTTCTATAAAGTCCTGGTAAATTTCTCTGTGTGCGAGATCCCACCAATTTAAATCATAGGAAGTCTCTTCTTCACCCCAATATCCTTCGTAATGTTCGTCTTGCTCGTATGTCGAGAATACATGATCGCAATGCAAACAACGAACTATGTCGATACTGTTTTCAACGAAGACAGTTTCGTTCCTTTGACTATTGCAGAGGTAACAAGTCTGATTCAATTGACTCTTCCTTCGAGAATTTTCATGCTATTTCTGACGGCCTTCTAAATTGTCCGCTAACGTTAGATCCGGGCAACGTTCGCATCGCTATTAAATCCCGAGCTGCGCAGTTTAAAATCACTATTTTAAAATTAGAAAATACTATAGAACGTTTGATAGTATAATAGCCCCTCTTTGTCACCTAAAATTACAAAATTTATTTTGCCATGGTCACTTAAGTAACAGTATTAAGCGTAACAGGTATCCGAATGTCCCTTCTTTAAGTAGATCTGGTCGCAAATTTTATGAAATCATTTATGAGACTTTCTTGGAATATGAAGGATTTACTAGTACAAATCGGGCAAATTCCCGCTTTATACTAAAACTCCTTCTAAAATAGAACCGACTAAAGATTCCATTCGATTTTCCGATTTAGTTTGAGGGTGAAATAAATACGGTCAATTTGACCTGTAGAAAAACAAAAACGAGATCTACTTATCTTGATTTTATCATTTTCTTACGACTATCGTGAACGCGTTCCGAACGGAATGCGACAGCGCATTATTCCACTATGCGGTACCAGAAATCCAAGGCCATATTTACGAAATTATAATATGTATCCTTATGGAGCCGATATTTCCCGCGAATTCATTCCTGAACTTACAGGAGGATTCAAAATAAAATGAAGAGTTTAAAATTCATACTTTCGCGATGCTCGCCCAAGGTTTTGCTTTTTCCAATTGCGAGGCGAGTCGGATTAGGATATCTTCTCGACCTCGAGCTCCGGTAAACATCATTCCGATCGGCAAGCCGAATCTTGTTCGAGACAAAGGGACGGACATCGACGGCTGTCCGGTTAAATTAGCGAGCTGAGTAAACGGAGTGCGCGATAGATTTTTTTCCACAAGTTGATCCACCATGCCCGTAGCCAATAGAAGTTTTCCTAAACCGGCTCGACCTATGATTTGCATTGCAATCTCTTCGTAGAATTTCGGAGCTAATTCTCCGATTTTGGCGGGGGGTTCCGCAGTTGCCGGTGTGAGATAAACATCGTACTCTCGATGGAACTCCTCGGTTAGAAAAGCCGCTTGATCCCAATAGCGGATTGCCGAGACAAATTCACCGGCACCGACAGAGCGACCTAATAAACCCAATATCCATGTCGTAGATTCTACATCTCCCATCTTGGCTTTTCTTCCGAATACGGTTTCTAATTTTTGAATTTCTGCGGCCACTTCTCCGAAATACATCATGATATAGGCTTTAGCCAATTTTTTGCCGTCTATTTTCGGAGCGGATTCCTCCACTTTATGACCTAAGGATTTCAATAACTTAGCCGTTTCTAAAACCGCTTCCGAATGATCGGCATTCACTCCTGTGCCTATCGGAGATTGAAATGAATAAGCGATTCGTAATTTTCCTGGCGCTTTTCTTGTCTCGGAGAGAAAGGGAGATTTAGGTTTTTCTAAAGAGAAAACTTCCGCTCGAGTGATTCCGGAAACTAAGTCTAAAATTGCCGCGCTATCCCGTACGGATTTTGTCAGCACATGATCAACAGAGGCTCCCTGCCAAACTCTTCCTAACGGATAAACCGGCACTCTTCCTCTACTCGGTTTTAATCCGAATAATCCGCAATAAGCCGCTGGAATTCGAATCGAACCTCCTCCGTCCGAGGCCGTCGCAATGGAAACCATTCCGGAAGCGACAGCGGCGGCCGATCCTCCGCTGGAACCGCCAGGGGTGCGTTCCGGGTCCCAAGGATTTCGGGTCGGACCGTGAAGTTTCGGTTCGGTAATTCCCATCAAAGCGAATTCCGGAGTATTAGTCGTACCTAAGAATAAGAATCCGGCCTTCCTAAATCTAGAAACGAATTCCGTGTCCGATTCGGCGATATGTTTACGATACGCCTTGGAGCCGGAAGTGATTCTTTCCCCTCCGACTTCATGTATGATATCCTTAAGTAATATGGGAACGCCAAAAAAAGGTCCCTTGGGGCTTTTGCCGGAAGCTGCGAGACTTTTTGCTTGTTCGATTGTTTGTTGGACGACTGCATTTAATTTAGGATTCAGAGTCTCGATCTTCTTAGCTGAAAATTCTACTAATTCTTTCGGGTGAGCTTTTTTTCGGCGAATTAGCTCGGAAAGCCCCAATGCATCATATGCTTCGAAATCTTGCGTATCTTTCGCCATAATATCAGTCCTCTTTCATTCTCCGATAATTTCCGAACCCGGTCTAATAATAGGGGAACGAAATCGCTCGCGATTCTCTAAAGAGAAGGAACGTAAGGACGAACATCGACGGGTCAAGGCAATTCTCGGACTATGAGGAATTTTCATTTTCCGAATTAGCCCCCCCATCAAAATGGGCACTTAGGATACCTGACGGGAACTTGAAGAATATGATTCTAAATCTAAAAAGGCATTGGGGATATCTCATCTTACTCGCGTTATGTCTTTCCCTCTCCGTATCCGCTACGCCTGAGCAAGATAGGGAATTTCTTTCTTCGGTAAAGGAAGGTAATCTAAAGAAAGTGGAAGCTCTGCTTTCGCAAGGTGCAAGAATCGATGCGAAGGATGAGGAAGGTCGGACCTCCCTTATGCTCGCGGAAGGCGAGGACGTCGTCGAATTTCTTATCAAGAATGGAGCGAACTTAAACGCTCAGGATCAGGACGGGAATTCGGTCCTTTTCTATCGACTTCTTCCTCTACTTAAAGTCAAGGTCCCGGATATGGATGATCTGGCCGAAGCGAAGCGTTTGATCGAGTCGGGAGCACAGGTCGAATACATGGCTAGAAAAGGGGAGGATCAGCATCCTGTATCTCTTTTGAATATGGCAATACGGAATAAGAACCTAACTCTCGTAAAATTTTTAGTTGAGAACGGAGCAAACCCGAATCACGATCCGGGCGGCGTAGAGGAATATCCGCTCTTTCTTGCGGTCGGCGGAGCTTCTTCTTCCCCCGATCTTGCAATTACCGAATACTTATTGGCAAATGGAGCGAAGCCCGTTTTTACAAGTCGCCTGAAAGAGATTCAAACTCCTGAAGGGACCAAACAAATCGGAGCCCGAAACGCCTTTCACTATGCAACGGAAACGCTCGGCACAGATCCGAAGATTTTCGATATCCTCGCAAAAGCGGGCACGAACCTGAATCAGCGGGATGCCCGAGGTAAAACTCCGCTGATAGAGGCAATTTACCGAAAGAATGTCGGCGCGGCGGAGAAGCTCATAGCTTTAGGCGCAGACATTACTCTTTCGGATATCGAAGGCAAAACTGCCTTCGACTTGGCAAAAGAAGTACAACTGGAATCAGTTGCACGTCTTATTGGCGAAAAACTTTCACCTAAAACCCCTTAGTCGCACTTTTTAAATTTTTTTTCTGATTACAACTGTATACTAAGCGTATACTACAGATATTTCCTGCAAAAAATCCTCCTTTTTTTTATTTCTCCAATAAGGCTTGTAAGCATCTTCGAATCCGAATTCGTCGTATTAACGCTAAATAGGCGGGCGGCTCGCTAAGCTAAATGTTTATTCAGTCAACTGGCAATATTTCGAAACATACATTGATTACTTCCTCCAAGGCCTTAGGTCAATTTTTTACGCCTGCTCCTTTGGCTAGGATAATGGTTGAATGGACTTCAGGCGCAAAATCGAAGTTCGAAGTTAATTCTCCGTTTCGAGTCTTAGATCCTGCAGCGGGTAAAGGAATTTTTTTTTCCATGACCGATTGTTCCCTTCGTACGGAATTCCACGGTTGGGAGATTGATCCGATTCTATATCGGGAATGTCAGCAAATTCTTGACAAAAGTGGAGCGGAAGGCGGCTCGAAGTTCTTAACTTTAGGGGATTTCTTAACTGCGAGGGTGGATTTTCTTTATGACGCCATTCTGTGTAATCCGCCTTACAAGCGACTCAATCATTCGAAGCTCGGAAACGATCTGCTAAAAACATTCAAAAATCAGGTAGGGGTTTCGATTCCAGGCACTGCGAACTTATACGTTTTTTTTCTTTTGAGAATTCTTTCCTTACTTAAGGAAGGGGGAAGAGCGGCGGTACTCCTTCCTTATGAATTCTTAAACGCGGGATATGGAATCCCAGTTAAACGTGCGCTTCTTGAATCTGATTCTCTTAGAAGAATTCTTTTCTTGGATTCGTCCTGGTCTTTGTTTTCAGGTGCCGTAACTTCCTCCTGTATACTGTTTTTGGAAAAATTAAAACCGGAATCTTCCGGATTTTTATGGTCGCGTGTTCCTTCGTCGGCACTTAATGGCGAAGGAACATCCATTGAAAGTTTAGAATGGCGAGAAGTAGTCTTAAATGCGGGAGACAAATGGACTAGATTACTACGGAAAGATAAGGATATTATTTATAAAATAAAAAGTGATGCGAAAATATCATCTAACAATAATTATGTGAGTATGGCGAAGAGTTACCAACTTGATAGAGTTTCGATTCTTGAGTTCGGAAAATTTCGCAGAGGAATCGCCACAGGGGACAATGGATTTTTTCTACTTTCCGAAAAAGAAGTTTTGAATTTACAGATACCGTCCGAATTTCTTCGTTCCTCTATTCCAAAAGCTCAATATGCACTTTCTCCTTTCTTTACCGGCGATGATTGGAATATACTTCGATCGGGCGGCGCTAAGGTCTGGCTTTTAGACGCCAAGGAAGTTCGAAGTATAGACAATCATAAAGGAATTAAGAAATATCTGGAGGAAGGAATTAAGCGAGGAGTTCCTAATCGTTTTCTTCCTTCTCGAAGAAGACCCTGGCACTCGCAAGAAAGCAGGGAACCTTCCAGGATCTTAGCGACTTCCTTTCATCGCGAGGATATTCGATTCGTACTGAATTCGAGCCCGGCGGTAAATCTTACCTGTTTTCACGGTTTTACTGCAAAGCCGGGATACCAGGAGTATGAGGATCTTTTGTTCGCATATTTAATCACGCCTCACGCTCATAAGGAATTGGAATCCAGAACTAGGGAATACGCTCAAGGCTTGAGAAAAGTGGAGCCGGGAGATTTGAATTCCTTAATCGTGCCGGATTTCAGAAAGTTACAAGAATTGGAAAAAGAAAAAATCGGTTCTCTTCTATCCAAATACAGGGAACTACTCCATCCTTGGACTCCGGGTCGACGTAGAAAGCCGGAGCAAATAGTCGGAAAGAACCCCGCCGAAAGACAACTACTCGTTTCCATCGAGGAATTTTTCTATTTGTAACGAAAATCGAAATTTTAAACCGGAATTATCCGCTTCCGGGAATTATTTTAAATTCTTATAAAGTTTATCCAGCAGTCGGACTAGTTCTTTTTTTTCGGGTTCCGAGAATCCTTTATACAATCCGGAAAGAAGCGATCTTGAAATACCGAGCATAATGGGTCGTATCGAGTAGGCTTTTTTCGTAAGCTGGAGATTTACTACTCTCTGATCCTCGTCATCCCTTGCACGCTCCACATATCCTAGATCTTCCAATTTATCGACCAGCGCCGTTAAAGTCGATTTGTCTCTGTCGATCATTTTGGCAATTTCTTGCATCGGAACTTTCTTAGACATCGCTAACGCAAAAAGTATATCGGCGTGAGTAGTGGACAATTGTCCGAGGCCTTTTTCCTTGAGTTCCCGATTTAAGTGCCGATGAAATTCGTCTCGTATACGCGAAATTAAGTAAATTATTGTTCGGGGATTCATTTATATCTTTCTATCTTCGAAACTGCAGAACTTAGGGATGTTTTCGGTTAAGCGAATTGGTAGAGGTAGATGACCTCTCCGATTGCCGCCGGCTTAGGCGCACCTTCCACTTCGAAGCTGAGTTTTAGGGTCATTCTTGCCGTACCCCGAAGGTCTTTTAGCTCGATCAGTTCTGCACGGAGTTTGAGTTTAGAACCGACTTTCACCGGATCCAGGAATCGTAGTTTTTCCATCCCGTAATTGATTCCCATTTTGATATTTTTTAGTTCTAAAATCTGGGAAAGTAGGTAGGGGGCCATAGAAAGAGTCAGATATCCGTGCGCTATGGTTGTCCCGAAGGGAGATTCTTTGGCAGCGCGAGCAGGGTCGGTATGTATCCACTGATGGTCGAGGGTGGCTTCCGCAAACTTATTAATCTGCTCTTGCGTAATTTCATGGGGAGCGGAAACTCCGAGCTCCTTTCCGACATAGGCTTCTAATTCCGCAAAACTGGATAAAACGAGTTTGGCCATCGCGACTTCCTCCACCGCTCGCGCGGGATTTTATTGAAGCTGTCGGAAGTAGATGGTTTTGTCACCAACTTTTTAGATCAAAAACAGAACGGTCGTTACGTCGGTTATACTTTGTTTGCAGGGCTATCGCCAAATTTTCGATGTACTTGATACATAAGGTAAAGGCAGAGGCCGATCAATCCTTCCATCATCATAATATCCGGGCGAAAAATATATTCCATTTTGCTAACCTTCCACTCGGAAGAATCGGTCTTTTTCATCTCGGTGATGTGAAGGAGGGAATACAAATCCGTAAAAAAATTATCCCCAGACCGCAGCTTATCGTCTCGAATAGAGAGTGCTTTTTAGGTCCGTCAGGCCGGAAGTCGGAGAATAAATCTCATTTGCGTTCTTTTCGTTATTTATGTTTCAAAAGGATTGACAGTTGCCGCCACGCAGGTTCCGATAGAAGTAGGATAGATATGGGAAGCTCGCCCGAACATTTAGGCCCCCTCCTGATACAATTCCTTCTCGGAGTAGGATTCTCCGCCCTTATCCTCGGCCTCGCGTTTCTCTTAAATCCTAAGAAAAAATCCAAGCCCCACGATACTTTCGAATGCGGAGTCCCGTATTACGGCGACGCGAAAGGTTTATTTAATATTAAGTTTTATTTGGTAGCTGTTCTGTTTATACTCTTCGATATCGAAGCAGTCTTTCTTTTTCCTTACGCGGTAAACTTAAAAGCGTTTAAGGAGGCCGGTCTCGGTCCGTTTCTATTGGTGGAGATGTTCGTCTTTATTTTTATTTTAGTCGTCGGTTTATATTATATACGTAGAAAGGGGGCGTTAGAATGGGATTGAACGATCAACTCAATCAGCCCGGTCAGATGTACGGCGATATGGTTCAAGTCGCTAGTGCGGATACGATCATTAATTGGGGTAGAAGTTACTCCCTTTGGCCGTATCCGTTTGCCACTGCATGTTGCGGGATCGAGTATATGAGTACTTCCTGCTCCGACTATGACATCGCCAGATTCGGTGCGGAGCGTCCTTCGTTTTCGCCGAGACAGGCCGATATGATTCTTGTCTTAGGAACGATTACTTATAAAATGGCGCCTGTTCTTCGCGAGATTTACGATCAACTTTCGGAGCCGAAGTTCGTGGTCAGTTACGGCGCCTGCGCTTCTTCCGGGGGAATGTTTCACGCCTATTCGGTTCTCCAAGGAATCGATAGGATCCTTCCGGTTGATCTGTATGTCCCTGGATGTCCTCCTCGACCGGAAGCTCTTCTGGATGCGGTGATTAAGCTTCAAGAGAAAGTTAAAACCCAAGGCTTGGAAGCGAGACGACAGGAAGTGATGAGTAAAATTCGGGAGATCAATGAAAGAAACAAACCTTTGGTCGTCCGATGAAAGAAACGATAGATCGCTTCCTCAAAGACAAGTTTCCCCAATACGTCTATAAGGAAGAAGAGGTTATCTCCAACCTCCCGGTATTCTTCCTAAAAGCCGAAGGAATCGTCCCCGTCTTCAACGCTCTTAAAACGGCGCCGGGAATAGAACTAAATTATCTGAACGACCTAACCGCAATAGATTGGTTAGGAAAGAAAGAGCCGAGGTTCGAAGTCTGCTATCTTTTGCGGTCAGGAAATAAATCATCCACTCGAGTCCAATTCAAGATTCCTCTTTCGGAAGGAGAGGGAGTTCCTAGTATCGTAACTATTTTTAAAGGTGCGAACTGGCCGGAACGAGAGGTTTACGATCTTTTCGGTATCCCGTTCCACAATCATCCCCAGTTGGAAAGGCTGATCATGCCCGACAATTTCCAAGGACATCCTTTGCGAAAAGATTTTCCGTTAGAAGGATTCGGCCAAGATTATTTGATCGAAGACCTACTGACGATTCACATCAAGGATGATATGGAGGCAGGATGACGATCATGTATGAAAAGACGGCCGAACATTTCGGCTCCAAATTCAAGCATTTGCCCGAGGGTCATTTGCTAGTTAACCTTGGACCGTCGCATCCGGCGACCCACGGAATTCTCCAGAACGTCATTCAACTCGACGGGGAAAGGGTCGTGGACGTTGAATCCGTCATCGGATATGTTCATCGTAGTTTTGAAAAGCTGGGCGAGAAATACACCTATAACCAGTTTCTAGTTTGCACGGATAGAATGAACTACGTCTCTACTCCGCTAAACAATATCGGCTGGATTCTCACCGTAGAAAAGATGATGGGTATCCAAGTTCCGGATAAGGTGGTGTACGTCCGGATGATAGTATCCGAACTGTCCAGGATCATGGATCATATTATTTGTAACGGAATCCTCGGCGTGGATTTGGGCGCTTTCTCCGGGATGCTGCATTTGTTTCACCATCGTGAAAATATCTATCAGGTTTTGGAAAAGCTGACCGGAGCCAGGTTGACCACCACATTCTGTCGAGTCGGCGGACTGGAGAAGGATATTTATCCGGAATTCGCCGACGAAGTTCGAACCATCTGTAAGGGTCTCAAACCCGCAATCGAAGAGTTCCAGAGTTTATTAGTAAATAATAGAATCTTTATGGATCGAACTGCGGGAATCGGAGGCATTGCCGCCGAAGACGCGATTGCGTACGGATATTCCGGTCCCAATTTGAGGGCGGCCGGAGTTCCATGGGATGCCCGTAAGGATGATCCGTATATGTTTTACGATAAGGTCGACTTCGATGTTCCGATCGGAGAGGATGGTTCCGTCTTTCATCGTACTTTGGTTCGAATGGAAGAAATGCGCCAATCCATCCGAATCATAGAACAATTAGTGGAAGGAATTCCTGCAGGACCTCATCACGCGGATCTTCCTCATATCTATTTGCCCGAGAAAGATAAAGTATATCATAATATGGAAGAGTTGATCTACCATTTCAAACTCATTATGCACGGTATTAAGGTTCCTCCGGGTGAATATTATCAAGCTACGGAAGCGGCCAATGGGGAATTGGGTTTTTATATCGTTTCGGAAGGAGAAAAATCTCCTTGGCGAGTTCATGTTCGTCGTCCTTGCTTTTGGTTTTATCAATCTTTTCCGGAATTGGTGAAGGGCGGTCTACTCGCGGACACGATCGCAACAATGAGTTCGCTTAATGTTATTGCAGGGGAGCTAGATTGCTAATGCCTTATCAGTTTTCCCAGGAATCCGAAAAAAGATTCGGTAAACTATTGGAGATGTTTCCGGATAAGCGGAGTGTGATTCTTCCGGGATTGTACCTTCTTCAAAAGGAAAAAGGTTATGTGGATCGGGAAGGGATGGAATATCTTGCGGGAAAAATCGGAGCGCCGATCTCTTTAGCTCAAGTTTACGGAGTGGCGACCTTTTATACTCTCTATAATAAAAAACCCGTCGGAAAATTTCATATTCAAATATGCGGCACCTCGAGCTGTTATATTCGCGGGAATGATGCGATAGAAAAGCATATCTGTTCCAAGCTCGGAGTCAAGTTAGGCCAAACTACTCCGGATAAAAAGTTCACGGTGGAAGAGGTGGAATGCCTCGGGGCTTGCGGTTATGCTCCGATGGTGCAGATCAACGAAGCATATTATGAAAATTTAACTCTCGAAAAAGTGGACGAACTTCTTCAGAGTCTCGGTTAAGGGGGATCGATATGGCCGAAATGAGAATTCTCACCAAATACATCGACGATCCTCGATCCAATGAACTCGAATTTTACGAGTCAGTCCACGGATACGACGGAATGAAGAAGGCCCTCCAGCTAAAACCGGAAGAGATTGTGGATATCGTCAAGAAATCCGGTCTTCGCGGAAGGGGTGGAGCCGGTTTCCCGACCGGAATGAAATGGTCGTTCATCCCGAAGGATATTCCTAAACCGAAATACATTATTTGCAATGCCGACGAAGGGGAACCCGGCACTTTTAAGGACCGGAAGTTGATCGAAAAACTTCCGCATCAGATCATCGAAGGAATGGTAATAGGCGCAAAAGCAATTAGCGCTAATAAAGGATTCTTTTATATTCGCGGAGAGTTTAACAAGGGCATCGACTCTATGCAGAAGGCCATAGACGAAGCCTACGCAAAAGGATATCTGGGAAAAAACATACTCGGCAGCGGATTCGATTTCGATTTAGTTCTGTATGCCGGAGCCGGAGCCTATATTTGCGGAGAGGAAACCGCTCTAATTAATTCCCTCGAAGGTCGGAGAGGACATCCGAGGCTAAAGCCTCCTTTTCCCGCAGTTTCGGGATTATATCGATGCCCGACTGTCGTGAACAATGTGGAAACGTTTTCTACCGTTCCTCATATCATGGATAAGGGCGCCGATTGGTATTCCAAAATCGGAACTGAAAAATCGCCGGGGACCCGACTCTTTTCAGTTTCCGGACATGTAAAGAAACCCGGGGTTTATGAAATCGTATTGGGAACTCCGTTGATGGAATTAATCAACGATCTTTGCGGCGGGATGTTGGATGACAAACCTCTAAAAGCCGTGATTCCGGGGGGTTCATCCGTACCAATCCTGACTGCGGAAGAGTGTAAGACAGCGAATATGGATTTTGAATCCATGGCGGCTCATAAAACGATGCTAGGTTCGGGAGCGGTCATAGTAATCGGTGAAGGAACTGATCTCGTCGAAACCACTTATCGATTTGCAAGATTTTATGCACATGAATCCTGCGGGCAATGTACCCCTTGTCGTGAAGGAACTCATTGGGTCCGAGACCTTTTGGATAAAATTCGAAAAGGAGACGGAACGAGCGAGGACTTGGAATTGATTCTTTCCCTTTCTAAAAATATGGAAGGAGGAACTACTATTTGTCCCTTGTCCGATGCTTGCGTGGGTGCTGTCAGACCTACGATTCAGAAATTCCGTCACGAGTTCGAGGCAAGACTAAAGGAAAAGGCTCTCGCCCCTTCTTCCGCCGCATCAGGAGTATAAATTAGAATGGATTGGAACCAGATTCTTTTTTGGTTACTGAAAAGTGCGCTCTTTTTCGGAGTCTTTATCACCGCCTGCGCTTACTATACGCTTGCAGAAAGGAAAGTGGCAGGGTATATCCAGGATCGAAAAGGCCCCAATCGGGCTGGGCCATTCGGACTTTTACAACCGCTTGCTGACGGGATTAAATTCCTTACGAAGGAAGAAATTTTTCCGAAGAATGTAAATAAGGTAATGTATCTGATTGCTCCGGCAATCTCGATGACCTGCGCGATTATGGCTTGGGCCGTGGTTCCATTAGGCGGGGTTTTGCCTTTACCGAGTTGGGTGACGGAAAAAACCGGTTTAAGCGTTTTGGATTTACAAATCGCCAATCCGGATACCGGGATTCTGTTCTTGTTTGCAGTTTCAAGTCTTTCGGTGTACGGGATTATTCTCGCCGGCTGGTCCAGCAATAATAAGTATTCTTTAATCGGTGGGATTCGTTCGACCGCCCAAATGATCAGTTACGAACTTCCGTTAGGTATGTCCGTGGCGGCGATCGTTATTCTTACCGGTTCATTACGATTAACTGATATTAACGACGCACAGATCGGGCAATGGAATATCTTCAAACTTCCCGGGTTCATCGCGTTTTCCATCTTTGCGGTGGCGATGTTCGCCGAAACGAATCGACTTCCTTTCGACTTAGCCGAAGCGGAGTCCGAATTGGTTGTGGGATTTCATACCGAATATGGAGCTTTTAAATTCGCTCTCTTCTTTATTGCGGAATATATGAATATGATCACGATGAGTTGCGTCGTTACCCTTCTGTTTTTTGGAGGGTATAACGTCCCGTTCGGTATTTTGGAAGGCTCATCGTTTCATGCGTTGTTCGGGATTGCGCTCTTTGCGATAAAGGTACTTTTTTTTGCCTTCCTTTTCATGTGGGTCCGCTGGACTTTGCCCCGGTTTAGATACGATCAGCTCATGACGATCGGTTGGAAGACGATGATTCCTTGGGCCGTAGCCAATATCGTAGTCGCTAGCGCTTACATAGGTATGGATGGATTTTGGAAATGGTAGGACTCTTCGATAATCCTCAATTGCTACTGTTTTTTATTTTCTCCGGAATTATCATTGCGGGGGCTCTAGGCGTCGTATTTCATCCGAATCCGATCACATCGGCGATCTTATTAGTTCTCGCCTTCTTCGCGTTAAGTGGAATTTATGCGGTCTTGGGTTCGGTCTTCGTGGCAACGATGCAGGTCTTCGTCTATGCCGGCGCGATTATGGTATTGGTCGTCTTTGTCCTGATGCTACTATCCTTGCACGACGAAAGCGCCTTTAAACTTTGGACTCATCCCTTAAAGAAAGGCGTTCTTTTGTTTTTTGTGGCTCTGTTAGGAGTCGTTTTAATCAATTCGGTAAGGGAAGGAATTCCGAATACTCGATCTTCCCCGCATGGATATTCTAAAACCGGAAATTATGAATACGATATAACGCAGAATGGAGCTACAAAAAGCACGAAAGTGGAGGGAAATACTGCAGTAGTCGGAACTTCCATGTTCTTGGACTACCTTCTTCCGTTCGAAATTTTGTCCATCTTACTTCTCACAGCAGTGTTGGGCGCCGTTATATTAGGAAAGAAGAATTTAGGGAAAAAACCCGAGGAAGGCGAAAAATGAATCCGGCCGTGCTCAATCCGACAATCTCGGGAATACCAGTGGAATATATCTTAATTTTGGCCTGTATCGTTTTTACGATCGGAGTCGCCGGAGTTCTTTTTAGAAGAAGCGCCGTAGTGATATTCATGTCCATCGAACTCATTTTAAATTCGGTAAATTTAGTATTCGTAACTTTCTCTAAGGCCTTGTATCAAGTTCAAGGAGAAGTGGTCGTATTTTTCGTAATGGCCATCGCAGCGGCCGAGGCCGCGATCGGTTTGGCTCTCGTCGTTGCGATTCAGCGGAAGAAAAAGACCAGCTTTGTCGACGAAATGAACTTAATGAAATGGTGATAAATATGGCCTGGGATATTTGGATACCGGTCCTTGTACTTTTACCGTTAGTCGGGTCCGTATTAAACGCTTTTTTTGGACGAACGCTAAAAGGAAATTGGCCCGGCATACTAGGAACTATTTTTTCTTTCGCTTCTTTTGGCGTCGGACTCTATGCGTTTCTCGCATTTAAACCCCTGGAACGTCAGGTTCCCGAGATCGTTTCTTTTTTTCATTGGTTGGACGTAGGCGGATTTAACGTAGAGGTCGCTTATCAAATCGATCAACTTTCTCTGTTTATGGTTTTAATCATAACCGGTATCGGAAGTCTAATTCATCTTTACTCGATCGGTTATATGAAAGGTAATCCGAGTAACGGTCGCTTTTTTTCCTATTTAAACTTATTCGTTTTTTCAATGCTGCATCTAGTCTTGGCCGAAAATCTCGTTGTCTTGTTCTTCGGTTGGGAAGGAGTGGGGCTTTGTTCCTATCTTTTGATAGGTTTCGATACGCATAAAGAAACCGCGGCAAATGCAGGGATTAAGGCCTTTATTACTAACCGAATTGCGGATCTTGCGATGGTTGTCGGGATTGCGTTGACGTATTGGTATACTGGAACCCTTTCTTTTACGCAAATCGCATCCATACTTCCGGAACTTCGCGGATTCCAGTACGTTCTGCCTATCGTAACGACTTGCTATTTCATTGGGGCTATGGGTAAGTCCGCACAATTTCCGTTTCATGTTTGGCTACCCGATGCGATGGCAGGACCGACTCCCGTATCGGCATTGATACACGCGGCGACAATGGTAACTGCGGGAATCTTTCTGATTGCAAGATTGAATTTTCTTTTCATTCTTACCGCGCAGGTCGGGCTTTGGATTACCGTCATCGGTACGTTTACCGCTTTTTTTGCGGCGACGATCGGAATTTTTCAAAACGATATTAAGAAAGTTTTGGCCTATTCTACGGTGTCTCAGCTCGGATATATGTTCGTCGCAATGGGCGTGGGGGCTTATGTTGCCGGACTGTTTCATTTGCTAACCCACGCATTCTTTAAAGCATTATTGTTTCTAGGCTCAGGATCGGTTATCCATTCTTTACACGACGAACAGGATCTACGAAGAATGGGTGGATTGAAAACTCAGATGAAAGTGACTTGGTTCACTTTTTTATTGGGAACCCTGGCGATTTCGGGGATTCCTCCGTTTAGCGGATTCTTTTCCAAAGATCTAATATTAGAAAAAGCGTATTTTTTCCATCCTCTTTTTTTCGGATTGGGAGTCGTGACCGCCCTATTAACGACGTTCTATATGTTTCGCTTAACATTTCTTGCGTTTACGGGATCTTCCAGAATCTCGCCGAGCGTTCATCCGCATGAATCTCCTTGGACGATTACGCTTCCGTTAATCTTATTAGCTTTCGGCGCTGCTTTCAGCGGATTTCTTTTCGTTCCCGAATCGTTAGGCGGCGTCGATCTTTTAGAACGTTATTTCCAGCCGATTTTTGCTTTAGGAAAAGAATACTCTCAATCCGCGATTCGTCATTCGGTAAACGTTCATCATTTAAGTCCCAGTGCCGAACTGACCTTGGCTTTGTTGTCTTTAGGAGCCGTGGGGATCGGTTTTGGCCTAGCCTGGAATTTCTATTTTCGTAAAGGCGAGATTCCACCGTCGGAAGAAGAATAC
This sequence comes from Leptospira broomii serovar Hurstbridge str. 5399, assembly GCF_000243715.2. Taxonomy (NCBI): domain Bacteria; kingdom Pseudomonadati; phylum Spirochaetota; class Leptospiria; order Leptospirales; family Leptospiraceae; genus Leptospira; species Leptospira broomii. The sequence continues at coordinate 2,424,768 of NZ_AHMO02000008.1, forward strand.
TTAGGTTGGCGTAAATGGATCGCCAAGAAATACTATGTAGACGAGTTCTTTTCGAACATAGTTGTCGGGCCCATTTTATTCTTTTCGGAATTCTTTTCTTCGATTGTAGAAAAGCAGTTCATAGATAAGATACTCGTTAATACCGGTAGGCTTTCTTCGGGCATTTCCCTGGTGCTTAGGCGTTTGCAGACCGGAACCATCGTTGATTATGCTTTTATGATCATCCTTGGTACTATTTTGATTCTATCTTTGTTCCTTTGGAGGGGATTGTAAGTGCCCCAGTATTATCTCACAATTCTTCTCTTTTTACCCGTATTAGGAATTCCGGTCTTATTTTTTTCCAGTCGCGAAAGTTGGATTCGGTCGGTCGCGTCTTTCATTACGTTTTCCGTTTTTGGAATGACCGTCCCTCTGTTTCTCGAATTCGTTCAAGGAGACAGCGGACCGCAATTCGTACATCGAATTCCTAATTTCCTGGATTTAGGCCCGGGAGGACTCGATTATTACGTTGCGATCGACGGCTTTTCTTTGCTTCTAATCGCGATGTCGGCCATCCTATTTTTCTTATCTTCGTTATCGGCGGTTTCCAACGTAAAACACCGAGTCAGAGAATTCTTCATTCTTCTTTTACTCGTCGAGACGGGTGTGCTTGGAGTTTTTCTCTCGTTCAATTTGGTTCAATTTTACGTATTTTGGGAATGGATGGTGCTGCCGTTTGCATTGATGGTGGGCATTTGGGGAGAATCGGGTAGGATTCGAGCTTCTATGAAATATCTGGTATTTTCATTTACCGGATCGGTGTTTATGTTGGCGAGTATTCTCGTTCTTTATCATTATTCTTCCACGTTCGATTTGGAAGAATTGGCAGTATTACCTTTATCTAATATTCCATCCGACCTTCGTTTTTGGCTCTTTATCGGATTTAGTTTTGCGTTTGCAATTAAGGTCCCTTTGTTTCCTTTTCACACTTGGATGCCGGACGTGCACGAGGAGGCCCCGACGGTCGGTTCCGTGGATTTGGCTGGAATTTTACTAAAGATAGGATTATTCGCGTACATTCGCGTCGTAATTCCGATTTTCCCTCAAGTATTTTTGGAATATAGGGATTTCTTTGCGGGTTTGGCCGTTGCCGGAATCGTTTACGGAGCAGTCGTCGCTTTGACGCAGACTAATAGTAAGAGACTCGTGGCTTTCTCCTCTCTTTCCCACATGGGATTTTGTATCTTGGGAATTCTCACCTTAACCGAAGAAGGGGTTTCCGGCGGAATGTTGCAAATGGTGAATCACGGCTTCACTTCAGGTCTTCTTTTCTTTTTATTAGGAATGTTGCATGAACGAACCGGCACGAATAATTTAGCGGACTATTCAGGAATCGCAAAGATTGCGCCGTCCTTAGCGGCTTTTATAGGATTGGCTGCATTTGCAAGCGCGGGTCTACCCGGAACGAACGGATTCGTTGGCGAGTTTTTAATCTTAATCGGGACATTCAAGTATCATATCCTTTACGGTGTTTTAGCGGGTACGGCAATCATATTCGCTGCCGGGTATATGTTGATATTCGCAAAATCGTTACTATTCGGAGAACCGAATAGAACTACGGCGAACCTTGTTCCTTTGAATTTTAGGGAAAAATTTATCCTGACGGTGACTGCGGGATTTATTTTGGTGATGGGTGTTTTTCCGAATCCATTTTTACAGTTCATAATACCGAGCGCTCGGGTTGTGTTGAATAGCGCAGGTGAAGAGGCTCTAAAAGAGAGGGCTTTTTCGGAAAAAGAAGGATCTTTACGACAAGTGGAACGCAAATATAAGGATTATCGATCTCTCGGCGGTGCAGTTTCGAGTTACGAAGAAAGAATCCCTGTCTCAAAAGGGACGGGAATACCGGGATCTCGACGTTCCGCGAAGGAGAAAGAAGAATGAGTCTGATTCCAGGTGTGAACGACTTACTTTCCATTCTCCCGATATTGATTCTTTCGGGAGGCGGAGTTCTATTATTAATTCTTCAATTTGCATTTCAAGGAGCCGAGTTTAGGGTCGTTCGATTTGCCAGCGGGCTGGTGCTGGTAGGCGCGTTTATCGCGTTGCTCCATACCCAATTCGAATATCCCGGTCCTGGAAAGTATTTCGGCGACCATTACGAAGTGACCTCTCTGGGTTTTTGGTTCGGAGCGCTTTATTTAGTCATGGCGTTCGGAACGATTTTGGCGTCTCCAAGATCATTACAACAACATAATATGCAATTTCCGGAATTCTATCCGTTGCTTTTATTTTCGACTGCGGGCATGTTCTTAATGACGGACGGGCGGGACACCGTCACGATCTTTGTCGGATTGGAATTGATGAGTCTTGCCTTGTACGTGTTGGTAGGTATGGCAAGAAGCGACGAGTATTCGTTGGAAGCGAGTCTCAAGTATTTCCTGCTCGGGAGTTTTTCTTCGGGATTCTTCTTAATGGGTATCGCTTTCTTATTCGGCGGTTCCGGAAGCACGAGTCTATCCGAGAGTTTAAAACCTTTGGCAATAAGCGGTTTCGACGCGAATTTCACGAAGATAGGACTACTTCTCTTATTAACGGGTATTGCATTTAAGATCGCGCTTTTCCCTTACCATTCCTGGACTCCTGACGCATACGAAGGCGCGTTGACTCCGGTAACCGGATTTATGGCTACAGCATCGAAAACCGCATCAATGGGGCTTTTGGTAATCGTTTTCGCGCATATGCCCATCCCGGTTTTTTCCAGCGAATGGGCATGGATCACCGGAATATTAGCTCTTCTTTCCATGACTTACGGAAATTTTCTGGCCCTAAAACAGGAAAACTTAAAACGATTACTCGCGTATTCCTCCATAGCACACGCGGGTTACGTCGTCGCAGGGATTAGTCTTGGAGTCCGAGAAGAGGCGATCTTCTATTTAATGGTTTATTCCTGCATGAGTTTGGGAGCGTTCGCAATCATAGCATATTTGGAGCAAGGTCGCCGACAGGTAACGTTTGCCTCAATTCAATCATTATCGATTACTCATCCCTGGTCAGCTCTGGCCTTGTTTCTATTTTTTCTTTCTTTAGCGGGTATTCCGCCTTTGGGAGGATTTTGGGCCAAGCTATTCCTATTCCAAAAAATTGCGGAACAAGGAAATAATTTAGCGAGGCTATTATTGATCGGTGGCATCGCAAATTCGGCCTTGGCTCTTTATTACTATGCGAAGGTCGGAATTTCCGCATACATGAGTTCCGAAACGGGAGAGATTTCCAAGGATGAAAAAGTAAGGCCGAGCTACGGAGTCGTCGTCGTCTCGGGTCTGAGTCTCGTCTTTATTCTTGTCGGATGGTATTTTTTACAACCTAAGGACCTGACTAATATAACTCTCGAGCGCCGATCGGAGTCTATTCAAAAATAAGAATGTCTTTTTTTAGAAAAATTCTCTCGTTATTAAAGGGAGAGACACCTAATGCTTCCGATTCCGAGGCTGATGATTCCGCATTCCGTTATGCGATGATGCAGTATGGGAAAAAGAAAAACCCGAAAAATTTAGCCAAGCTCTCCGAAGAGCTTACTAAGTCTTCCTTTCTCGTTCCGCATTTAGAGGCCGGAAAACTTCCTCCTGGGAAAAAAAAGAAACTTAAACCCAAGAAGAAAGCCCCCGCAAAGAAAAAGAAAAAGGAAGCGGATGAAATCGTTTTACTTTATGTGAGCGATGAGAATGGGCGCATCTTCCTACCGGCATTTTCACATCCTAAAGAAGTGATTCGGTATTTCGGAAAAGAAACGCCGACGATTCGACTTTCGGCTCGGGATCTTTGGTGGACGGGACTACGGAATAAGGAAATCGCCGGAGTCGTAATCGATCCGGCAACGACCCTTTGGATTCTTTCACGCGAACATTTGGAAGTTCTTCAGGAAGGATAGAAGTTCGATTTTCTCTTTCGATCGTAACTCGGAGCGATTTTGGATAAAAATTCGGTCGTTGGAAACTTTAATCGGGTAATAACTGTAAGATCTTGCTGATAAGCAGGGTTGCATTTAACGGTTTTATGATAATTTCGGTCATTCCTACGGATCGACAGGCGGATAAAGTTTCTTCCTCGTTAGAGGCTGTGATGCCGATGATCGGAATTTTCGGATTTAAGAACTTAATTCTTTTTGAAAGTTCCAAACCGTCCATTTTGGGCATTCGGATATCGGTAAGAACAATGTTCGGGGAATTTTTTTGAAAGGCTTGTAATCCTTTTACTCCGTCATCCGCAGTAATGACTTCCTCAAAAGTTCCCGCAAGAATTCTAGATAGCGAAATCGAGACGATTAGCTCGTCCTCAACGAATAGAATTTTGATCGGTCTCTTTTTCATGGTAACTCTATACGAAATTCGGCGCCTGTTCCGTCGCTATGAGCGGATAGCCTCCCGCCCATATTCTTTTCGACGATCGTTTTTGACATATAAAGACCTAATCCGACTCCGGAACCTTGTTCCTTTGTGGAAAAATACGGTAAGAAAATCTTCTCGCTGATTTCGTTCGCAAATCCGCCTCCGTTATCCTTGACGCTTACGATTTTTTTTCCTAGTTCGGAATATATTTTTACCTGAATGGCAGGTTCCTCCGGGTTATGTTGAAGGATGGCATCCTTAGCGTTGGATAAAATATTCAATAAAACTTGCGCAAGCTCGTTCGGATAGCCGTAAGCCGAGTCTTCTCCGGCAAAATGAGTCTCTATTCGAATATTCTGATGCTTCATACTCGCTGAAACCAAGGACAAGCTTTTTTCGATGATATTTTTCAAGCTGAAATTTTCTTTTGCCTTATTGGGTTTATAAAAATTTCTAAAATCGTCGATAGTCTGAGACATTGACTGCAAAAGATCGAATATGCGTAAGCTCGTATTCCGCATGTAATCGTTGTCGAGTTGATCGTTAAGAGAAGTATATTCCAGTTCCTGGACCAATATTGATATCGCGTTCAGGGGTTGACGCCATTGATGGGCGATGTTTCCGATCATTTCCCCCATTGCGGCCATTCTGGATTGCGCCTCCAAGATCCGCTCCCTTTCTCTCCTGAGGTGCATTTCCTGTTCTATTCTTAATTCTAAATTCTTGTTTAAGGTGGCCAATTCTTCGTTCTTCGCAACGAGGCTGTCTTCCGCATTCTTTCTTCGTGTGATATCACGGATTACTCCGACAAAAAATCTCGAACCATCCAGCCAGACTTCGGAAACGGCAAGTTCTATCGGAAAAATATGACCGTCCTTTTTCTGGGCTAATACTTCCCTCCCGATTCCTATAATCCTTTTTTCTAAAGTATTTACGTATCGATTTACGTACGAATCATGTTCGCTATGAAACGGGTCAGGCATTAGTATTCGAACGTTCTTTCCGGTTACCTCCTCTTCAAGATATCCGAACATTTTCTCCGCTGCGGAATTAAACATTAGGATATCGGCTTTTTCGGTTATCAAAATAATCGCATCAACGACCGTTTCGAAAATGACGAGAAATTTTCTTTCGCTGATGTCCATCGCGTTGAGCGCGCTAATTTTCCCTTCCTGCTCTAATAAATTCGCAAACGAATACGAAAGGTAATAGGAAATATCCAATAATAATTCTTCGGTTTCGGCGTTGAATTCGGTTTCCTGGTCCGAAAGCAAAAGTAACGCGACATGAAATTTCATATGTGCTGCAAAAATAGGTATAAAGACGGCGGATCTTAGATTTTCAATTCCATCTAATTGATCTTTTCCGAATAAAAGAATCGGCTTATTGGAGGAAAAATCGCATTTGTTTGTCACTAATCGTATCAAAGAATTCACCAATTGAGGTGCGGTCTCTTCCTTGGGCGATAACTTTGAAATGCGTATCGCCGACTTTCCGTTATTTTCGTCCGATTCTATTATGATCGCTTTTTGAAAAACTGCGTTCTCAAGAGCTAACTTACACACCTCTTCAAAGAAAGCGGGTACGTTCTTCCAGAGAAAAATTTTTTGCCGTAACTCGGATTTATACTCCGCTAGACCGACGATGGGATTCTTATTGGGAGACATAAAAAAGCCGTTGCCCGCTAAATTAAGGATTACATGCGAAGGGAATCATATCATAAAATTGGAAAATAGGAAAGAAATTATTATTCTGGCCCGAGGATTCTGAGGATTCTAAATCGGAATTTGCCTATGAAGCGTCATCCTTAATTTTGTCAATGAAGCGTCGGTTTACATTAAAATTATATTTAGAAAGATTAGAAGAAGCGAATGTTTCTAAATTTTCCGTAAGTGACGGCCCTCAGAATCGTTTCGACAGGGCCGATGGAAAAAAACCGAGACCAGGTCTTCGATCCGAGAACGCAAATAAACCATATTGGAAATGCAAGGAATAGGAGTTGAAAGTTTCCTAATTTATCGTAGAAACCTAATCCCCACCCACAGAAGATCCACGAACAAATGACGGATTGTCCTAAGTAATTCGATAAAGAGAATTTTCCGGGAGATTCGAACCATGAGCGATCAGCTAAACTTGATTCGGAATGATAGTAAATTCCTAACCAATATACGTAGCAAATCGTTAATGCAGGCGCGCTGACGGCATCCAGTATTGAAAATCCTAGTTGCCAGATTAGAGAAAGATCTTCGACAAATAAATTTCTGGAATGGATCGAATATATCAGATTACCCGAAAGACCTAATATTAAAAGCCAAGGTATCAATTTCTTTACGCCGTTTTTGCTTTGCTCCCATCGCTCGAAGAAGGATGTCTTTCCTGCGACAATACCCAATGCAAACATCGAAAGAATTGAAGGCCATTGAAATAAAATCGTGAACGGATAGGAAATGAACGTGTCCGTAGCACGTTGTTTTGCTCCGTCCCAGAAACTCCCCAAATAAGCCGATCGAGTTTCGGAAAGAATATCGGGTAAGCTCGAGGCCAATCTGCTTCGATATTCGTCCTGTCCGAACGCGAGAATCATTCTGCAAAGGATCGCGATGAGTAAGAAGCCTAATGAGAATTTAAGCAGCCATACCGGATTTTTTTTCCGGATCAGCCAGGCGACGCATCCGAGGATCGCGTATGAGAGAAGAATGTCGCCTAAAAAAAGAAAGATACCGTGAAGCAATCCGATCAAAAATAGGCCGGCCATTCTTCGAAGATAGCGATTGCGAGATTCGACTTCTTCCCAATCTTTTATTTGAACGGAGATACCGTAGCCGAATAAAAATGAGAACAGAACATAAAACTTAGATTCGAAAAAGAATGCTACGATCCAAGATGCAATCGAATCGAGTAGATTCGTATTTTCTCCGGCGGAGCCTACTAAATACATCGGCTTCGCAAAGTAAGGCAGATTGACGACGAGAATACCGTACAAAGCAAAACCTCGTAAAAAATCCAAGAAGCCGATTCTATTTTTGGGCATATGATTTCTCCGAAAGCCGCCTTTATTTATGTAAAATGTCTAAATCCGCCTTCGGTAGGACGGAACAATTGTTCGTTTAACAGAAAGTCCACTCTCGGACTCTCGTTTTCTTTCGTAAATCGGACGGATCCGATAGGAGTGATATCGACGGATTCCCATTGTGATGGAATCAAATCCGGTGAAAGGAATAATAATTCTAGCTCTTCTCCCGAGCTAAGAATCCCTTCCAATCCGATCGCCTTTTCAATCCCATCCAAAACGGGAACTCTGTTTAACTCGATCTCTATCACTAATCGAGATACTTTTGCCAATTTTCCCAGGTCTTGGATTAATCCGTCCGTTAGATCCATCCCGGCATGAATGTTGTAAGAGGAGTACAGAGAACGGCTAAGGGACAAACGTGATCGAGGTCGAAGATGTCGATCGATTGAAGCTTCGCGAAGACCCGGCGGTAAAGAAGGATTGGATCCGTCCAAAATTTTATAACCGAGAAGAGAAGCGCCGATATGTCCGGTAAGATAAACTCTGTCGCCGGCACGTCCGCCTTTTCTACTTACCGGAGAATCGGATTTTCCGAGTAGGGTTAAGGTTAAATTCAATTCCTGAGAACGGTATGTGTCTCCTCCGCAAAGTTCGATACCGTAAGAATATAACGTTTCTTTAAATGTTTGAACGAACGGATTCAGAAATTCTTTTCGATTACAGGAAGGGGATAACCCGAAATTGAAGAAAGCCTTTTTAGGGACTCCATTGGCAGCCGCAATATCGGATACGTTGACTTCGATTAATTTTCGAGCCAAATCGGCGGGGCTACTCCAGTCTAGTCGGAAATGAGTTCCTTCTACGATGGTATCGGTTGTGATTAAGCAACCGTCGGTACCGAGATAGCAATCGCTTTCCTGTTCTTTGCCGGGAGGATATAAGGAGGAGATCAATTCTTCTTCGTTCAAATCGCTTTCCTGTCCTCTTCGAAAAACCTTGACTTCGGCTCTCTCCGGTATCATTGTAAATACCATGAAACTAATGATCACGAAATCCGATTTACTCGCCCGAGGACGTTTCGTTTTCTTCGGACTTATCTTAGCCTCGATCTACCTCGCAGGTTTGCAATCCAAAACGGACGCCGCCCCGAAGGCGGGAGTCTGTAAATTTACCCTTGATCCGGAAAAGACAAGCTTAGAATGGAAAGCTTTTAAATTTACTGAAAAAAACGGTGTGGGTGGAAAATTTACTAAACTTGGAATAACAGGTTATAAAACCGGGAAATCTCCCGAAGCTGCATTGAAAGGATTGAAATTTGCGTTAGAGCCGATCGATCTCGATAGCGGCAATCCGGAACGGGATGCGAAAATCAAGGGCGCATTCTTCGGTGCTCTTAAGAGCGGAGGTAGAATTTCAGGTCATTTCGTTTCGGCCAAGTTCGATTCGACCGGGTCTGCCGGCACTGGAATTGTCAAATTATCCTTAAACGGAATTACTAAAGATCTACCTTTGACTTTTACTTTGGAAAACGGGGAATTGTTCAAGGTAAAAGGGAGTATTAATTTGACGGATTGGAAAGCGAGCTCGGCAGTCGCCGCTCTTAACGAAGTATGTAAAGATCTGCATACCGGGAAAGACGGTAAATCCGTACTTTGGCCGGATATCGAGATTTCGATTACTTCTACGCTAAAGACGGCATGCCCTTGAAATAAGGAAATTGCAAAGACCCGGATGACGATGCGAGGTGCGCATCCGGATTTCTAATCGATCCGCAGCGATTCATTTATCATTATCTTGCTAAAGCGATTTTCATTAAAGAGGGTCGACCGGAAAGTGTTTAAATATACGTACGATCGATTTGAAGCGAAAAACTAGAGAAGCATTAAAAGCTTTTATTGTCTAAATTTTACAATCACTGCCTGAAGGATTTTTAAATCGTCTTCGGAAAGATAGGTAAGATCGGTTACTATTTCTCTAAGAAGCATATTATGCCTAACTTCGTCGAGGCGAGCATTCTCTTTTTCTAATAGAGCCAACCTTTCTTCCCAGGATGCTTTGGGTTCTCCCGAATGGTTAAAAACGAAGTTCTTCGAAACTCCTTTCTTGACTAAAAGTAAATCCATCCTGAATTCAGGAATCGGCTCTTGATTACTAAGATACCGGTTCATGGATACGAGTGATGTTCCGATTGCATTCGCGCCTTCCTCTCTGGAAATTCCCAGAAGTTTAAATGCAGATTTCAATCGGTCACCCGGAGTGTCTAATTTTGGTTCTTTTTTGTCCATTTTGACTAAATAACCGTGCAGATTAAATCAAAATGATAGAGTCTGCTAATCGGGATAGATCCCGTTAGAAGAAGGATAAGAACAAACCGAAATAGGGCAATCCTAAACTAACTCTTTTGATACAAAATGACTAACTTGTCAACTTGCCATTCATTTCTTAGAAAATTGCCCTATACTCCTTCCAACTTTACTTCGCTAAGCATTGTAATCAGATCGAACGAAGAATCAATCTTTTCCTATTTCGAATTTTCAATGTTATACTACTTGAATCGAAGATATTTGAATTGCTATTCGCAAAGGAGATTAGGCTTATTTTAAATGAATTCCTTTAGGAATTTGTAAATCTTCAGATTCTCAAAGCCAAAAAGGGTATGTTAATGCCCATTCTAAATATGTCGAACTCGTGACTCAATAAATTCCCTGCAAGGTGTTATTCGGCCTTGGGTTTCCTAAGAATCTACTCTCGCGAAAAACCCTTATTTTAGCTGAAATTAAGCCGGAGCAGAGCTCTGGAAAATACCTTGACCCGTATACTCGGTACGCGAAATTGGCCAATACAGGACGTTTTTTTCCCATGCCAATCATATCTAAACAGCATAGAACTCCTTCCTTGAAAAAGGAACAAGCCGAGAAGGCTTGGTACGTCGTGGATGCCGAAGGAAAGACCTTAGGCCGCCTGGCTTCGGAAATCGCCCATAGACTTAGGGGCAAACATAAGCCCACATTTACTCCCCACGTCGATTGTGGAGATAATATCATCGTAGTTAACGCAGCCAAGGTCTCCGTAACCGGAAACAAAGAGAGCCAAAAAGAATACTTTCATCACTCTCGCTATCCCGGTGGTATGACGGTAACTCCTCTTCAGGATATGAGAAAAAAACATCCCGAGAGAATTTTGTATGAAGCAGTGAAAGGCATGCTTCCCAAAAGCAAACTTGGTGCAGAAATGCTCACCCATTTCCGGATTTTCCCGGGAGCGGAACACAATCTCGGCGCTCAGAAGCCGACGAAACTGGAACTCTAGGAGAATTAAAAAATGGCAACTGCCAAGGAAATTTGGGCCGTAGGTCGTCGTAAGAACGCAATTGCCCGTGTGAAATTAAAAGAAGGTTCCGGTAAGATTCTTGTAAACGACAAGGATATTAAAGATTATCTTCATAATAGCCGCTCTAATCTAAAAGAGGCGCTTAGCCCTCTTGCGCTTTTGAACTTGAGTGATAAGTTCGATCTAAAACTGAACGTTTCCGGTGGGGGAATAATCGGTCAAGTGGGAGCAATTCGCCACGCACTAGCCCGCGTCATTTGCCGTTATAATCCTGAGTTCAGACCGACAGTTAAGAAAGAAGGTTTACTAACTCGTGACCCGAGAATGGTAGAGCGTAAGAAATACGGTCTACACAAAGCTCGTAGAGGAACCCAGTTCTCTAAACGTTAATTCTTCGTTTTTCGAACCGTTTCTCGAAATGCCTGAAGTTCTTGAACTCAAGACCTCGGGCATTTTTTGTTTGTAGAGGACACATGAAGTATAAGAAAGTTTCCGAAGTTCGTAACACCTTCCTGAATTACTTTAAGCAGAAAGGTCATACAGTTGTTCCTTCTTCCTCTCTCCTTCCTGCAGGAGATCCCACCTTATTATTTACCACCGCAGGAATGGTGCAATTCAAGCCTTTCTTTACCGGTGCAGTCGACCTTCCTTACACTCGCGCTACTTCCGCTCAAAAATGTCTAAGAACCACCGATCTGGAGAATGTCGGGAAAACGGAGAGGCATTGTACTTTCTTTGAAATGCTCGGAAATTTCAGTTTCGGGGATTATTTTAAGGAGGAAGCCATCGAGTTCGCCTTGGATTGTTCCGTGAATTATCTCGGGTTTCCGAAAGATAAAATTTGGATCACGGTATTCGAGAACGACGACGAGGCGGAAAAGATTTGGATATCTAAGGGAATTCCCGTGGAGAGAATCACCCGCCTCGGTAAAAAGGATAATTTTTGGGGACCGGCGGGGGATAGCGGAGCTTGCGGCCCATGTTCCGAATTATATTTGGATCGGGGTCCGGAGAAAGGATTCCCGGACTGCGGAACCAAAAAAGAATGTCGTCCCGGTTGCGATTGCGATCGTTTTTTAGAATTTTGGAATATAGTTTTTAATCAATTCAACCAGGATACCGACGGGAATCTGCACCCTCTAAAGCAGACCGGGATTGATACCGGATCCGGCTTGGAAAGAGTCGCCTTACTTCTTCAGGGGGTTGATTCGGTTTACGATACGGACGAACTACGGGGTATTATTTCGGAGGTAGAGAAAGTTTCGGGAAAATCGTACGGGGAAAGTACGAAAGTTCCCTTCCGAGTAATCACCGATCATATTCGCTCGGCATTATTTGCCGTTTCGGACGGGATTTATCCCGATCGTACGGGGCGCGGTTACGTGATTCGTCGCTTAATTCGTCGAGCGGTACTCTTTGCGCGTAAACTTGATCTAAAAGAACCGTTTTTGCATAAACTAGTAAAACCGGTGGTTACTATTTATAAAGAACGTTACCCGGAACTGGAAAAACACGCGTCGTCCGTGGAGCGAACTCTGCTCGCCGAAGAAGAGCTATTCCTGAAAACTTTAGAGATCGGTTTGGAGAAAATTGGAGTTCTCGTTGCAAAAACCAAAGCATCGGAATCGACGGTATTTTCGGGAAAAGATAGTTTTCTTCTCTACGGTACTTACGGCTTTCCTGCGGAAATGACCGAAGAGATCGTAGCCGAACACGGGCTTTCATTCGATAGGAGCGGCTTCGAGGAAGAGCTGGAAAAGGACCGTCAATCTTCTCGAGAAACATGGAAGGCGAATCGAACCAGTTTATTTACCGGAATCAAGACGGATAAAACGGAATTTTTGGGCTATACTCGATTGGAAGCTCGTTCTGAAATCGAGCACGCCTTCCTGGATAACAAACCGGCGATATCGTTAACGGAAGGACAGTCGGGAGTCTTGACCTTTAAAGCTACGCCCTTTTATCCCGAAGGGGGAGGGCAGGTAGGTGATACGGGTTTTATCCGTAAGGACGCTTCTATATTCAAGGTTTTGGATACTCAGAAAGAGAATGATATCATACTACATTATGGTATCGTGTTGAACGGCAGTTTTAACGTAGGCGATGAGGCGGTTTTGGAAGTCGAAAGAGAAAGACGCGAAAAACTGAAATCACACCATTCGGGAACCCATCTTCTGAACGGGGCATTGAGAAGTTTGCTGGGCGCTCACGTAATGCAAAAAGGCTCTATCGTGTCTCCCGAATATTTACGATTCGATTTTTCGCATCCGACTCCGTTAAGCGAAGAAGAGATTCGTAAAGTCGAATCCTGGGTAAACGATAGTATCGGTATGTCGATACCGGTAGAAACCAAAGTTTTACCGATCGAAGAAGCCAAAAAAACCGGCGCAGTCGCCGCCTTTGACGAGAAATACGGAGACTCGGTTCGAGTCCTGCAGATGGGCGACCGATCCCTTGAATTCTGCGGAGGAACTCACGTTTTAAATACGGGAGATATCAGATACTTTTTTATAAAGAAGGAATCCAGTCCCGGGGCGGGGAATCGCAGGATCGAGGCGGTTGCGGGTCCGGTCGTAATCGAAACCTTTCAAACTAGATTTGCGGAATTGACGAGCGCTGTACAAACTTTGAATTTAAAAATCAAAGAAGAGCTAAACGAGGAATCCGCTTCCCTATCCATCAAAGCGAGCGTGCCGGGTCCGGAGGAGATCCGCGCGATTTTCGAAAAAAAAGGGGCCGGAGCGGTTTCCGAATTACGGAATCTTTCCGAAAAACTGAGTTTGGAAATCGAGGAGACCCAATCGAAATTTTTGAAGGAAAAGAAAAATAGGGAATCTCGCGACTTCGAGAACAATCCGCAAATACTTTCCTCCATACTCTCCGCAGCTAACATCGTTGGCTCCGTCAAAATCGTTCACGCGATTTTCGATTCCAAGGACGCCAAGGCATTAAAAGGACTTTCGGATAATTTGAAAGTCCGGGAAAAGGATATTGTCGCAATCCTGGCGAGTCGCAACGATGAAGACGCAAGCATCGTAGTCACTTGCTCTTCGTCTTTAGCCGGTAAACTCGTCCACTGCGGAGATTTGGTAAAAGCCGCCTGCGAAGTATTAGGTGGTAAAGGCGGAGGAAAGCCGGATATGGCCCAGGGTGGCGGAAAAAACGTATCTAAGGTGGAAGAGGCAGTGGAATTAGCAGTGAATCGAGCTTTGGCAGGCTTGAACGGGAGTAAAGTATGAGCGATCCTTCGTTTGACGTCGTATCCGAGATTGATAGACCGGAGTTGCAGAACGCAGTAACGCAAGCCATCAGCGAAATAAAAACCAGATTCGACTTTAAGGGTTCCAAGTCGGAGATTAAGTTAGAGGAAGAAAGCCTCACGCTGACTTCGGATAATGAGGCAAAGCTGGAGAGCGTGATCGACGTTTTGATCAATAAGATGGCAAAACGCGGCTTAGGATTAAAATCCTTCGACTTTAAATCTAAGATCGAACCTGCAACAGGAAATACCGTTCGAATGAAAGTAAAAATTCGTAACGGTCTTGAAAAAGAACAGACTAAGGAAATCACCAAGATCGTAAAAGATTCAAAGCTGAAAGTGACTGCAACGATCATGGGAACAAGCGTACGCATTCAGGGAAAGAAAAAGGACGATTTGCAGGAGGTCATGCATTTACTGAAATCGGCGGACCTCCCTTTCGATCTTCAATTCCAAAATTATAAATGATGATCCGGCTTATTCTTTTCGGAGAAAAAGAGAAATTTATCCAATACGTTCGCTCGGTGACAACAATCTCAAACGGAAATCGGTCTAATTTAGCATGAAATTGAAATTATTTGTCTTAGCGCTTATGCTCGGAATTTCTTTCGGGGTTACCGCGGAAGAGGAAAGTCCGGTCAAATTCAAATTAGAAAAAGGAATCGGAGAGACGTATTTTTTGAAGATCGTTCATCCGTCTAATTTCGGAATCCAGAAAGACGCACCTCATAAAATAACGGTCAGCGCCGGACCCGGTCTGAAAGTAGAGTCGGCTGACTTAAAATTAAAAGGTAAAACATCCAGTAAGAAAAAAGAATATTTCGAATCGGTGGATCCTATGGCGATTACTCTAAAAGGCGCCGGCGAACTCGAAATTCATGCCAAGATCTTTTACTGCGATTACAACCGGAACATTTGTATTCCTGGAAAAATCGTCCAAAAGGAAATAATAAAGTAGAATTCGATAAAGCGGGTTCATACGATCGATTCTCGCGTTCGGAGCCCGCTTCTAATAGGCCTTACTTTTTCAATTCGACCTTTAGATCGGGTTGGGAAATATGAAAAAGATAATATGTTTTTCCGTTGATCGGCTTCGAAGTTTTGACGATTTTTCCTTTCATCTCCACCAACTCTTTCAGAAACTTTCGGTCGGTAGGTCTAAATAAGTCGCCTTTTTCGGCAATAAACAGGTTTAAGGCTCTTTTCCGGGCCAGCTCAAGAGCTTCGTGTTCGCTACCTTCCAGCGAAGAGACGACGACCTGATAAGTGGAAGAATTGATAAACCCTTCGGTAGCTTTGACGAATTGATCCTCTTCGGCGGGAGCGGATTCCTGAACTACCGATTTTGTTCCGCTGACGGGTGCGTCTTCTTTTTTCGGAGTTTTACAAACTACGAGTGAAAGGATTAGTAGGGTAAGTATCGCAATAGTTTTACTTTGCATAGAGGCTCCAGAGTTTATCTTATGGGCAGGTTCGTGATCGGGGATTCTAAAATTCGCTCTAACAAATCAGCTTCGACAATTCTGTAAACTAAAGTACATCGCTTCGGGTCCGTGTAATCTTCCCTATACAGGAAGAATTTATCCAAGAACCACGAAAAAGCCGCACGATAAGCAAGAAAGTCGGCATTTACATTTTCTTTTTTTTTCTTTTCAATTTCTTTTTGAGTGTCGTTCCGATCCGGCGTAGCAGAAGTTCCCGGTTGGGAAGCGGTTGTCGGAGTCTGAGTTTGATTCGGAGTTATCGAAGCCGTCGCCATTCCAGGCGAAACAGCGCCTCCAGTTACTCCGACCTGAGGGTGTTGAGCCGGAGGAATATACGCGGGAACTCTCGTTTGCTCGGCAGTTCCTCTTAGATATTTTCTTTCTTCCCTAAGTTGTGTTACTATCACAGGAATCGTAATCTCGTCCCTACGTCGGAGCGCCCTCGCACGACATTCTTCTCGCAATTCCAAAATCGGTCTTTCTTGATTCGGAATCGGAACCGTAACCACTACCTGAAAATACTCACGGGAAATAAAACCCGTATCTGATACATTATCCCATGCTTTCCGACGAAACTCCGGATCAGCAGGTTCACATGCAATATAAGTAAGGCTAATTAAGACCGTTATCCAACGGAGCATAGTTCCCATTTTAGTAAATCCCTTTGGAAAAACCAGCGGGATTTTTTCGCGGAACTTCTCGACATTACCGCTTTCGGGGGAAATGCTGTTGGTATGTGGAACTCCTTCCCGAAAACAAAACGAACGGTTCTTTTAGCTCTCATTTTCATTTCCTCTTTTGCCGGTTTGAAAGCAGAAGAAGACCTATTTTCTCGCATTCGGACATCCCTAGAAGCCAGAGTCAGAAAAGTCGTTCTTAAGAACGGAATTCGACTGCTCTTAATGAAGCGGGAAGGATCTCCTACCGTTGCCGTATATACGAAATTCTTAGTGGGCTCCGTGGATGAAACTCCGGAAATCGCGGGTACGGCGCATTTGTTGGAGCATATGCTCTTTAAGGGGACTAAAAATATAGGAACGAATAATTACGAAAAGGAAAAGATCTATCTGGAGCAAATTCGCGTCTGGGGAAAACGGTTGGATTCCTATCGTATTAAAGAAAGAGAATATATTCAAAATAAGGAAGCGATTCCGGAAGATTTTATAAAGGAAAAAGCCGTTTTAGAGACTAGGTTCAAGAGTCTTTTGGATTTTCATCGAAGATTCGTCGTTTCTAACGAGGATTCCTATATCTATGATAAGAATGGAGGAACCGGCTTTAACGCTTATACGACGGACGACGTCACGAATTATCAAATTTTACTTCCTTCGAATCGACTGGAAATATGGGCAAAATTGGAATCGGATCGGCTCAAAAATCCTATATTAAGAGAATATTATACGGAAAGGGATGTCGTTCTTGAAGAAAGAAGAATGCGGGTCGATAACCAAGGACTCGGAATTTTACGGGAGAAGTTCTTGGGAGCGGCATTTGAAAAGCATCCTTACCGCATGCCGGTAATCGGTTACGAATCGAATCTTCCGTTCTTGGATATCGACAAAACGGAGGATTTTTTCCGGAGAAACTATCGTCCCGGTAACATGGCGATCGCGATCGTTGGTGATCTCGATTTCGCAGCGGCGGAAGCACTGGTTCGAAAATACTTCGAGGATATTCCGGACGGAAGTCCCGCGCAGCCGATTCGTCAGAAAGAAACTTACGATCATGACACGCGCAGGGTAAGCGTTCGGCATTCTTCAGGACCGATGAAAGTAATGGGTTGGCTGACGCCGGCGCCTCCGCATATCGATCGACCGGTTTTAGATTTGATCGACGCGATATTGACTCAAGGTGAGACGGGCCGATTGTATAAGCGACTTGTCCTAAGGGAAAAATTGGCCCAGAAAGTCTCTTGTTGGACCGGCGAGCCCGGCGAAAGATACGATAGTCTATTTGCCATTTACGTAACGAACGTCCGAGGCGCCGATCCTGATAAAATCGAAACCTCGATCTTGGAGGAAATTGAAACCTTGAAGAACGAATCCGTAAGCGACGAAGAACTCCTAAAAATAAAAAATCAGATCGTTGCGGACTATATTCGCGGATTGAATAGCAACGGAAAGCTTGCGGACGTGTTGACATATTACGAACTCTTGGCCGGGAACTGGGCCGCGATTTTCGACGATTATTCTCAATTGGATAGAGTCTCGTCCGAAGACATAAAAAGAGTGGCTAAGAAATATTTCGTGCCTCGAAATTTAACGGTCGGTGATTTAATCACCTCCGAGGGAGAACAAAAATGAAATTCTCTCGATCGGCTTTTTTCATTCTTTTAGTCTTCCTAGTTTTGCCCGCCGGAACGAATTCGGCGCCGGGCGATTTCGTTAAGAACGTCAAGATTCCTCCTCTTGAATTTCATTTTCCGGAAATAAAAGAGATTCAATTGGATCCGAATACTCGGGTTCTATTTCTGCCTAACGAGGAGTTCCCGCTGCGCACATTGGAAATATCCTTTTATGCCGGGCCTTCCTATTATCCCGAGATAAAATACGAATTGTCGGAAATCCTTCCCGAAGCTTGGAAGAAGGGAGGAACTCAATCTCACCCCGGGGAATCGTTTGCGGAAGTATGGGAATCATACGGTTCTCGTTTGCGTGTCGATTCGGACTTGGAGACGGTTACCTTAACATTTTCTTGGCTGACTAGATACGATAAAGAATCGAGGGCTTTAATTTCCGAGTTTTTGAAACAGCCTAAGTTCGGTCAGGAAGCTTTCGAGATCGCTAAACTACAATTAGGCGAGCAGATTAAACGAAGAAACGATAATATAGCCGCTCTTGCCGGGCGAAAGGCAATGGAGCTTGCCTACAAAGGGAAAATTCGCGGCACTTCCGTTTCTCAAACCCGTTTGGACGGATTGACCGAGGAAGGAGTTTCCGACTATTATAAGAATGTCGTCTTAAAATCCCGTAAATCGGTTTTAGTCACCGGAGAATGGCGGGAATCGGAAGTACCGGGCTTTTTGGCCGAAGTATTACCTAATTCGAATGAAGTAGCGAAGAAGGACCCCGAATTGTTGTCGCAGACGGAACTTGAGAAGAACTTAAAATCGGTGGGATATAAGAATCTCATCGTCGACAAAGGTAACACTCAAAATGTAGTCCTATTTTTGGGAGTCGGACCTGCGCACAATCATCCCGATTTTTATGCGATCCAACTTCTGAACTATATCGTAGGCGGAGGCGGCTTTAATTCCTATTTTATGAGCAGGATTCGTTCGGATAAGGGGCTGGCTTATTCTTCGTCTAGTCACCCTATTTTTGAAAAAGACCATTCTTTGATTTTTTTCATGACCCAAACCAAATCGCAAACTACTATGGAAGTTTACGATTTAATGGGAGAAATTTTAAGCGATAAAACATTCTCGAAAATAACCGAAGAAGAATTAAAGAACGCTAAAGAAGCGATTCTGAATAAATTTATTTTTCTTTTTACGGACTCTCTTGAAATTCTCAGAAATGAGGCTCGATTTAGGGAACACCGCATGCCTAAGGATTATCTTCGTATTTATCGGGATAAAATTCAAGCGGTGAGTTTGGAAGATCTGCGAAAAGTCGGAAAAACGTATTTCCGTAGAGACGGATTGACTGCTATCGTTTCGGGACCGAAAACATCGGTCCAGCAGGATCTTCCCTCTTTGAAAGTGATCGGTCCAGAGGACCCCGTTCCTTAGGATGCAAAGTCGTTTCGAACATAAGCGGTATTCCTACGAGGGAATTTCCGAAGGAGGAATCCGCACTTCGATTATTATGCCGAACTTAAATCTGATGTTCGATATCGGTCATCAGAATCCTAATAAGATTCATATCGGTAAGTTGTTATTGACTCACGCTCATTTGGATCACTCTGCGGGAATCCCTTATTATGTTTCCCAACGATCCTTGCGTAAACTCACTCCTCCTAAAATTTACGTTCCGAAGGAGCTGGAAACTCCTCTGCACGAAATCTTGGCTCTTTATTCCAAGATAGAGGATTTTCCTTATCGATACGAATTATTCGGAGTTGCGGAAGGCGAAGAAGTCGAGATAGATCCGTACCATACCTTCAAACCTTGGAGGACATTCCATCGAGTCGTTTCTCAAGGTTATACCGTTTACGAACGTAAGAAAAAATTAAAAACGGAATTTCAAGGACTTGGTTCCGCCGAGCTCGCCGAGAAAAAAAAAGTTTCCGGACCGATCGACGAAATCATTTCGAAGCCGGTCGTTAGTTTTTCCGGCGATACAAAAATCGAATACGTGCTAACTCACAAGGATGTTGCGGAGTCTGAAGTTATTTTTCTGGAATGCACATATATCGACGAAGAACGGGATGTCGCGAAGGCAAGAGAATGGGGGCATATTCATCTGGATGAAATTCTTCATAATTTGTCGGCTTTCAAAAACGAAAAAATCGTACTCATTCATTTCTCTAAACGATACCCGATACCTTATATCAAGAAAGTGATCGCTAAGAAAATTCCCGCTTCGGAGAGGGATCGATTTCATCTTTTTCTACCTGAATGAGCGTAGTATAATAAAGAAATTTTGAATATGTCTGATTCAAATAAACAACCGGATAAAAAAGGATTGTCGCTTTACAAAGACGGCTTGGAGGAATGGATCGATCGCGATCTAGTTCGTCGTCCTTATCCGTGGCTCTATCATCTGGAAGAAAACGCTTCCAGAGATAAGGTTCCGGTTCTTTCCCCGGCCTCGGGAGCGGTACTCGCCTTTCTCGTCTCATCCTGGGTTCCAGTTAGAATCCTTGAATTAGGGACGGGATACGGAGTCTCTTTGATTTGGATTTATTCAGCTTTAAATGAAACCGCTAAAATCCAAAGTGTAGATCGAGAAATTCAATTTATGGAAAAGACTCAATCCTATCTGGATCGGTTGGCCGACAGCTCCTCTCGAGTGGAGCTCCTACGCGGAGAATGCTTAGAGGCTTGTAGAAGATTTTTATCTTCGACGACGGACGAAAGGGAATTCCTATTTGTCGATTGCGATAAGATTCGATATCCGGAAATTCTAAAATTGATTCGAGATTCCGGAAAGGGAAGAAGGCTTAGAGCCGTATTTGATAATGTGCTCTGGCATGGGAGGCCGGCAGATCCTAATCGCCAGGCCCCCTCCGACCAGGCGATCCGTTCATTCTGGGCGATCCTAAAAGAATCGGGCTTGCCTTATACTCTGTTCCCCGTCGGAGACGGTCTAATCTGCATCGATTTTTACTAGTAAAAAGCTTGTTACACGTCAACAGAATGTGCTATATTGCCGCGAGGGGGCGATAGCATGAAAAAAAGTTTTTTCCCTATGAAACTCGCGGTATTAGGATTTTTATTGGTTACTACCTACGGGGTGATCGCACAAAATAAACCGCAAGGCAACGACTCAAAAACGGCAGAACTGGCAAGCGTCGCGGATGATCCGAAATATCAGGGCGATTATTTGGAAGAATTTCATTATGCCAGAACCTTGGATTCCACTCAGACTAAACTGAAGCACGATTTAGCCGCACTACAAATCGTCGTGAAAAACTTCGGTTCTCAAGTGCAAGGATCTCAGGAAGAGTTCGATTCCATTTGGAAAAAATACAATGAAGCGTATAAATTCTACCTAATGAGAAAATACGTCGTTTCGGGTCGCAAAACCAAAGAAACCGAACTCGCTACTAATAAATTGTACGGAAAATTTTCCGATCTTTATAATCAGAAAGTGGATCAGCTCTTAGGCGAATGCGCCGACACGATTGTAGGGGTAGAGCAAAAACAAGGTCCAGCTGAAGCAGCCAAGAGCGTTGCGGGTCGAGATATTTCCCAAAATCATCACAAGCTGCAAATCGCATATTACGAATATATCCAGGCCGAAAGAATGAGAAAAGATTCCCGGTATAAAGACAGCCTGATTCATCTTCGTCTCGCGAAAGAATACGGAATTTCTATCTTAAGTCGCTTGAAACCGGAAGAAGAGAGTAAGACGGTCCGCGAAAAATACAAGGTGGATCTCAGCGATAACCGAAACCTGATTTTTTCCGAATCAAAACTTTAATTCGCCCGTTTACAAAGGACGGAAGGCATGGTGATTTAAGCTGAATCGCTTTCCTGTATGAACTATTGCGACCGCTTTAGACTTGCGGGTAAGGTTATGGTTTTAACCGGGGAATATTTCCCCGGATTTCCGTCGAAGTTGCTTTCATTTTTTCGTTGAGTAACAAGCTTTACACGAATCCGTCGGGATAAAATCGTTTCCTTAAGTGGACAAAAAATTTCCTATTTTTCTAATCATTATTTTTTTTACAACTTCTCTCTCTTCTCAGGAAGTTCCGAAAAAAACGTTTAATATTTTAATCGATCCCGGGCACGGCGGTCTCGATCTTAAGCCTAAAGAAGAACACGGTGATAAATACGATCCTGTTACTCAGAAGTATTTGGAACCCTACAAAGCGGGAGCGAAGTCCAAGGGGCGAAGAGAAAGCGAGGTTGTTCTCGCGCTCGCCAAAGAAGTGAAGGAAGTTTTGGATCTTACGAAAACTTCGGAAGGTTTCGATACGTTTCAAGGATATGCAAAGCGGTTTACGAACGATTCCCTGCCTTGGATTCGAATCGATTCGGATTTAACCCGAGAAGAGACAGCCTCCGAAGAGGGTGTCGATTTATCTTCCGATCCGAACGCCAATTACCGTCTTTACGATTACCCCGACAAGAAGTCGGGTAAAATTCGATCCGGACGAATCTCCAGAATCAACGCTTCTCGTCCCTATCTCGTTCTCTCTTTGCATTTGAATCCTAGCTGGAAGGATCATCCCGGCGGTATGGCTGCCGTTCTTACCCCTTCCTATCGTACGTTCTATGCGTTGAGAAAGATTTCGGAGGGAGCTTCTTCAAAATCCTTCGAGAACGGGCCGTGGAAGGAATGGATGCGATTTAAGATGGAATGGTCAACTTTACAAAACGCGGTCGCCGATTCGTGGATCTATTTCAACGGTTACTGGCCCAATAAATCGGGAAAGAAATCCGACCTCGCGAACTTCGAAGGCTATCGTCAAAATATGGTGACCTGGAAATATGCGGATTCGCCAGGCTGGATCGAGAGAGCTAAACTAGGAGGTCCTGGCCCCTATGCAAAAAAACACTCCGAGTATTCCGCTAAAGGTCCGTTCTGGGATCGAGAACGTTCTCAGGTTGAATTATGGAGGAGGGAAGACGGGCCGGAAGGATTCGGAGGCGATAATAATTTTGCTGCCGTCGAACTGATGAGATTCGTTCAATACGGACTTCGCTCCATACCGACGGAAGAAGTCGAACTTTCTCATCCCGGGCCGATCAACGATCCTTATATTTCAACTTATAGTCTTCCCACTTTCATCAACGCTATTTCGGCATATCTTGAAATCGGTTATATCGATAAAGAAAAAGATATGAAAATTCTGACGAAGCGAAGAAAGGATGTCGCGATCTCATTGGCGGTCGGAATTTACTCTTTGTTTCACGGTATTAAGACTAAACCATTAGATTCTCCTTATATTCCCAAAGGAAAGAAAATATCTTGGTCTAAATACGAAAATTGGAAAGACGGTAATTATTTTAGGATTGTCCGGGAAGAATGATTCCGAGTCTTCCTTCCTCATCAGGCTAAGCCAAGCGCGGGTCCAGGCGCTTCCTTTCCTTCGGAAAGTTCTCGGCTCCTCCGCTTTGTCCATTGCTCCAAGAAACTCAAAATCAATCCTGCCTCACAACCTTTCTAATCTAAAGCCTCTCACTGCTAAAGACCTCTTCAACAATCGCTTTCCTAATCTAAATCTATCCTACTACACTGATCTCACCAAAAACATTCTCACCAATATTACGTATATACCTATCGCTGGAAAAGCGAATTATCTATTTGTAATTAAGGATCTATTCAATAGAGAGATTATGGGATGGGAAATAGCACCTAGTCTTGAGACTCGGCACCTGCTTACTGCTTTCAAAAGGGCTTTGATCAGGAGAAAATCGCCAAAAGGAATTATATTTCATTCTGATAGAGGAGTCCAGTATGTCAGTGAAGACTTTAGAAAAGAGTTAAATACGAATGAATTTATTCAGAGCATGAGTAGGAAAGGCAACTGCTACGACAATGCTCCGATGGAATCTTTCTTTAAAACTCCGAAAGTAGAGGAAGTTTATAGAAGAAAATTCAACACAATTAAGGAAGCGAAATATTTTCTGTTCGACTATATCGAAAGATATTACAACAGAAGGAGACGACACTCGACTTTAGGTTATCTTAGCCCCGTCGAGTTCAGAGAAAAAATTACTGCATGACCATGTCCGTTTTTTCGGGGAAACTCCAGTTTAAATATTTCTCAAAAATGATTACAAATATACTAAGCGTCGACGAAATGATTTTTATTGATTTCTTTACAAAGGTAACCGATGGGTCTCGCTATAGTCCTTCTATCTTAAAAGTGACAGATTTTGTTCCAATGGATAGAGAAAGTCCCTCGTTCCGAAATGCTCGAATAATTCTGAGCAGATAATTTCACTTTTTACGGATTTCGATAGAAGGAAGAAGGGTCATGGCTTAAATTATAACCGCGAAGAAATTCCGAAATTTCAAGATATCCTGAAGTCGATGGAAGCCGAGACAAAAAGAATCGAAATCAGTATAAGCCGCAGCGTTCACAAGAGTTCTCCGTAGTAGTACGTATTGACTGTTCAATGTGATTTTAAAGAGATAAAATTAAAACGTACAAAATAAATAATTTCTTCTTTCAGAAAAAAGTTAATAGCATAACGGTGTCTCCTTAAAAAGGGAGTTAGCTATGTCATTTAACTATGCAACTTGGATGGGCGATCACGTTTATAGGAAAAGATTACTGGGTAATATTCCAATTCTCGCAACACATAATTCTGGTTGTTATAATGGACAAAATACCATTATGGTCAAGTGCCAAGAGAGAAATATATTGGAGCAACTTATGGGCGGTATTCGTTGCTTCGATATTCGTGTTCGCGTATCAAACAATTGGTATGTGATGCATCATAATGATAATTGTCCTCCAATTGGAAATGAAATTGAGCGTCAACAATACGAAGCCGCTTTATATTCAATGAAAGCTTTCCTCACTATGAGAATACCAAATTGTACGCCTGAGAACGAATTCATATTAATATTTCTTTCGGGATCTGATAATGGAAACCTAACAGCCGAACAAGAATATTACGTACTCTGGAAGACGCAGGATGTATTTAGAGAACTTTTATTTAATGAGCCATTAACTCCGGACATAACATATGAGCATCTTTTGAAATCAAATCAGCGCGTTTTACTTTTTACAAAATCACTTAACAAGCTCGAAGCTAACGGCAGTAGACCAACTTGGGCATTAGACTGGAACCAATTTGTTCAAGGAACATGGGTTACAGAACAATCCCAGTTTGGGTCTCCTTTAGATTCCGAAAGATTGAACATAGTTGAGAAAAATATAACTGACGCTGTTTCAAAAAGAGCAGATGATCTTTCGAAAAGCCCAAATATATGGTCTTCCGATCAAAAAATCTTTCTATCATGCGATTTTAATATCTGGACAACAAATGTTGGGGGGTTGGCTGAAAGTCAAGTCAATCCAATGGCGACTCGCGTAATTAGAAAATTATCTAGTGATCCAATTTTAAAAAATGGAACGAATTTAATGAGTGTTGATTTTTTTAATCTCCCGAATACCGATTTGATGGACTCGATAATCCAAGCAAATGATATCATTCGTATGGTGGCTGAGAAGTAGAAGTAAACAGTTACTGTAAGTCCAACTTTCTTATTGGATTACCATCACCTTTACATCCATGCAGAGGGCTGCTCCGATGAAACCATATTATGGATCGATTTAGTTTTAGGTTAAGCTATTTAATTTTATGGACACTGTCGTGTGTGTGGTCATGCTCGGGCTATGCGTTTTCTCCTTGTTTTAGGTCTTTTCTTTTTCGTTTTTTCCTGTACGGCGGCTAATTTAGTCGGGTCCGAACCCGTTCCGAAAGTGAGACTTGATTCCAGGAAGAAAGTCGCTTTAGTCGGCTTTCATCCTTATTCGACCTCTACCGTGGGAGTGAAATTAGACGGCTGGATCAACTCTCCTTGCAAGAGTGTCATCTCCCAAAAATATGGTACCGATTTAAAGTCGGCCTTTTTTAAGGGTAGGAGAAACGTTCCTTCGGATCATAGGGCGGCATATCCGTTGTCTTCGCAGGTTGTTTCCCCGCTTTCTTGGGGAGAGCCGATTTCCAAATTTCCTTCCACGACTTGGGAAGAAAATATACCGGAAGAGAATATTAAGGATTTTATAGAATTTTCGTATAAACATCTGGCGGCGGGCGCGTTGCCCGATATTTGCGAGGTTTTGGATTGGGACGCTAGTTCCAAATCTTTTCGGTTAAAAAAGAGGAACGTGGACTATTTTGTTGTCGGGTTCTTTACTCCGGTGTTTTGGCGGCCTACTTTCGTCGGCGCTGTCTCGTTTGCCGTGTCTTTTCCCTTCAGTTTTCTTAGCCTGGGTATCTTGCCTACGGTTTGGCAGAAACAGACCGACTCTTTTTTTAGAGTCTATGATTCCAAATTGAATGTGGTCAAGAACCTGGAGACGAAAAATTCTTTTTGGACGATTTCCGCCCTTTGGGTTTTTCCGAGCGATCGGAGTAAGGTCGTTGAAGAATTTTCTTACGATCCTCCCGCTTGGGAAAAGGATGTGGAAGAGTTGGATCGGGCCTGGAGGCCGGAATAGTTTTTTATCTTTCGGGTTTTTTCGTTATTTTCTTTCGTTTTTAATTCTTATTTCTTTTTGCTTTTTTTGATTTTACTCGTTTGGTTTCTTTTGCTTCGGCATTCTTTTTTCCGCCGAGCTTTTGGATTCGAGTTTTTGCCTCTTCGATCGCAGGTTTAAAGGATGCGGGTGCAATTTTTACGAATTTGGAATAGTATTCGATTGCGTCCTCTTTTTGTCCCGAGTTTTCGTTCGATAGGGCGAGATTGTATATGATTTCGGGTGTGTCGTCCGTGGTCAGCTTTAGTGCGGATTCATAGTTTTGGATCGCTTCCTTGTGTCGACCTAGGCTTTCCAAGATCACACCACTGTTGTAGTACGCCTGCATATATTTGGAATCGATTTGGACGGCTTCTCCGAATTTCTCTAGGGCCTCTTTTTTTCGGTCCATCGTCATGTAGGCGATTCCGGCATTGGTTCGGTACTCCGCTTGTTTAGGGTCCAGTTCCGAGGCTTCCAGAAATTTGTTGAGCGCTTTTTCGGGATTGGACGGGAGTAGCTCCGCTCCTTGTTTATTGGTTTCGATTGCCTGCTTGATCGGATCTTTGGGTCCGCAAAGTAGAAAGGTTAGAGCTATGAGAGAGAATACGGCGGTATTTTTTATGTATTTCAAGGAATGTTTCCTAATAGAAAAGTGCATATCCGATTAAGGCAAAGACGGCGGGCGAAAGCGCGATGACCGCGGCTCGGCCTGTAGGCTGATCGAATTGTTTTCGGAATCCTTGGATTGCATAGAGTAAACTTCCGATATAGGTTCCAAGCGTCAGGACCGCCCAGAGGAAGGTGAGGATTAGCGGGATGATTTTGCCTGCAACAAACGGGAATTTTAAGAGACTGAACACTTCTTGGGCCGCGATGCCTAGTATTGGAATCAGTAGCGTATTGAGGGATAAGAGTAAGATCGTCGGCTTAGACGGGTTTTCCCCTTTTCCTTTTAGGATCGTAAAGGAAACATACCAACAAGCGCCTAACAGAATCGGCATCATTCCCCAGAGCAGCACGAACCCGAATATATTCTGCGGGTAGTGGGAGAAGAAGTAGACGATACTGCCGATTTCTTTCTGCGCATATAGACCTTCTATGGTTGCGTTGGGATTGAAATCCTTTACATATACGTAGATCAGTATATTTATCGCATTTAGGATACTTGTAACCGCAAATAGAGTGGAATACCGAACAATTCCGGAACGCAGTGGATCGTCCATCCAGGTCTCTAAGTCGATTTTTTTCCGGAGTACATTCCGGATTTCGTTGATCTGATTGGCCAGTCTCTCTTTGATCGCAGCGACGATTTCGATCCGCATAGTAATCCTATATGATTTTTTCCTTAATAAAATAGGAGAGAGGAGTTCCGTGTCGAGTGAAATAAGACTTTGGGTAGTTCTTTTTGTTTGACTGGGATTCGGTTGTGCAAACTTTCTATCTATTCTTTCAGTTCCAAGGGGATAAACCGAGACAGATGCGATCCTTTATTCAAGACGTCACTCGCCTTCTTTTCCGTCGAAACGGACTTTTTCTTTTGAGCGTTTTCTTTCTCGACGTCGGTTGCGGCGGGGTTTCTAAAGAAACGAAAGATCATTATGCGTCCGGTGCGGCTTTTTTTCAGGAAAAAAAATTGGATACGGCGATCGGCGAATTCCAGAAGGTTTATCAGGATGATCCGGATTATCTTTCCACCCGATTGATGCTGGGGAAATGTTATTTTTATTCGGAAGATTTTAAGAAGGCTAAGGAAATTTTCGGCGAGGACTTTGCCAATAATCCAGGTAGATTGAATTCGGGAATTTGGTGGTTTAGGACCCGGTTTATTTTAGGAGAAGATCCGAGCGAGATCTTACTCGGTGTGAATTCCATTTTAGAAATCGATCCGGAAAAAACGGAGGCTTGGATATTGCGGGGTTTGATCGAGGAAAAGCTAGGCAAACCGTCCGAGGCTGTGCGCAGCTATCTGAAAGTCGCGGAAGATTCGGATCGGGTGGCTTTTGCGAACTACAGGTTGTCAAAAGTTTTTAGAGTGATCGGAATTTCCGCTAGAGCGGAAAAATACGCCGAAAAAGCGAGAGCCCTGGGTTATGAGATTCCCGCAAAATCGGATAAAGTAAAATGAAGAAAACTTTTATTAATTTTTTGCAATCCATCCAGGTTCCTAGATTTTACGCTTTTGCCAGGTCGATTCCTTACTCCAAAAAGACGCAATGGATCGTATTACTGCTGTTCCTGGGTTGGTTTGCGATCGTGGTAGTTCCCTTCTTTTTATCTTCCGCAAACGGAACTTGCAAGAGCGGAAGTTGCTGGTTCGGAACAGGGGTCATGTCGTATCCGGACGGAAACGAATATAAAGGAGAATTCCTTTTGCGAAAGGGTCATGGGAACGGAGAGTTTCGGAGCCAAAAGGGAGAGAGGTACTTTGGCGAATGGTCCTGGGGGAAGAAGAACGGTTACGGGATCTATTCGTATGCGAACGGGGATGTTTACGAGGGGCATTTTTCGGCCAATGTTAAAGAAGGCTTCGGGGCTTTTAGCTGGAAGGGCGGCGTTAGGTACATCGGGCAGTGGGAAAAAGGAGAGCCGTCCGGTAAAGGGAAGTTGATCCTGAACGACGGGAAGCTGGTCTTAGACGGCGAGTATCGAAAGGGAGTCATCTATCAAGGAAAAGGAATGTACGTTTACGAGGATCAGACCAGGTATATTGGGGAATGGCAGGAGGGGAAGCGACACGGATTCGGGGTACTTCTGGACTCGGACGGATCGCTTATATACTCGGGTCTGTGGGAGAACGACCGACAATTGAAATCGGCACCTTCCAAAGGAAAAAGAACTTCCTAACACTCGGGCCCGTTTTTTGAGCCAAAACAGGATTGACGAAAAACCAACCAAGGCACTAACTCTCGCAAGTACGGGGAAACCCGGTACTTTAGGAGATTCCATTTTCATGAAAGCGTTTTCCCGAATCCTTTTTTCCTCGATTCTTTTATTAACAATTGTTAGCGGATGTAAGAAATCCTCAAGCGACGATCAATCCTCTCTCTTGGCTGTGGCATTGGCTCAAAACAAGGCATCTTGTATCGGAGCAACTGCTTTGACTAAAGGTGGGGCCGCAGTGACTGGAGGGTCGACATCAGGAACATTTTATTATTACTATATTAGCACTGGTGGAACTACCGATACAGTTACTTTTAGTTCCACTCCTTCAGGAGCGACTGGAAACTCCTTGTCCATTGGTAAATCGAACATAACAATAAATGGGACTAATTATAATACCGTTTCGAATTTTGATGCATTTTCAGTGAACGCACCCTACTCGAATAGCTCCGTGACAACTAACGCAGGAAACTATAGATGCTTCGTTGTAGGCGTACCGAATGCGGGCACTTCCTATTCTTTATCTATTAACTAAACGTTAGTCACCTTTGTAAGAGAGCGGTGGGCTTATCTGCCGCTTTTTCTTCTCTTTCCTCTTCTTACCCCCTTAGTGATACTCCCTTCGGGTTATTCCTTTTTTGAGTCCAATGTGACAAAAGGGCGGCAGGCAGTTCTTTTTTTATGGACTGGATTCTAATTTCTTTCCAGGTTAGCTACTAAGACGCTATTTCAAGGCAATCCGGGTAGTTTGATGAGAAAGAAAGAGAAATATTCCATTTTAAAATTTAAAAAGGGGCAAAAGTTTTTTTCCGCTTCGATTCTTTTCAGTTATCTTTGGGTTCTTCTTTTCCCACTTTCGATTCTCTACTCTCAACCGGTTAACGTCCCGAATTTCAACGCTCCTCAACTTTCGAATCAGAACTTCAATCAATACGTGGACCTAGCGAATGAGTCCCATTCGATCGATGCTTGGAATACGATCGTTAACCAGGGATTCGGAGTTCTGAAAGGGACTTGGGAAAACTTGGCAAACCAAGAAATTGCGGCCTTAGAAGCAAACGTAAATACTCAGTACGCGAGTGATCCGGCCACGGCAGCCTATATCAATAAAATGATAGAATCTCAGGCGAGCCAATCGGAACAGGCTTGGCTGACGCAGATCGAAACCCAGGTCGCGGACGATCAGAATTCGTTTTTGTTGAGCCTGCAAAATTCGAATCTTCCTTCCAATGCCGTCACGGATAGCAATTTCCAAGGTTCTCTTAATAAAGGACTGCAGAACTTTTCGGATTCTCTGACATCTTTACAACAAAACTATCAGAACCAACTGGCGTCCATCAACCAAACGGATGCACAATACCAACAGAATATCCAGCAGCTTCAAAATTACGAAAATGCGGTACGATCCAATATTCAAACGGCCGTGAATCAATTGGCGTCTTCTCTCCAGAATACAGCGCTATTTTATAATACCAACGCCGACGGTTCGGTGAACTGGTCCTCCATGAATCAATCCGGAACGGATTTACAGACTTTGATCTCAAACTTGGATCAGGGACTTCAGAATGGAACCTCTCTGTCCACGCTTGCCTCCCAGATGACTGCATATCTACAGCAACAGGAGACCCAAGCCACGCAAAATTCCAATTATTGGACCCAACAATCCCTACCGCATTCATTAACAAATTCTAATTCAGCTGTTGGTTTTGCTGATTATCAACTGAATAATTTCCAAGATGTAGTGAATTATGCGAATAGCGTACGATCTGCAAATTCTGCCATCAATGCAATTATGACCTATATAGATGGTGGAAAGAATTCTCAAGATGCTACTTTGCTGAGTTATTTGTATTCAACGTACGGCTATGATCCGACGAAGACTCAAATTGTTGGTATCAGCAGAGCTGATTTTGTAGGCACTAGCACGGGATATAATAACAATTATACCCCTTTCCCTGTCACTCTTTGGCATTCCGGGGATGGTTTAAGCTATTCGACTTCTGGGTTAAATGCCTTTGATTTTAGCGCGACCGGTCTTTGGGCGTTTGGAGTGTTCTTACCCGTTACTGCTTATTTTACTGAAGATAAACTCACTTATTCGATCGATTTTCAAATCAAAGACCTTACAGCCGGCGCTAATGCACAGGCTTGGAACGGATTTGCATCTAACTTAAATTCCGAGCTTGGTACATGGAATACTCTTAGTCCTTCGATTAGTAATTGGGAAGGACAAATGTCCGCGTACCAAGCGCAATATGCTGCTTGGCATGCACAGGCCGTTGCCTATGAGGCACAATTACAAACTTCGTACAGCGATGGAGTGGCAAATTTAGATACTCAGAAACAGAGTTGGCTTGCGAGTCTGAGTTCTCAAACTTCCACTTCCTCGGGCGAAACTCATCGAGGAGACGATGACGACGAGTCTAGACATGTTCAAATACAAATACCTAATATTTCAAATATCTCCTTACCTAATTCCAGCGCAGTACTGAATGCAGATACGACGGCGCCGAACGTAGATACATCCAGCCTTAATAACGTACTAACCGTATTCCAGCAATCGTTGATTGGAGCAGGTAACGTAGCGTTAGAGAGCCGGCTGAACGAACAAGCGATAACAACGAAACAAAATGCGGTAAACCAGATAGCCTCGTCACTTGGTAAGAACGCGGTTGTGGATAGCTACGGGAATATAACGTATACGACAGCAATCGAAGACGGCCACGCTAAATTGAAAGCAGGCGGAGATGCAACGAACTCAAGCGACTACGAAGCGACGAAAACGAACCAAAACGTTTATATAGGAGCTCCATCGACGATTAAGATAGCGAGTGGAGGAAATCTATTCCAAAACTGGGATACGAACTCGGTTCTTACAGAGAATCGAACGAACGAAGATTCGTTTCATAAATCGTATAATACAGCAATCAAAACCTTAAACACGCAAATCAACTCGCTGAATGCACAAAACGCGAAGAACGATCTAGCCTTCCAAGCAGCGGCCCAATCGGCAGCAAGCTATGCATCGGATGTACAAAGCTTAGCGAAGGCAATGCTGCAAGGCGGGACATTCGAGTCCTGGGCTAAAGGCCAGATCCAGGATAAGGTGAATGCTGCAATGGCTACAGCGATTGCAAATGCAACCGGGATGAGCCCTGACATGGCAAGCCAACTCGTAAGCTGGTTTGAAAAGAAGCAGG
Organism: Leptospira broomii serovar Hurstbridge str. 5399; assembly: GCF_000243715.2. Lineage (NCBI taxonomy): Bacteria > Pseudomonadati > Spirochaetota > Leptospiria > Leptospirales > Leptospiraceae > Leptospira > Leptospira broomii. The sequence continues at coordinate 2,457,119 of NZ_AHMO02000008.1, forward strand.
CAGACAAGAAAGCAAAAGCAAAAGCTAGGACACAAGAGATCACGTCAGGACTCGTGACAGTAGCAAGTATAGCAGCGTCTTTTATAGCAGGCCCGGAGATGATGGCAGTAGGGCAGGCAGCATTGCAAGCAGTACAAGGCTACCAGAACGGAGGAATGGAAGGAGCGCTTGTAGGAGCGGCGAGTGGGGCAGCAACGGGGTATGCGAGACAGTTCGGAGT